>JAICYT010000218.1 GCA_025934075.1 Gemmatimonadaceae bacterium
CAGCAGGCGCTGATTCTGCTGAATGCGACGCAGGTCGTCTCGTTGCGCATCGCTCACCGAGCCGCGTAGCCCCATCTCGAGCAGCTCGACATAGCCGGCGATTGCGTTCAGCGGTGTACGAAGCTCGTGGCTCATGTTCGCAATGAACTCGCTCTTCGCACGATTCGCCGCTTCGGCCTCGGCGCGCGCTATTTCGGCTTCGCGACGCGCATCACGCTCGGACTCGTACAGCCGCGCGTTCTCGACGAGCAGCGCCGCGTGCTGAATCTTCGCCGCAAGCTGCGCGTTCTCGAGCGGCGCGGCCATCTGATCGGCGAGCGCCGACAACAGCCATTCGTCATCTGAACTGATCTCGACGTCCACCCGCCGCATCACAGCCAACAGGCCGATGACTCGCCCCTGAACGACGAGCGGCACGCCGAGGAATCCTTCCGCCGTTCCGAACAACCCTTGCAGCCGGCTGACGAGCGATTCGTCGAATGATGAGCGAAAGCGTGTGACCGTTTCGTCGGTTACGCCGAACGATGCGTGCACACGCAGCAGTCCTTCATCGTCGGCGAGCATCAGGATCGCCTTCTCCGCATCGAGCAAGTCCGCGGCTTGCTCGGCGGCATACCGCAGGATCTCCGACAACGATGCTGCGTACGTGAAGCCCCGACTCAAATTCGTCAGGCGCTTGAGACGATCCGCACTGATGGTGGAAGAGACCCGCGACGGCGAGTCGTGAACACCCGGCTCGGTCACAAGACTCGCACCCCCTCGGCGCCGATCTCGAACCCTCGAATGTCCCGTTCGTGCGCGCTGCCGCGCATCTTGACCACGCGAATGGTGCGATGGCCTACCTTCAGAGGACTCCAGGCGAGATAGATCAAGTTGTCGGACATGTAGCTGAACCGCTCATCGTGCGCGAGAGTCGAGCCAGTGAAGCCTTCACCCGACTCGAGCGTCAACACGGTCGTGACACCGCGCGCCGCAAAATGTTGAATCAGAGAATAGAGGTAGTCGTGTAAACGCTGTGAATCGCTCGCCGCCGCCCCGAGGTCGCCGACCGCGTCGATCACCAAGCGCCGAATGGTCCCCGACTTGATCGCGTCGAAGATTTCGACGACGATGCTGTCGATCTGCAGCTCGACCGGCGACGCATAGAGCAACCGGAGTCCCTTGCGTTGCAACGCGTCCGGATCTTCGCCGAGATTGCCGATTGCGCGCCGCAGTTGTGCCGGATTCTCCTGAAAATTGACATACAGCGTCTGCTCGCCACGCCTCACTCCTTCCAGCGCGAACTGGAGCGCGAGCGTCGTCTTGCCGGATCCGGCCATTCCGACAACCAACGTGGTGCTGCCCGCTAGGAGTCCGCCTCCAAGGATGTCGTCGAGACCATGAACGCCGGTGGAGATCCGATCGACCGACGACACATACTTTTCGGGCTCGCGCGGTGCGACGAGCCGCGGATACAATTCGAGCCCACTGGCGGTGATGCGGAAGGCGTGCTGCCCTTCGCGGTATGCGCTTCCCCGCAACTTCAGGACGCGCAGAAAGCGTTCGTCGCGCGAGCTCCGCGGCTGGCGTGCAAGCTCGACGATGGCGTCGGCGACCGCAAACTCGGGAAACGTTCGGATGTCGTCCTGTGTGTATTCGCCGAGCAAGAACGTGGTCACGTCATAGGCCGACAAAAGGCCGGCGATGTTCGAGATGAACCGTCGAGTCTCGTCGGCTGATATCGCCAGATCGTGAATCGCGCGGAACGAGTCGATCACAACCACTTTGGGAGACCGGGTCTTGATCGCATGACTGAGCCAATCGCTCAACGCGATTGGACCACGCTCGGAAAGCGCCGCGCCAAGGTCTTCGTATTGAATGTCGTCCCCGATGCGCCCCGGATTGAAGAAGTCAAACCGCTGCACGTAGCTCACCACCTTGTGCATCGGCTCCGACAGCGTAGTGACGAACAGCAGCGGCCGACCACCGGTCGCATTATGGAACAGCAGCTGCTGGGCGAAGATCGTTTTGCCGGTTCCCGGCTGCCCCATCAGAATGTTGATGGAATTGCAGGGAAATCCCCCGCCGAGGATTTCGTCCGCTTGAGGGTTGCCGGTCTTGATGCGAGGAAAGGACTCCTCGCCGTCTGCGGCAGCGTCGGCCAGGCGACCGTCAATCATGCGTCTCCTCCGGTTGACTCATCGCGCTCCGCATGACCAGGAGCTGACGGACCGTCTCGACCAAGCGCTTCTCTGCGAGCGGCTTCATGAGAAAGGCGTCCGCGCCTGCTTCACGCGCGCGAGACTGCACCGCGAGAATGCTGAAGACCAGCATGACGATGTGCCGCAAGTCAGGATCGCTCTTGACGGTTCGACACAACGCGAGTCCGTCGAGCTTTGGGACGAGAACCTCGGTAATGATGATATCGGGCCGTAGATCGCGCGCGCGAGTCAGTGCATCGAGTCCATCCGCGGCGAAGTCAACCGTAAATCCCGCCTCGTTCAGGAAATACGATTCGAGCTCGCGAATGTGTGGATCACGCTCGACCACCAAAATGATGGCGCTTCCTTCCGCATTCGAGGCTGGTATGTCGAGCTGAGGCGTCAGGTCTGACACGGCGCGGAGGTGATTGTCCGGAGAAGTGTTTACTTGAGCCATCGCGTGATCCGATATGGCAAGCGACGTACCCAGCAGTATTTGTCGCCGAATTGGAATCGGGAAGAGGGGAGCGACCTTGGCGCGACCTGGCGCGGCC
This sequence comes from Gemmatimonadaceae bacterium, assembly GCA_025934075.1. Lineage (GTDB taxonomy): Bacteria > Gemmatimonadota > Gemmatimonadetes > Gemmatimonadales > Gemmatimonadaceae > JAQBQB01. Next base: position 2,735 of record JAICYT010000218.1, read on the forward strand.
TCAGCGGGCGATCGGCTGCGCGGACGTTGCCGTCTCGACCGGCACGGAAACCTGATCGGCGGACAACACCACGAGCTGCCCGTGCATCATCGGCAGGTGCGCGGGAACGCTGCACGAGAAATCGTAGATGCCGGGTGCTTTCGCGATGTAGGTCGTATCGATTCGCGATTGTGGTGGGAGCGTGACGAAGAAGTCGCGCAAGACGAACGCATGGTCGTCGTCTTCGGGGTTCAAGAGCGTGAGGCGAAGCGTATCGCCCGAGACCGCCGTGATCGTGCTCGGTGAAAAGGCGTAGACCTCCTTCCCCGAGAGCACGCCGCCAGGCGCGAAATCCCGTTCGAGAAACGGGTAAGTCTTGACCAATTCCTTTACGAGGAGAGGCACGGCGGTGATCGTGACCGCTCGGGTGCGCGGAACGTAGGCGCTCGGGTTGCGCGATGACGGCGGCAACGGCGTCGCGCGCGTACCACAGCCGGTGAGCACGAGGACGAGAGCCGCGATGTTGGGGACGCCCATGGTTTGAAGTATCATAGGGCGGCCTTCATTCCTCCAGATGATCATTCCCGCGCCCATCTCCGAGATTCTCAGCCGTCAGTTCCTGGGGAATTCGCTCCAGGCATGGCTCACGGCGTCGCTGACCACGGCGATACTGTTCGTCGTCCTCATGGTCGTGCGACGGTTGCTCGTGTCGCGGCTTGGTGTACTCGCCGCACGCACGACAAATCAGATCGACGACATGGTGGTCGCCCTCATCGGAGAGACGCGCGCCTGGGTGCTGTTCGTGCTCGCCATCTACGTGGGAGTCGCCCCGCTCAAGCTGCCACCGCGGGTCGAGCTGTATTTGGCCCCAGCGGCCAAGCTCGTGCTGTTGTGGCAGGCGGCGGTGTGGGGTGCTGGAGCGATCGGGTTCTGGGTCAAGCACCACCTCGAGCATCGCAGCGGCACCGGCGATCGCGCCGGCATCGCGATGATCAACGCGATGGGTGTCGGCGCCAAGGTGATCCTGTGGATCCTCGTCATGATCACGGCGCTCAAGTCCGTTTTCGCGATCGAGATCACGCCGCTGATCACGGGGCTGGGCGTGAGCGGCATCGCGGTCGCGCTCGCCGTTCAGAATATCCTGGGCGATCTGCTCGCTGCGCTGGCGATCGTCTTCGACAAGCCATTCGACGTCGGCGACACGATCGGCGTCGATACGATCACGGGCACGGTCGAACATATTGGCCTGAAGACGACGCGCATCCGCAGCGTCACGGGTGAGCAGATCATCATCGGGAACGGCGATTTGCTCAAGAGCCGCCTGCGCAACTTTCGTCGAATGTACCAGCGCCGGGTCCTGTTCAACCTCGACGTCACGTTCGACACGCCATCCGAAGCGCTCGCCAAGCTGCCGACGATCATCGAGAAAATCGTGTCGGCGCAGTCGCCGGTCAAGTTCGACCGCTGTCACGTCTCGAGCTTCAGCGAGTCAGCGATCCGCATCGAGACGGTCTACTACGTTCTCGATCCGGATTACAAAAAGTACATGGACGTGCAGCAGGCGATCAATCTCGAGGTACTGCGCCGATTCGCCGCCGAGCGGGTGAAGTTCGCGTTCCCGAGCCGGACCGTGTATCACGAAGGTCCGATCGTGAAAGACATGGCCATGGGCAAACAACCGCAGGCCTCGGAAGGTTGAATAACGCAAATGACTCCTACATGAGCGACTTGATCCAACCTCCGTCGACGGCGATCGACTGTCCGGTGATGTAGCTCGCGCGCGTCGACGCAAGGAATGTCGCGAGCGCCGCGAACTCTTCGGGCTCGCCCAGTCGTCGCATGGGAATTTCCTGCTCGAATCGTGCGACGATGTCGCGCGGCGTGAGCCCTTCTTTCTGCGCGGCCGACTCGGCGAGCTGCTCGACACGTTCGGTGCGTGTGTAGCCCGGAAGAATGTTGTTCACCGTCACGCCGTCGGTCGCCACTTCGTTGGCGAGCGTGCGCGCGAACCCGGTGACCGCCGCGCGGATGCTGTTCGATAGAATCAGATTGTCGACCGGCTGCTTGGCGGCGATCGACGTGACGTTGATGATGCGTCCCCACTTTCGCGCGCGCATTCCCGGGAGCACGGCGCGCGTGAGCTCGACGGCGCTGCGGAGCGTGAGATCGACCGCGCGGGCCCACGCGTCCCACGAATGCGTCTCGAACACGCCCGCCGGCGGACCACCGGCGTTCGTGACGAGAATGTCGATCTGACCGAACCTCATCATCGACTCGGCAGCGAGGCGTTGGAGCTGCGGAAAGTCGGCGACGTCCGCGGCAATGGCGTGCACTTCGACGCCGGTGTTCGTCGCGATGCTCTGGCGTGCCGACTCGAGATCGTCGGCGCCGCGCGCGCAGAGAATGAGATTCGTGCCTTCCTTACCAAGCTCCAATGCGATGGCGCGACCGAGCCCGCGACTCGCCGCCGCGACGAGTGCGACTTTCCCGCGAAGACCCAGATCCATGACTATTTCCGCAAATATGAATCGGTCTTGTTCAGCCAGTCCGCGCGCGGTGGATCGAAGATGTCGACGTCGAGCGTGTCTTCCATCGCCTCGGCTTTGTGCGGCACGTTGGACGGGATGTGCAGCACTTCACCGGCGCGCACCATCACGATCTCCGATTCGTCCGCGCCGATCCAGAATTTGAGCGCGCCCTCGAGGATGTAGGTGATCTGCTCGTTCTCGTGCGAGTGCTTGGGAACGATGCATCCCTTCTTCAAGTAGACGTGCGCGAGCATCATCCGGTCGCCGGTAATGAGCCGGCGATCAAGCATGGGAGAGACCGTCTCTTTGGACATCTCATCCCACTTGAACCAGGTCACCGTGCGAGCATTGGATGTTGTCATGGGGTTGTGATTGAAAGGTGGCGATTGGAAGACGTAAGCCTGCGATGCTAGGCAGCCTGGAGCAAGGCTTGAGGTTTGGAATATGTGCAATTCGTCATGCCGCCCGAGCTGGCGGCGCGACTCTTACATCGCCAGGGCCTTGACGCGCTCGCGTTCGCGGAAAACATTTCTCCCCCACGACGGGGTTGCTCGGCGACATCGAGCGCGATCGTCTCCCTCCCACGCAGACCGCTGGCGAATCCCTTCATGATGGTGCATGACTCGACTCCGGGCCCAGGTGCTCTGGACCCAGAGACGATTGCCGCCGTGCGCTCGGCACTCGTGCAGTACGTTGCCGCGCCGTCGGACGGTGAGTCGCTCCGCCAGGCACTCGACGGCATGGCCGCCGAAGCGCACGAGAAGTTGATCCTGCCGGAACAGCTACTCGTCGTTCTCAAGGATCTTTGGTACGAGCTGCCAAGCGTACGAGCAATGCGCGACGCGGCGGAGCAGAACCGGCTCCTTCAGCGCGCCGTGACGATCTGCATCAAAGAATACTACGCGGACTAAACCAACGTCGCCGACAGTTGTAGGTCGACGTTGCCCTTGAACGCCCTCGATACGGGACAACTGACCTTGGTTTCGTTCGCGATACGCTGAAACGTCGCATTATCGATGTTCGGCACCTTCGCTTTCACGTCGAGCTGGATCGTCGTAATCGTCCAAGC
>JAICYT010000068.1 GCA_025934075.1 Gemmatimonadaceae bacterium
GTGGTATGCCCAGCATGACAATCGACTTGGAGGTGGAAGTCCTCTGGGGAGTTGGTCGCAACGACCCGAGCAAACCGCAAGGCGATGACCGTGAGGGAGTCGCTGAAAGCAGCGGAGTAGCGAGACCTGCGGGGTGACGAACAGAAACCGGATAGGAGGCGGAGCCGACTAGGGCGAGCGGGCCACTGACCGCAAAGCTCTCGCGACCAAGGGAACGCTCTGTAGATCCGGCACTCGTGCAGGGATAGTCGATGGGTCTTATCTGGGGAGATCTCGCCTCACTCCTGAAAGGGGGACGCGATGTCGAACGACATCACGGAGCGAGAGGTCAGCAGCGGCCGTAGTAGCGGCGGGCCTCGGGGAAGGCGGACCGCCCCAATGCGAAGGGCCAAACGGCGAGGAGAGCGAATCGACCGTGCATCACGACAAAGCCGGGCACCAGAAATCGATTGAGCAAATCGAGCTGCCGCTGGAGGATCGAGGTGAAGCCTCGGGCGCAAAGCGGAGTGGTGAAGCCACGTCGGCGGCGTACGGAGACGAGCGCTTAGGACTCGACAGCCGCCGCCCGTGGCTGGAACGGAGTGTCGAGGGAGGGAATCTGCTGCGCGCATTAAAACGCGTGCAGCAGAACGAGGGCAGTCCGGGCGTGGATGGACTGACGGTCGACGAACTACCCGCCTTTCTCAAGCAACACTGGCCCGCGATCCGAGAGCAGTTGCTCACGGGACGCTACCAGCCGAGCGTAGGGAAGCGCGTGGAGATTCCGAAACCGGGCGGCGGGGTGCGCATGCTCGGCATTCCGACCGTGTTGGATCGGTTCATTCAGCAGGCCGTGTTACAGGTCTTGCAACCGGCGATCGATCCCACCTTCTCAGAGTCCAGCTACGGCTTTCGGCCGGGCCGTCGAGCGCATGACGCGGTGTGTCAGGCGCAGCGGTACGTGCAGAGTGGCCGGCGCTGGGTCGTGGATGTCGACCTCGAACAATTCTTTGATCGGGTCAATCACGATATCCTCATGGGCTTGGTGGCGAAGCGGATCACGGACGCTCGGATACGCACACTCATCCGCCGCTATCTGGACGCCGGGATGATGGTCTCCGGTGTGGTGGTGGAACGGCACGAGGGCACGCCGCAAGGCGGTCCGCTGTCGCCGCTCTTGGCGAACGTGCTGCTCGACGTGGTGGACAAAGAGTTAGAGCGCCGCGGACACCGCTTTGTGCGCTACGCGGATGACTGCAATGTGTATGTGCGGTCGAAGCGGGCGGCGGAGCGCGTGATGGCTGGGCTCATTCAGCTGTACGCGAAGCTCAAGCTCCGAGTCAATCCGGCGAAGAGTGCGGTAGCCCCGGCGCGCGATCGATCGTTTCTCGGCTACAGCTTCTGGTATGCCCCAGGAAAGATCGGCAAACGTCGCGTGGCGCCGGAGGCTCTCGAGAAACTGAAGGAGCGCGTGCGAGAGATCACGTCTCGATCCGGCGGACGCAGCCTCACGCAGGTGGTGTCGTTGCTGCGCAGCTACCTGCTGGGATGGAAGTCGTATTTCCGTCCCGCGGACACGCCGAACGTCTTTGCCGACGTGGACAAGGGGCTGCACCGCCGATTGCGAATGCTCATGCGCAAGCAGTGGAAGCGAGGCCGAACGATGTATCGCGAGTTGCAGCGTCGCGGAGTCGGCGGCGCGGCGCTCTGGATCGCCGCTCGGTTCGGTCGAAGCTGGTGGCATGTGGCAGCGCACAAGGCGCTTCACATTGCGCTGCCGGGCAAATACTTCGAGTCACTCGGAGTGCCGCGCCTGGCGCCCTCATGAACCTCAACTCACCGAACCGCCGGATGCGGACCCGCATGTCCGGTGGTGTGGGAGGGAAGTAGGAGAGTCATCCTCTCCTACTCCCTATCCCGATCCTGTCATGTTTGCTCCATGTCCGGTATTGACGCTCGCCCTCGTTCTCATCGGCAACCCGCTCATGTACCCGCGACGCGGGTACACGCACCCACCCCTGTCGAGGTCCCGATGAAACGAACCGCTCATCTGCTCGTACCACTTGCCTGCGTTGTTGCCGCATGTAACGCGGATTCGCCCGTCCGCGCGGACAACCACCTTGCGCATCAGGGTGGTCTGATGCTGTCTGATCTGTCGCAGGCGGCAAGCGCGCAAACGCTCGACGCCCTTCGCCAGCTCACGGCGCCGCTCCACGACGTCGATGCGGCGCAGGCAGCGCATTTTTCTCTCTTCAAAGCGCCGCCTCTGACCGCGACAGACGGTTGCATCTCCAGCGCGACGGACGGTGGTATGGGATATCACTACACTCGGGGTAACAACCTTGCGGACGACGCGGTCGAGCTGCTCGATCCCGAATTTCTCGTCTATGCCCCAACGAATGCTCCTCGCAAGGACGGCGAAGCGAGGACGAGGCTGGCCGCGCTCGAATACTTCCTGCCCTACAGCGCCAAGTGGCCAGGGCCGGATGATCCGAACTTCAAGCGAAAGCCGACGCTGCACGACTTCTCCTCGATGAGCGAGCTCCCCGAGATTAGCTTCGCGGCGTCGCGGTTCGGTGGATGGATGTTTCACATCTGGCTGTGGGAGAACAACCCGGCTGGTATGTTCAATAACTGGAACACGGCGGTTCCACTCTGCCAGGGCTCCGCGTTCTGAGTTGATTTCTGAGAAGCCCAATGGGAGCGAGCGACGCTCGCTCCCATTGGGCTCGGGCATTCAGGCATCGAGGTGACTGGTGTTCCGGAAGCCATCGTTCCTTGCGTGTCTACTGTTCCTCCTCACGGCCGGCGTCTGTCGCGCACAAGCGGTCGCGCGTCCGGATTCGGCCGTGCGCGCAGCGAGCGCCCGGTCGGGTTCGTGGAGCGCAACGAATCGCGGCGGGCTCACGCTGGCCGGAGCGTGGACTGCGGTTCCCGATACGATGAAGGGCACCGTCACCGGAACGTGGACACTCATCGACGCGCAGGGCAGAGCGGTTGCCGGCGGCGCATGGTCGGCCGCAAAGTCGGCCACGCGCTGGAATGGCGCTTGGCGAGCGGTCATCGCTGGCAAAGACGGAGAGTATTCCGGTACGTGGACCTCGAGCGTTGCTCTCGAGCCGAATGCGCGATTCGTCGATCTCTTCGAGAAAGCGATTCAAGCCATGGTCAGCGGCAACTGGCATATGGGAAGCAAATCGGGCGCGTGGTCTATCCGCGCGTCGAAATGAGGTTGCCACGACAGACAGTGAAGACCGCACCACTCCGCTGTACGTTCGCACTGCTCGCCATCGCGACGCTCTCTTGCGCGCGACATGTATCTGTCACTGCGGATCACACGGCGCGGCCGCCGGCTCGTTACCTGTTCACCTGGGCCGGGGACGAGGATCGACAGGATAGCGATTTTCTCGCCGTCATCGATCTCGCACGCGATGGCGATCGCTACGGCACCATCGTCGCCACGATGCCGGTTGGCGAAAAGGGACTGTGGCCACACCACACCGAGCACGAGCTCGGCCCGAGCAAGATGCTTTTCGCCAATGGCTTTTCGGCGAATCGTACCATGTTGTTCGATCTGCACGACGCGTTGCATCCCAAGATCGTCGAACGATTCGGCAGCGTTGCGGGCTTGAGCTTTCTTCACAGCTTCGCGCGTCTACCCAACGGTCATGTGTTGGCCACGTTTCAGGCCCATGGCCCGAACAACGTGAGTCCCGGTGGCCTTGCGGAGCTCGATGAAATGGGACACGTCGTGCGCTCCCGGTCCGCCGCCGACTCGTCAGCGGATCAAACGACGTTGCGTCCGTATAGTCTTGCCGTGGTACCGTCGCTCGATCGTGTCGTCGTCGCGTTGACGTACATGGTCATCCCGTCGTGGCATCCACTGCGCGGCTCCATTGAGCACGATCACGAGGGCAATCAGGTCCAGGTGTACCGCCTCTCCGATCTCTCGTTGATCAAGACGATCAAGCTGCCGGCGAATGACGGGCCCAATGAGCCGCGTGTGCTCGAGGATGGCCACACCGTGCTGGTGAACACCGGTGCGTGCCGCCTGTATCACGTCACAGGTCTCGAGGGAACAAATCCCGGGATGCAACTGGTCCATCAGGAAACGCTCAAGGGTTGCGCCATGCCCGTGGTGATCGGCAACTATTGGGTGCAGGCCAACGCGCCAGAGCATCGCGTTTTCTCGCTCGATATTCGCGACCTGGCACATGTGCACGCGGTGTCCTCCGTCGCATTCGACGACCGACAGCGGCCACACTGGCTGGCCACGGACGGCTCGCGCATCGTCGTCGTCAACGAGCCGGGGCTGTTGGCCGAGCGTCGCATGTGGATGCTTCAGGTGAACCGGACGAGCGGTCAACTGATGCTCGACAGCGCCTTTCGCGACGCCAACTCCACACGCCCGGGCGTTGCGTTCGACCGTGTGAGCTGGCCACATGGTACGACCGGAACCGCGGTTCCGCACGGCACCGTGTTTGGATGGTAGTCGACGCCGCGAATCTCTGACGCGAGCGAACGTATTCTCAGCTTCGCTGGCGTGCGTAGCGTAGCCCCACAACGCCGGTCGGATACGGCGTCGCGGACACTAGCGTGAACGTCGTGTTCAGCCCCTCCGGCAACACTCGCTTGCCGCTCCCCAATGTCAGCGGGTAGAGGAGTAGATGCAGCTCGTCGACGAGATCGTTCTCGAGAAGCGCGTGGACGAGCTGACTGCTGCCGTCGGTCAGGATGTTCTTTCCGGGTTGCGCCTTCAGCGCACGGACGGATTCGATCACGTTGTCGCGAATGATCGTGGTGTTGCGCCAGATCGGCTCCTTCAACGTCCGTGAGACGACGTATTTCTTTGGCGCATTCATCATATCCCCGAACGGATCGCCCGCGGGCAACGGCTCGAACGCGTTGGCGTGGGTGACGTACGTCTTTCGGCCGAGAAGGAATGCGTCGCAATCCTGCATCATGGCGCCAAAGCTCTGTCCGATGCTGTCGTGCCAGTAGGGCATTGTCCACCCGCCGTGCTCGAACCCGCCATCGCGATCCTCGTCTTTGCCGCCTGGCGCCTGCATCACGCCGTCCAGTGTGACGAATTCGGAAACAATGAGCCTTCTCATGCGAACCGCTCCGTTAATGGGTCTGGATGGTTGGGTCGGGCCTTCACCTAGACGTCGAACGAGAATGTCCAAGATCGACATCGAAGCGCGACGTGCGTCCACAAAAGCAAAGGCTCCGTCGTCGATTGCCTGAGAACGGAGCCTTTGCTTCATTGGGGACGCTGATCGAGCAGCTACGGCTTTCCGTGCGCCGTCCGACCGCCGCTACTCGAAGATGATCCGCTCGACGATGATCCGGAGGACGCGCTCCCTCCACCCCCGGAGCCGCCACTCCCAGAATCGCGCGACGACCCCGACGATCCGGCGTACGATCCCGAAGTCCCACTTCCGCTGTCACGCGTGTAGCCGTGCCCGTTCACTACGTGCCCATGCGGATTCTCGGAGCCCTTCACGACCACGACCGGTGCGTAGCTCACGTATCCCGATCCGTAACCGTAGCCGTAACCATAGCCATACGGGCTGTAGCCGTACGAGTTGTAACGGTACGGATTGTAGCCGTAGAGTCCATATCGAGAGCTGCACGGATCGATGCTGGACAACGAGCCGAAGAACGGATCGTAGCCTCCGTAACCGTAGCAGCGGCTGTTCAGGTATTGCGATGCGAGACGTGCCGAATCGAGGGACGTGAGCTCGTTGCCGCCGACCATCCGCGGCGCGCGCTCCTGCAGCGCGAAATGATCCGGATAGGAAACACCAATGAGCACATCGGTCACGGAGCCGGGAACGCCCGCGTCAGCCAGCGCGACAAGCTCCTTGGCGTCGAACTTGAAGCGGGTGCCGCGCTGGACGATCCACGTCTGCACCACCGCGGTATCGAGCTCCTTGACGGCTTCGACGATCGCGGCGGAAGACAGAGGAGCGCCCGCCGCGGTCCGCGCTGCATTCGCCGACAGGTCTTGCGCGCCCGCGACCATCGCGATGTCGATCGGTAGTTCGGACGCCGGCACCTTCGTTTCATGGAAGCGCGTCGCACGCACCGCCGAATTGCCGCCCGCAGTCGTGCCCTGCACGTTGATCCAATCGCCGTCCGGCGCGATGCTCAGCAGCCCCGTTCCGACGCGCTTGATTCCTCCCGCGCACGTAAGATCGGAGCGCAGGTACACGCGATTGGCGTCCGCTGAGAAGTGCGCTCGCTCAGTTCCGGTGCATCCGCCCTTCGCGACGTGCCGGCTCGCGCCATCCGCGTTGATCGTATCGCGCATGACAATGCGCCCGCTGTCGATCGTCGCGATCTGGACCGCCGAGATCGACGCCGTCGGGCTTACGCACACCGCAGGAGCGGTCGTCGGGCTCTGGTCCGCGCGCCAGCACCCGATCCACGGCTGCCATCGCGCTTCGGCCTCGGCTTTTTGCGCGCTGCTTGCCGCCACTGGGATCGCCGCGAGCACGGCGCCGAGTGCGATTCGCCGGGAGTATTGAATGAGAGTCAACATGGTCGTCTCCACGATCAATGAATGCCCAAAACGATCAGAAGCGGACTGCGACGCCGATCGACGTCGAGAAACCAGACAGATCGAGCCTTTGGAATCCTTGAAAATCCTGAGACAGCGGCGCGTTGGACCAAACGTACCTCGCCTCGCCGGTCAAGGCGAAGCGCGCGTTGAGTGAGTAGTCGACACCTGTCTGTACGTTGGCCGTCGGTGCCCAGCCGTCTGATTCGTATTGGCTGGGGAAGACGTCCATCGTCTTGAAATCGATCCAGTCGCCCGATTGCCGGAAACGATAGTGCATCACGCCGCCGCCTATTCCGACGTACGGTGCGAAGCGCGATGGAATCCAAGCGAACCTGCCGATCGATCGCCCGGTCGACGTCAAATAACGCTTGACGCTGAGCGTGAGTGGCACGCGAGAGAAGTTCGTGGTCTGCTCGATGGGCAGATTGTTGTTGTCCTCGAAGTGCCGAAACTCGGATCGCCTGTTCGTGATCGCGACGCTCCCCGATGCGACAATCTGCCATCGCGGGGTGACGTTGAACGCGAGATCGATGTCGCCCGACGGCGAGCTGAAATCGCCGCGGTTGAGCGTGAGCTGATCGGTCGTGAAGGAGAAGAGATCGCTGCCGGCTCTCGCCATCGCCCAGCCGCCGCGCACAACGAAGCTCCCAGTTGGCGCGCCGAACAAGAATCCATTGCCCATGTCCTGCGCTGATACCATGGGCGCGAGCCTCGCCAATGCGAACACGCTCATCACGAAGGAACTCCGGATTGCAGACATACGCGATCTCCGGTTTTGAATTGTATCCTAATTCGTATGCTAATCTGCGGGGTTCGTCAAATCCGCGCAAGAGCCGGTAATCCTGCCGCCGACAATCCCCGTAATGTAGGTTCGGCGCCATGAATCTCAGCGCGCTTTTCGACCTTTCCCTCCGCGGTCGCGCTCAGCGTCTCGCACTCGAGTACACCAGTCACACCGGCGATGTTCGCCCCCTGACGTTCAGCGACGTAGACGGACGCGCAAGTCGGATGGCGCAGGAGCTCGTCGCGCGTGGAGTTGGCCGAGGCGACCGGCTTTGCGTGCACCTCGCGAATCGCGTCGAGTTCATCGACATCTTCCTTGCCTGCGTTCGGCTCGGCGTCGTGATGGTGCCGATGAACGTATTGTATCGCGAGCGAGAGCTTCGTCACATCGTTTCTGATTCCGAGCCGAAGGCAATCGTTGCCGCGCGAGACTCCGACGCGGTCTATCCGGCCGGCGCGCCGGTGTGGTTTGTCGAAGAGCTCGCTGAGCGAGCGGCGTCGCGAGAAGCGGAGCGGCCGGCGGTCGCGGTCGACGGCGACGATCCAGCGCTCATCGTCTACACCTCCGGGACGACGGGCACGGCGAAGGGCGCGGTGCTGTCGCACAACAATCTCGCGGCGAACGGCATCACGCTCACAACGGTTTGGCGCATCACTGATCGCGATCGCTATCTCGCCGTGCTGCCGCTCTTTCACGTGCACGGGTTGGGCAACGGGATTCATAGTTGGCTCATCAGCGGCTGCACGATGCGATTGCTCGAGCGGTTTGAACAACGCACGGCGGCCGCCGTTCTCGCCGACTTCAAGCCGACGCTGTTCTTCGGCGTGCCGACGGTGTACGTGCGTCTGCTCGATTCGTCAGTGATCAGCGACGAGCAAGCTCGTGCGGTCGGCGACACAGCTCGATTGTTCGTTTCCGGATCGGCGCCACTCCCCGCGCACGTGCACGAGGCCTTCAGGACGAAGTTCGGCCACACGATTCTCGAGCGTTACGGAATGAGCGAGGCGCTCATGATCATGAGCAATCCATATGAGGGCGACAGGCGCGCCGGCAGCGTGGGTCCACCGCTGCCTGGCGTATCGGCCCGGGTCATGGGCGACGATGGCATCGCACTCGGCGATGGTGACGTGGGCGAAGTCGAGATTCGTTCATCCTCTCTCTTCAAGGAATATTGGAAGCGTCCCGACGCGACGACCGCAGCATTTGATGACGGCTGGTTTCGGACCGGCGATCTTGGTGTGCGGTCGAGTGACGGATACTACACGCTGCGCGGCCGCCGCGGCGATCTGATCATCAGCGGTGGCTTCAACATCTATCCGCGAGAGATCGAAGAGCTTCTGCTCGAGGATGCGCGCGTTCACGAGGCAGCGGTCGTCGGCGTTCCGGACGATGTGCGCGGTGAGGTTCCGATCGCGTACGTCGTCGCAGACGACGCATTCGACGTTTCCGAATTGCATCAGGTGTGTCGCGCGCAGCTCGCGTCATTCAAGGTTCCACGCACATTTCTCCGCATCGACGCGCTGCCGCGCACCGCGCTCGGCAAGGTCCAAAAGCACTTGCTTCCGCCCTGGGATCGGCGTATCACAAGCGCATGACAACAGCGAGCGTCGCCGTGCCGGCCGCCGGCATTCGGACGAAGTTGAATCGTCAGCAGATCGCCGGATTCTGGGCGGCGTGGGCCGGATGGATGCTCGACGGAATGGACTCGGTGATCTACGCGCTCGTGCTGGCCCCGGCGCTGACCGAACTGCTTCCGCGCTCGGGGATGGACGCATCGCCTGCGCACATCGGATTCGTCGGCTCGGTGATGTTCGCGGTCTTTCTCGCCGGCTGGGGATTTTCATTCTTGTGGGGACCGATCGCCGATCGCTTCGGCCGGACGCGAGCCCTGGCCGCGACGATTCTCGTCTACGCTCTCTTCACCGGTGCTGCAGCGTTCGCGACGAACGTGTGGCAGCTCGGCACATTTCGATTTCTCGCCGGCGTGGGCGTCGGCGGAGAGTGGGCGATGGCCGGGACATATGTCGCCGAGGCGTGGCCGGAAGATCGGCGGAAGACGGGCGCCGGTTATCTGCAGACCGGCTACTACTTCGGGTTCTTCATCGCCGCAGCCTTGAACTATACCGTCGGCGCGCATTTCGGCTGGCGCGCGATGTTCGTGTGCGGTTTCATCCCGGTGATCGTGTCGGTGCTGACGTTGTCACGCGTGAAAGAGCCGCCGCGTTGGCGCGCGCATGAAGCCGAAGCAAAACGCACGCGTCCACTCGCGGAGATCTTCAGTCCGAAGTATCGAAAGCGTACCGTCGTGAATTCGATTCTGCTCACGGTCGCGATCATCGGACTCTGGGCGGGCGCCGTTTATGAGCCGGCGGCGATCACGACGCTGGCGAAGAAAGCCGGCATGTTGCCAGCCGCGGCGGCGAAGATGGTATCGTTTGGCACCGGCGTGTTGTCGATCGGCACAATCCTCGGCTGCATCTGCCTGCCGCCGATGGCAGAACGTTTCGGTCGCAAGTCGACGGTGGCACTCTACTTCGCGGGAATGATGATCACCATTCCGCTGGCGTTCGGCTGGGCGTTCTACCGTGACAACGGTCTCATGCCGTTCATCGTGATTCTGTTCTTCATGGGTTTTGCTGGTGGAAGCTTCGCGGCGTTCAGTTTGTGGTTGCCTGAGCAGTACGAGACTCGCGTGCGCGCCACGGCGTTTGCGTTTGCCACATCGGTTGGCCGATTCGTGGGAGCCGGCGTGAATTTTTTGCTCGGCGGCCTGGTACTGCGAATGGGAACGCTCGGCACACCGGTGGCGCTCACGGCGATCGCGTTTGGAGTTGGTATTCTCGTTGTGCCATTCGCGATCGAGACGACTGGCCAGCGGTTGCCTGAGTAGGTTGTTGGACCCGCGCATTTCCTAGTTGTTCGCCTTGCCGTTTTTAAACGGTCGCTGGTCCACAGAGCCAGAAGCAGCCGAGCCGGAACTTCCGCGTGCCGCCGGCGGTACGGATGCACAGTCCGCGCTTCCCAGGTCGACCAGGTCACTCAGATGACAGAAGACGCTGATCCTCGAGCTTCCGGGTCGCGAGATCGCGCGCGCTAGACTCGGACTGAACAAGAAATCAGACGTGTCGCAGGAATAGCTGCCGGCGACAAACCTATCTAGAGGCCGCAGTGCATCGTCTCAACGGAATTCTCGCGATCGCAATGTTTGCCATGCCGTACGCGGCCGGCGCACAAGGGCGGCCGCCGGCAGATTCGCAGCGCGCTGCTCCGCGCGGCGTGCGCGTGCTTCAGATGCTACAAGGCTACCAAATGGCGAGCAGCCCTGAGCTTGCGTCGGCAATCAACGCGCTGTTGCAGGACGACGGAGCGCACATGCGCATGGCGCCCAAGCGCGCGCTCGTGGCCGGAGACTCCACGCGCGCGAACGAGATCGTGAAGACTGCACGTGCGGCGCTATCCAAGTACACCGATGTGAAGGTCGCCGAGCGTGACGGCTATGTGAAGTTTCTGCCGTGGCTCGAGGATCAGGCGATCTATCACTACAACAACATCGGCAACGCGATGGCCGTCATGATGGGCTTCGACGCGACGCGGCCGGTCTCACTATTGTACAAGAAGGATGATCGCGGCGAGCTCAAGCTCGTCGGCGCCATGTACAATGCGCCGCCCAACGCCACGCCCGCTGATCTCGACGCGCGGTTGCCGACGAGCATCGCGCACTGGCACGAGCACGTCGACTTCTGCGCCGCGAGTCCTGATTCGATTCGCGCCGGCGTGGTGAAAGCCGATGCCGCGACGGCGGCCAAGTGGCTCAAGATCACGACGCGCGAGGAATGTGCGACGGTCGGTGGACGATTCGTTCCGCGGATCTTCGGTTGGATGGCGCACGTGTATCTGTTCGCCGGCGACGATCCGAAGACCATCTGGGGCGGCGACGATCACGGCAGCATGGATGTTCACATGCATCATCCGGGCGGAAAGAACTAGCGTCAGCGGCCGATTCGCGCTCCCATCCAAGCCAAGCTTTCCGCAACGTGCGTGCTCCAATAGCGCCAGGTGTGCGCACCAGGCCATTCGGTGTACACGTGTGCGATCCCGAGTCGGGTGAGCTCCGCGTGTAGCGCGCGATTCTGATCGATGAAGCCGTCGTCGCGACCGCAATCGATGAAAAGACTCGGCGCTGGCGACCCGCCGCGAACGAGTTGCGCGGCGGCGTGCGCCGGATCTATCTCGCGCCAGCGATTGAGATTCGTTCCCCAGTAATTCAAGTAGCGCGTGTAGTATTGGCCGGCCATTGGTCGAATGTCTTCGACGGTTGACGCGTAGCGCGCGGGCGCGACGAATGGACGCGGGCCGACGTACATCGGCGACAGAACACCGGAGTGGCTGGCCGCGGCGCTGAATTCGTCACTGTGTTGCAGCGCGATGATCACCGCGCCGTAGCCGCCCATGCTCAATCCACCGATTCCGCGATGCGCGCGGTCGGCGATCGTGCGGTAGTGCTGATCGATGTGCTGCACGACGTCGCGCGCGATGTATTCGTCGTAGCGTTCGTGTTCGACGCAATAACGATCAGGCGATTCGTTCCTGAGCGTGTCGGCGCAGGTGCGGAACGAAAGTTGGTTGGCCCACGTCGTATACCAGCCGTCGTCGCCGTCGGGCATGACGATGATTGTCTCCGGCGTGCCGGACGCGAACAGCGAGTCGGCGGTGACGTCGATGCTGCCCTTCGACACCCAATCGGTTTCCGCGCCCGACAATCCGTGGAGATAGTACGCGACCGCGTATCGGCGCGTAGTGTCGGTGCCGTACGACGGAGGCAAATAGACGACGACGTGTTTTCGGACGCCGAGTGTGGTGGCGAGGAACGTGTCCTCATGAACGGTTCCGGCGGGCCATGATGATTTCGCACTCGCAATGCCGCGAAGCCATTGCGCGGGCTTCGCACAGCCTGTGGTCGCAAGGACGAGCGAGGCGAGTGCCGATCCGATCCGGCGGTGTGGCATTGAAAGAGGTCGGTGGGATGACGAAACGCGGATTCCAAGATAATGCACACCGGTGGCCCAGTCGGCGACTCGAAACGAGCTCAAATGAAAACGCCGCCCTCGACTGGCGGCGGCGCGTTCATTCTCGATGAACAATGGATCGCGGTCGATCCATTCATGCTGAAGACCAAGCTCGATGACGGCATCGCGACTCTGCAGGAGCTCGCGTTGGCCGCGTTCGCATTCGCAGAACGACTGACGCTTTTTATCGATCGTCGACGGGCGGCGGTCCGGGCGGTCCAACGCGACGACCACCTGGCGGTGGACCGCCGGGTGCGGGCGGAATGCAGCCGGCTGCGATCTGTGTGCTCGTCAGCAGCTTCTCGACGGAGTCGCGGAATTCCTGGCGTGCGGGCGCCAGCTCGTCGGCGATCGGTTTCCCGATTTCCATAATCGCGCGAACTTCGTCGGGCGTCTTGCCACCTTGCCGTGCGGCGCGCGCCGCTTCCATGATCGTGCGCAAGCTGTCCAGCTGCGGCGCGTGCGCCTGATTGAACGCCACGTCCAGCGCGTGTACCTGGTCCTTCTGCATGGCGGTGAGCGAGTCGGCGGTCATGGCGCATCGGCCACCTGGAGGTCCGCCTCGACCGCCCGGTCCGCGTCCACCTTGTGCACTTGCCAGCGTCGCGCCCGACATCGTCGCCAGCGCCGCAATGGTCAGCATCTCGATCTTCGTTCGCATCGTGCCCTCGGGAATGAAGGTTTCGATAACTGACAACACGAGTTGGCGGACCATTCCATCGCTCGAGGCACATCGTGTGCACAGACTAGCTGACCACCCTTGGAGGAGTGCGTGCGCATGGAGCGAAACGATTTCCCGTCGGAAGGTTCGACGCCCTCACAGAGCGGAGCAGGCGCTGGTTCCAGTTTTGGTAACAGCGGCAATGTTGGCAACACGGGCAACACGGTGGGATCGCAAGGATATGGCGCCGGCACGGCCGGCAGCACCGACGCATCGACGGCGAGCCAGTCTGGTTCGCAATCGCACGGCTTCGCGGATCGTGCGCGTGACGTCGCGGGTACGGCGCAGGACAAGCTCGCCGACGTTGGATCGACCGTTCGAGATCGCGCGGGCAACTTGAAGGACTCGCTGGCCAACGCACTCGATACCGGCGCCGACCGTCTTCGTCGGCAGGCCGGATCCAGTAGCTCGTCTGGACAACAGCTCGCGGGCGCGACGGAAGGCGGTTCCCTGGCCATCGACGCGACGAACAGCCGCATCGCTCCGGTGGCAACGAAGGTTGCCGGCGGAATGGAAGCAACTGCGGGTTGGCTTCGCGAGACCGATCTCGACAGCCTGAAGACTGGAATCGAGCGCCAGGTCAAAGAGCATCCGGGCCGAACCTTGCTCGTGGCCGTCGGCCTTGGCTACCTCCTCGGCAAAGCGATTCGGAAGTAGGGATTTATGACGGTCGACGCACGCAATGGTCGTCGCAGCATCGGCGCTCTTCTCCGCGATCTCGCCGAGGGGAGCGCGACGCTGGTCCGCGGCGAGGTGCGGCTGGCGAAGATCGAAGTAGGTGCCGCGGTGTCGGGGATCGGAAAAGGAACGGCGCTCGTCGCGACCGGCGCAGTGCTCGCGCTGCTCGGCACGCTGTCGCTCCTGGCAGGCATCGTGTTGCTGATTGGCGATCAATGGTTGCCGGCGGACCTCTATTGGGTCGCGGCGCTCATCGTGCTGATACTCGCCGGCGCGATGGCCGCATGGTTCGCAAAGCGCGGAATGGCGCAGCTGTCGCCGCGACAGCTGGCACCGACTGAAACAGCGACGACGCTCAAGGAGGATGCGGAATGGTTGAAACAACGGCGGACGTCCGGCGTGATATCGAGCTGACGCGCGAACGGATGTCCAGCACGCTGGCCGAACTGGAGCACAAGCTCAACATCGTCGAAGTGGTAAAGGAACACCCGTGGCCGTCGTTGGCTCTCGCGGTGGGCGCCGGCGTATTGCTCAGTGGTTCGAGCGCCGATGTGAAGGCGGCCGCGGCAACGGTTACAGCGACAAAAGGGGCGAGCAGCAGGCTGGGCTCGGTGCTCGACGAAGTCGTTGCGAGCCTGATGAATGGTGTGCACCAGGCATTGGACACGCGCATCACGAGCTGGGTGGACGAGCTCAAGTCCGCGATCGGTGCCCCGGGTCGCGGTGGAGCGAGCTCGGTGATTCCGCCGCGAGCGGATTGAATGACGCTGAACGCAACGAAGGGCGGGTCTTGACGAGACCCGCCCTTCGTTCGTTAGCCCACTTCGGTTAGTTGAAGTCTTCCAGGCATGCCGCTGGCCCTTTGTCGAGACCGCTGCGGAAGTTTTGCATTCGCTGCTCTTTCGTACCGTGACTCTCACGAGCCAGACGCGCTTGGATCATTGCATCCATGCGGCGGTTGCCGGTCGACTCCGGCGTCGGGTCGCCGGCCATCGACATTCCGAAAAACGCTTCCTCGATGTCGCCCTTCTCGAGCTCGCCATCGTGCTGAGCCTGTCGCGCGAAAGCGCCGGCGAGACAATCGGCGGTCGACTCATTCTGATATGAATCGCGCGACTCATGGCCGAGCTGGATTGCGACAGCGTGTCCCATCTCGTGCGCGATCACGCCGACCGCGGCCATGTCGCCGTCGGTGCCGAGCGAGTTCGCGGCCGCTTTTGCCATGCCGGCGACGAACACGTCGTCATAGAAAATCGTGTTGTTGCGCGGACAATATTCCGCGTTGTGCGGCGCAATGACCCCGCACGATGTCATCACTCCACCTCGATATCGTGCAATCCTCGGCGCGGCGAACTGCGAGCCGACTTGCTTGAATTGATTCGTCCACATGTTGACGAGCGAACCGTACGCCATTGCGATCTTCTGATTCGACGCCGCAATGTCGTCAGCCGTGACTCGGATGACAGGCTCCTCTTTCGGAGCCGGCGCCACTGTCGCCGCGGACATCGCCGAGCCTGGTATCGCCAACGCCAGGGCGGAGAATGCGGTCGCGAGAGAGGCGCGAACCAACTTGTGTAGTGTCATTTCTGAATTCCTCCCGTGATTAGTACACCGGTAGGACGCCAGTGGTTGCCGGGCGGGGTCAGCGGTGGCACTGCTGGTGAGGAGACCATTCCATTCGGCAGTTCTCCGTTAGTGTCTGTCCAATTCCGTTAGTGTCCGTTTCCCTTTGTTAAGAGTGATGTGGCGCGCGACGGTAGAGCGCCACAGAAGTGGGAAAGCTCCGGTTTTGTTTGACCTCGTTGCTCCTTGTGCGCGTATCGCGCTCAGGCCTATTCGAATTCGACGCGCGGTGCCGATTGCTCAAAGCCCACGCGTCCGATTGCGACATCGGCTCGCGCGTAGTTCTCGCCGCGCACAGGCGACCCAGCGAGACGTCGAAGCATCGTTAGTTGGCCCGTGTGCGTCAGCGCATCCGCGACTGGACCCTGAAACAACAACTCGGCCGATCGGCCAAGCGGCGCATCTGAAGCGAGGTAGTCGTCGAACGTCTGCGCGCTCGCGAAGAACCGCGCGACGTCGGCATCCCAGTCGCCAGGAGTGGAATCACTCCACCGATGCTCGCCGCGCGCGAGCCAGATTGCCCAATCGAGCAAGTCGCACATGTGCGACACGATTTGGCCGGCCGTCCGAGAGCGATCGCCGATCTTGAAACTCGTGAAGTCTGGTGGTGCGTTTCGCATCGCTTTTCTGGCGCGGTAGGCGAGTGTTGCGACGGCATGTCGCAGCATCTCGCGGCTTGTGGTCGTTTCTGCGCTCATTGAAAGGATTCGAGTGTTGCGCGCTGTAGATCGAATGAAGGACGCGTCATCTCCCACACCATCGTATCGCGCGGGTCGCCGGTCGGCGTCGTGGTGTCGTTCGCGAGCGTCGCAATGTGACGGAAGCCGAGCTTCTTGGGCACGCCCGCGCTCGCGATGTTGCGCGGATCGCAGCGGATCTCGATGCGTTCGATCTCGGGCATCGAGAAGCCGAAACGCATCAAAGCTTCGGTTGCTTCGGTCGCATAGCCGCGCCGTGTATGCCGCGCGTCGATCCAATAGCCAATCTCTAAAGTGTCAGGTTCAGTGCGTCGATGGATTCCGGCGCCACCGATTACGGCGCTTTCGTCCGGAGGGAAGATACCGAATGCCCAATCGGCCGCGGCGTCGAAGTCTGACGCAAAGCGATCGAGCCGCTCCTCGATGACTTCGAGCGGCGACGGCTCCTCCATCGCCCACGGCATCCAGGCGCGCAGATGATCCAGATTCGCGTCGATGGCGCGTTTGAGCAGCGGCGCATCTTCGCGTCGCCCCCGGCGCAGGACCAATCGGCGCGTCACGATCCGTTCCGGTAGCACCCGAGTCGAGGCAGATTGTGAGATCGGGATAAAGCTGGACGCCAATCTATCACTCTAGAGCGCCATTCGCCGAGCATGAACAAAGGACGACTCGAAGCATTCAGTGACGGCGTGATCGCGATTCTCATCACAATCATGGTGTTGGAGCTGAGACCTCCGCATGGGAACGATCTGTACTCGCTGCGCGAAGTGCTGCCGTCGTTTCTCAGCTATCTCTTGAGCTTCGTTTTCCTAGGCATCTACTGGAATAATCATCATCACATGCTCAACGCCACGGAGCGTGTGAACGGCGCGGTGCTGTGGGCCAACTTGCATCTGTTGTTCTGGTTGTCGCTCGTCCCCTTCGGCACGGCGTGGATCGGCCAAAACGGCCGCGCTGCCTGGCCGACAGCGCTCTACGGAGTGCTGCTCACGTGCGCCGCATTGAGCTACGAGGTTCTGCAGACGACCATCATCCGACAGCAAGGGCCAGGGTCGAAGCTGGCCCTTGCCGTCGGCAAGGATCGCAAGGGAAAGCTCTCACTGCTCGCATACGTTTCGGCGATCCCGCTCGCGTTCGTCGAGCCGGTGATCTCGGACATCATCTACATCGGACTGGCCGCAGTGTGGCTCGTACCTGATCGCCGAATTGAGAAGGGAGCCGCGCGTTTCGAGGATCGTTGAGAATCGTAGCTCGATCCCAAAGGCTCATTGTTGCTGCGCGGCGCTACGCGTATCGAATCCACTTCGCCACTTCAGCAAAGCTCGGCTTCTTGCCGTACATCAGCATCCCAACGCGATAGATTCGCGCCGAGAGCCACACCGCGGCGACGCAACCGATCACCGCAACGATCAATGAGCCGATGATCTCGAGCGGCGAGACACTCGTTAGTCCGATGCGCATCGGCATGATGATTGGCGACGACCACGGAAGCCATGACAACACCACCGCGAGTCGGCTCGTCGGATTCACGAGCACCGGATTCACCATCAACCATGTGCTGATGAGCAGGAACATCACAGGCGTCGCGGCTTGCTGTGCTTCCTGCTCGCTGTTCACCATGGAGCCCGCGGCGGCGTACAGGCACGCGTAGAATACGAAGCCGACGAGAAAATAGGCGAGCGCGATCCCAATGACCGACAGCGAGATCCCCCCGAGCGCCCCGGCCACGGGCGATGCGGCGGCAGCGCTCGCCGCAGCAGCGGCGCCGCCCTTGGCCGCAATGCTCTTCATGACGATCGGCGCCATGAAGTTCGTGAGATACGTCGCGATGCCAAGCCATGCTGCTTGCTGCGTCAGTCCGACAGCGCCAACGCCGAGCACTTTTCCGGCGAGCAACGACTCCGGCTTCACGCTCGACAATACGACTTCCGCCACGCGCGTCGCTTTCTCCTCGAGCACGCCGCGAAGAATGTTCTGTCCGTGGAAGATGATCGACATGAAGAGCAGCACGCCGACGATGATTCCGACGAAGAGTCCCGAGGTGCCGGAACCGCTCTTCCCACTTTCCGTCACGCGCTCGGTGTTCAACCGCATGTTCGAGCGCGCGAGGTCGTTCACGATCTCCGCGCGTACGCCTTCGTGCTCGAGTCGTACCATCATCGCTGACTGCCGGACAACGGTCGTCAGCTTGTCCATGTCGGAGATGTTCGACGCATTGCGCCCTGCGTAGCGCGCCGAGCGTCCGGCAATCGCGCTGTCCGTCAGCGTCAACACACCGGCAATGTGACCGCGTTGCTGAACCTCGGCGATCGCGGCCTTCTCTTTCGCCGGAAGATCAGCCGGCGCGACCACTTCGACGCGCGGTGCAGCCGTGTCGCCGGCGACGAGTCCAAGCGTCGAGTCGGCCATCATCGCCTTGGCGACCCGCTCGCCGAGGCCCGTGTTGGTCGCATCGAGAATGCGAATGTGGCCGAGCTGATTGGAGACGCTGCCGCGCGCCGCCATCCAGATTGGAAAGAGAAAGGCAACCGCCATGAGTGCGGGAACCAGTAAAGTCATCGCGATGAACCAACGCGACCGCACGCGCTCGAGGTACTCACGTTTGGCGACGACGAAGATTTTCTTATCCATGACCAGACATCCCGGTTTCTACGCCGTTTGCGCCGACGCGTTGAATGAACACTTGATGGAGCGATGGCTGCACGAGCTCGAAACGCTCGATGGTCGCGCCCGCGTCGATGAGCCGGCGGAGCAATGCTTGTGGATCCGCGCCCGCCGCGAGCTCGATCTCGAAGAAGCGATTGTTCTCGTCGAGCTTCTTCACGAGGGTAGCGTCGCGCAGGATCGCTCCGACGCCGTTCCGCGCGTCAGTCCCGAGGTTCAGCGCGACATTCTGCGAGCCGTGCGTCTGTCGCACCTCGGCGATGCTGCCGTCGAGGACTTTCTCACCGCGCGCGATGATGCACACCGAGTCGCA
>JAICYT010000093.1 GCA_025934075.1 Gemmatimonadaceae bacterium
ACGGAACATTCGGCATCACGACGCTGCGCAAATCGCACGTCGACGTATCGAGGGGAACCGCGCGTTTTGCTTATCGTGGCAAGGGCAATATTCGGCAGCGGCAGGTCGTCCATGATCGCGAGCTGGTTCGACTCGTCGAGCGACAGCTGCGTACTCCCGGCGCGCGACTGTTTCGCTACAAGTCCGGCAACAGTTGGAGTCTGCTCACCGCACGCGACGTGAACGAATATCTCCGCCAACGCATCGGCCGGTATAGCGCGAAGGATTTCCGCACGTGGGGCGGGACGCTGCGCGCCGCGACCGTGCTCGCCGAGCTTGGACCCGCGAAAACTCCCAGCGAGGCGAAGCGAAACGTCGCGTTGGCCATGCGGCTCGTGTCGTCGGAGCTTGGGAATACGCCGACGATCTGTCGCAAATCGTACGTCCATCCCATCGTCATTGCGCGCTATCTCGACGATGGTGAGACGATCCCACTCCCGCGCGCCCGGCGAGGGGCAGCGAACAGGGGGCAGGCACATTCGCCCGAGGAGCGCGCATTGATCGCCTTTCTCGACCGACATTTCCCAGAGCGTCGGCGAAAGCCGCGCCCGGATGAGGGCTGATCGCGCGATCGCGCGACTTTCGTCGCGTCGCGTCGAATCCTACGTTTCGCCCATGGAACTCATTCAGCCAGTCGCGTGGTCGGCCGACGAGTGCGGTGTGCGCATTCTCGATCAGCGACAGCTTCCAGGGCGCGAGGTCTATCGCGACCTGAGAACGGTCGACGACGTGTGCGACGCGATTCGAACGCTCGCGGTTCGCGGAGCTCCGGCGATCGGGATTGCCGGCGCGATGGGGCTGACGCTCGCGGCGAATTACGATCAGGGAGACCACGATCGCCTCTTATCGGCAGCAGAGCGGATTCGCGCGACGCGTCCGACGGCAGCGAACCTCGCGTGGGCGCTCGAGAGAATGTTGGCGGTTGCGACAGCGTCCGACGGCCGGTCGCTGCGCGCTGTGCTTCGGCACGAAGCAACGCGCATTCTGAATGAAGATCGCGACATGTGTCGCAGCATTGGTGAGCACGGCGCAGCACTGATCCCCGATGGCGCGCGCGTGCTCACGCACTGCAACGCCGGCGCACTCGCCACTGGCGGGATGGGTACCGCGCTCGCAGCGATCTACGTCGCGGTCGAACAGGGCAAACGCGTCGAGGTCTTCGTCGACGAAACGCGACCACTGCTCCAAGGCAGCCGCCTCACGGCGTGGGAGCTGACGCGCGCCGGCATCCCCGCAACCGTGCTGGTCGACAGCGCGGCGGCGACGCTCATGCGCGAGCAGAAGATAGATCTCTGCATCGTCGGCGCGGATCGCATCGCCGCAAACGGCGATGTCGCGAACAAGATCGGCACCTACGCACTGGCGATCGTCGCGCGCCACCACGGTGTTCCGCTCTACGTTGCTGCTCCAACCAGCACCTTCGACGCAACCACCGCGACGGGCGCCGAGATCGTGATCGAGCAACGCTCGGCGGACGAAGTGCGCTGCGGCTTCGGCGTGCTTACCGCGCCCGCCGATGCGCGGGTGTTCAATCCAGCGTTCGACGTGACGCCCGCTGATCTCATCGCCGCGATCGTCAGCGATCGAGCAGTGTATCGCGCGCCGTTCGACTTCTCAGATAGCCGATAACATGCGTCATATCCTCGCCATCGACGAAGGGACGTCAGGCGTCACGTGTCTCATGATTGGCGAGGACGGTCGCGTCGCGGGACGCGGTTATCGCACGATTCCGCAGTATTTTCCGCAGCCCGGCTGGGTCGAGCACGACGCGTTGGAGATTCTTGAATGCGTCCGAGTCGCTGCGCGTCAAGCGATTGCCGCCGCCGGAACTGATCCGGTCGCGATCGGCATCACCAACCAGCGCGAGACAGTCGTGATCTGGGAGCGTGCGACCGGGCTTCCCGTGCATCGCGCCATCGTGTGGCAAGATCGGCGCACGGAGGATCGCTGCCGCGAGCTTGCGCCGCGTGCCGACTGGATCACGCAGCGCACCGGCCTCGTGCCCGACCCGTACTTCTCGGCCAGCAAGATCGAATGGCTGCTCCGCGAATGCCGATTGCTCGAGAAGTACCAAACCGCCGACCTCGCCGTCGGGACCGTCGACACATGGCTCATTTGGCAGCTCAGCGGCGGCGCCGTTCACGCGACTGATCCGACGAATGCCTCGCGGACGATGCTGTATGACATCGACAGGCAAACGTGGAGCGACGAGCTGTGTGCGCTGTTCGGCGTTCCGAAAGCGATGCTGCCCGACATCCGACGCTCGAGCGGCGACTTCGGCGTCGCGCGTGGCGAAGTCCTCGGTGTCGACGCGCCGATGTTGGGGGTCGCCGGCGATCAACAATCAGCGTTGTTCGGGCAAGGCTGTTGGACGCGTGGCGCCGGCAAGAACACATACGGAACCGGAGCGTTCCTATTGCTCAACGCCGGTGTCGAGCGCCCGAACGCTGGGAGCGGATTGCTCACGACGATGGCATGTGATGCATCGGGCGGTCCGGCGTATGCGCTCGAGGCGGCGATCTTCATCGCTGGCGCCGCCGTGCAATGGTTGCGCGACGGACTGGGCATTATCGACAACGCCGCCGACACCGAGACGCTCGCGCGTGCGGTCGACTCCACCGACGGCGTCTACTTCGTTCCAGCGCTCACCGGACTCGGCGCTCCGCACTGGGAATCGCGTGCTCGCGGAACGATCGTTGGATTGACGCGAGGAACGGGTCGTGCGCATCTCGCGCGTGCCGCGCTCGAAGCGATGGCGTACGGAACGGCGGAAGTGCTGGCAAACATGCGAGAAGAAAGCGGAGCACCGTTCGATCGCCTGCGCGTCGATGGCGGCGCAACGATGAACGATTGGCTGATGCAGTTCCAAGCGGATATCCTCGGCGTCCCGGTCGAACGGCCTGACATGGTGGAGACGACGGCGCTGGGCGCGGCCGGACTGGCCGGGCTTGGCGCGGGCGTCTGGCAAGACGCTGAAGAATTCCTGGCGACGCGAACATTCACGCGCTTCACGCCGCGAATGGCGCGGAGCGACGTTAAGCGTCTCATGATGGGTTGGCAACGCGCGGTTGGCGCCGCTGTCGCTTGGGCGCGCGACGAGCGTGAGGTGATTTGATCGTGGCCGCAAAATCCGATTTGGAGATGCATTGCCGAGCACTCGCAGAATGCCGGATGTGCGGGCATGGGAGCGACGTCGTCCCGATCGTCTCGCATGCGTCGCGACCGAGCGTGATGCTAGTCGGCCAGGCGCCGGGAAAGGTCGAAGCGGCAGGCGGAAAACCCTTCGCCGGTAGAGCCGGGAAGACGCTCTTTCGTTGGTTGGAGCGCGCTGGGTTGGATGAGGAGACCGCTCGCCGACGTATCTATATTGCCGCGGTCACGCGGTGTTATCCCGGTCCGAGTCCCAGCGGCCGCGGCGACCGCGTTCCGTCGTCGAAGGAGCAGGAAAGCTGCGCCGTCTGGCTCGAAGAGGAGCTCGAGATCATTCGGCCGAAGCTGCTGATTCCGGTCGGACGCCTGGCGATCACGCGATTCTTGCCCAATCTTCCGCTCGACCAGCTGATCGGCCGCTCACACGACGTGGCGCACGTCGGCGGACGGTCGATCGCGATTCCGCTGCCGCATCCGTCGGGGGCGAGCAGTTGGATTCACCAGGGCGACCATCCGCGTCTCTTGGAGCGTGCGCTGAATATGATTGGCCGAGAGCTCGAGCGACTCGGGATCGGCGCGGGGCCGTCGAATAGGAGCGTTGCCTGATGCGAGCGTTCGCGCTGCTCTTCGCACTTCATTTTGGAGACGAGCACCCTGGCGGCGACCGGTGGTTTTCCGCGGACAAGGCGAAGCATTTCTTTACGGCCGCGTTCGTCCAAAGTGCGTCGTTCAGCGCGTTCCGCTTGGCGGGAGTACATGTGAGCGGCTCGATCGCGGGCGCGTCGGCGGTCACGGCAGCCGTGAGCATTGGGAAAGAGGCGCACGACCTCCGCACCGGCGGCGATGCGAGCGTCAAGGACTTGTTGTGGGACGCTGCCGGAGCGGCTGGCGCGAGTGTATTGCTGCATCAGACGGAGCGCTGACTTGGAACGCCGGCGCGAGGGTTATGGTTATATTGAAGGCCCGCGGCTCGACGCGAATCGAGTGCACGGGAGACTTTGAGCTTCGAGGCTCGTCATGAAACCACGCACAAAATTTCTGATCGGCGGAGCGCTTGTGTTGAGCGTCGCCGGCTATTTGATGGCGAGCTCGATCAAGGACACGGGTGTGTACTACATGACGCCGACCGAGCTGACCGCCAAGCTCCAGGCGGATCCGTCGTTCGTGAACGCCGGCGTGAAGGTTGGGGCGCGTGTCGTGCCCGGCTCCGTCCAACGTGCCGCCGGCGGCAAGGAGTACGCGTTCCGCGTGACCGACGGTAGTCACACCTTCCCGGTCGTCTACCGCGGCATTGCGCCCGATACGTTCACGGACAGCGTGGACGTCGTGGTCTCTGGACGCATGGGGACTGACGGAACCTTCCAGGCAACCGAGCTGCTCGCCAAATGCGCGTCTCGCTACGAGAACGCGCCGCAGAAATACAAAGACACGCCGGGCTACAAGGCGGGAGCTCGTCGAGCGTGATTCTCATCGGTGAGCTGTCCCTCTGGGTCGCGCTCTTGATGGCGGCCTGGTCAGCGACCGTCTCCTATGCCGGCGGGGCGCTGCGTCGCAACGATCTCGTGTCGAGCGGAGTTCGCGGACTCTATGCGACGTTCGCGATGATATCGCTTGCGTCGGTTGGACTGTGGACGGCCCTGCTGACGAAGGACTTCTCGCTCGAGTACGTCGCGAGCCACATCAGCGCGAACATGCCGGCCGTGTACATCTTCACGGCGTTCTGGAGCGGCCAGGCCGGATCGATGCTTTTCTGGGCATTGATTCTGTCGATGTACGGGACGATCGCCATCGCGACGAGCCGCTCGCGCAATCGCGAGCTGGTTCCCTGGGCGACCGGCACCATCTCGGCGATTCTGCTGTTCTTCATCGCGACGACGTGCTTCAAGGCGAACCCGTTCGGTCGCCTTGATTTCCTTCCGGTCGACGGGCGCGGAATGAATCCGCAGCTCCAGAATCCGGGCATGGCGATTCATCCGCCCAATCTGTACCTGGGCTACGTCGCGACGGCGATTCCATTCGCGTTCGCGATCGCTGCGCTGTTCTCGCGTCGGCTCGATGCCGAGTGGCTCGGCGTGGTGCGACGATGGACGCTCTTGTCGTGGTTCTTTCTGACGATCGGGATCATTCTCGGCATGTGGTGGGCGTACGTCGAGCTCGGGTGGGGCGGCTACTGGGCTTGGGATCCGGTGGAGAACTCGTCGTTCCTGCCGTGGCTCACGAACACCGCGTTCCTGCATTCGATCATGATTCAGGAAAAGCGCGGCATGCTCCGGAAGTGGAATGTCGTGCTCGTCGTCGTGAGCTTCCTGCTCGCGATTTTCGGGACGTTCATCACCCGTAGCGGTGTGATCGAGAGCGTCCACTCGTTCGCGCAGTCGCCGGTGGGAACCTGGTTCGCGACGTTCTTCTTCCTGGCGACCGGCATCACGATCTATCTCGTCGGCACGCGGCTGCAGGATCTCGAGGCGAAGGTCGAGCTCGAGAGCATGGTGAGTCGCGAAGCGGCGTTCCTCTACAACAACCTGGTGCTGGTCGGGATCGCGTTCGCCGTGCTCTGGGGCACCGTGTTCCCGATCTTGTCCGAGTGGGCGACGGGCAACAAGATCACGGTCGGCCCGCCCTTCTTCAACACCGTGAATGTTCCGCTAGGCCTGTTGCTGCTGGCGCTGACCGGAATCGGACCGCTCATCGCATGGCGTCGCGCGTCGGTATCGAATCTCAAGCGACAGTTTGCCGCGCCGGCGGCATTCAGCGTCGTCGTGGCCGCGGTTCTGTTCGCGCTGGGCATGCATGCCGTTTACGCGCTCGTGGCGTACGCGCTGTGTGGCTTCGTCACCGGGACGATCGTTCAGGAATTCTACAAGGGTGTCCGCGCGCGGCAGACGATTCATGAGGAATCGCTCATCCCCGCGTTCGTGCACCTCGTCGGGCGCAATCGCCGCCGGTACGGCGGCTACATCGTACACGCCGGCATCGTGATGTTGTTCGCGGCGTTCGCGGGTCTGGCGTTCAAGACCGAGAATGACGTGACGCTCAAGACCGGCGAGACCTTCGACGTTCGCGACCCATATGGCCACCAGTGGCGTTTCATCAGCCAAGGTGTCTCGACGTCGAATCGGCCGGACCGCGATGTCATTGCGGTTGGCCTCGAGATGTTCCGCGACGGAAAGCGGCTTGGCATCATCACGAGCGAGAAGCGGCAATACCTCGACTCGCAGCACCAAACGCTCTTTCAGCCAATCACGCAGGTTGGCATTCGCTCGACGGCCCAGCTCGACACATACGTCGTGCTCGCCGGCGTGCGCGGCAACGATGTCGCTGAGCTACGGGTGACGTTCAATCCGCTCGTCGTCTGGGTGTGGATCGGCGGATTCGTGATGATGATCGGTGGGCTCATCGTGATGTGGCCGCAAGCGGAGCGGCGTCCCGCGCAGGCGGGCTACGCGGCGACGATTCGTACTCCGCGCGCTGAGGCAGAGCTTCCAGTCGGCGTATGACGTCGCGGCGTGAGTTCTTGACGCGCGTGGCGACGGGATCGGCGGCGCTCGCGCTGGGCGGTGGCGCGACGTCGGCGGCCGCCCAACAGCGTGGCGCCATGCACGACTCGAGCATCGTGCGCGACACGACCAATTTGTTCGCGATGGATCAGAGCGCGGCGAAAGCGGTGCGTTTTCCACCCAAGCCGAATGCCAAGCCGCTGTTGACCAACGCCGAACGGGATGAGCTCGAGCACAAGATCCGCTGTCAGTGCGGATGCACGCTCGACGTCTTCACGTGTCGCACGACTGATTTTTCCTGCCAGGTGTCGCCCGCGATGCACGCCGACGTTCTCGCACTCGTTCAGGGCGGCTACAGCGCGCAGGAGATCATCGACGGGTTCGTGTCGACGTATGGCGAGCGCGTGTTGATGGCGCCCAAGAAATCGGGCTTCAATCTACTCGCGTGGTTTACACCGGGTGTTGCCGTCATCGTGGCCGGCACATTGATCGCCGTCTGGCTCCGTCGGTGGAAGAACGAGCCGGCCCCAGTTGCCGCCGCCAATATGTTCTCGACGGTTGATGCAACGCCGGATGAGTTGGCGCGACTCGACGCGGCCGTGCGTGGAGATGATCGCGAGTGATCACTGCGCTCGTGATCGGCACGTTGCTCGCGGTCGGCGCGTTGGCGTTCGTCCTCTATCCGGTTTTTTTTGGGGTCTCGCCGGAACAAACGTCCGCGACGTCAGCGAGACAGACTGAGCGCGAGGCCGCGGTGGCTGCGTTGCGGGAGATCGAGTTCGATCGCGCCACAGGAAAACTCTCCGACGCCGATTATGCGGAGCTCAAGTCGCGCTACACGGGCGACGCGGTTCGCGCAATGCGACGGGAGCTGGCCCCAGTGCCGCCCGTCGTGGCAAATGCACCGGCGACCGATGACGAGATCGAGGCTGCGGTGTTGGCGTACCGGCGGCAAAGCCATTCGTGCGCAGCCTGTGGTCCGCGTCCCGAGGCGGACGCGGTCTACTGCTCGAACTGTGGACGGTTCTTGCACGACAGGTGCGCCGGTTGCGGCGCACCTGTCGTCGCGCTTGACGCGCGATACTGCTTGAACTGCGGAAACCGACTCGCGGCCTGATTACGGCTTTTTCGCGGTCGAATCCTTCGACATCGAGCTCTTCTTCGCGCTGTGCTTCTTGGTGGACGACTTCTTCTTGGGCGCCATGCCGGCGGCCGTGTCGGCCTTGGCGGCAGCCTTCGTTGCGGTCTTCGCGTCGCTGGAAGCCGTCGCGGCGCTCTTCTCAGCGCTCTTGGCGGCGGCCTTGGCGCCGGTCGCGGCCTTGTCAGCCGTCTTTGCGGCCGCCTTCACGGCCTTCTTGGACGTGTCCTGAGCGGCCTGAGCGTGGAGCTGGGCGCCCGCGAACAAAAGCGCGGCAAACGCGAAGAGTGAAATACGCTTCATTGATTCGTTCCTCCGGAGGGTGAGATGCTGCATTTTGGAATCCGGCAGAAAAGACCCGGCCAGTGCGCGCATGGTCACAGTGGTCGCGCAGGCGGTTCAACCCTCCCCCTGATTGCTATGCTGCCCTTTCCAATTTCCTCAGCGCGACACTGATCGGCAGGAGCGTCGCCACCGCGCAGAGCAAGCCCGCTGACCCGAATCCAATCACCATGTCGCCCGTCGTCGCCGGCGTTCCGAAGGCCTGAGCGGATAGATACGCGTACACGGGCTTCGCTTCCAGCACCACCACTGCGCCAATGAGCGCGATCGACGTCATCATGAAAATCAGGCCGCCGAACGACGTCGGGATCTGCGCGGCGTTCTCCGTCTCGAACTGCGGGAACAGCGTGCCGAACCCGATCGCCAAGCCAGCCAAGGCGAGCGTCATGAGCGTGATCGAGAAGATCGACACTGCCATCATGAATTCGCTCACCTGCAGCAGATAGTCCGTCACGCCGACGATCGACAATGCGAGCACCAGCAAGGGCAAGGTTCCCACCCAGAACTTGGACCATAACAGTTCTTTCATCGACATCGGGCTCGAGCGAAGAAGCCAGAACGTGCGTCCCTCGAGGCTCACGCCTGGGAAAATGAAGCGCGCCGCAACCGATGCGAGGACAAAGCCGGCCAAGACGAGATTCAAGAACGGAACGGCGTTGACGAGAAAGAACGTCATGCCCGTGCCGCGGAGCGGCAAGAACTTGATGTTGAACACGTACACCATCACGAGCACGGCGAGCAAAATGAGCTGCGACCATTGCGTCGTGTCGCGGAAGAACAGTCGCACTTCTTTCATCACCAACTCGCGACGGACGATACCAAATGGCTTGAGCAGCGTGCGACTGATGCTCGTCAGCCGTCCGCTGTGCACCACGCGCTGCCCGCTTTCCTGGGCCTTGCTGAATCCCTTCGCGTAGAGCGCGCGATGAAGCAACGCGCCCAACACGAACGCCGCGGCCGCCGTCGACCAAAGCAAATAGTATGGCAGAAGGTCGGTCTTCACGTTGAGCCACGACATCACTGCGCGCTCCACCCATTCACTCGGCAACAACGGCGAAGTCGGTCCACGGAGAATCGTGATGAAGTCGACCAGCGACCGGAATCCTTCGGGCCGGGCGAACCGCTCCGGACGGACCAGTCGGAACATCACGACGATTCCGCCGGCCGACAGCACCGCGATCACGCTGAGGATGTCTCGCGTGCGACGCGCCGGGAAAATATTCACCAAGAGCAGCGTGAAAGCGCTGCCAAGTATGGTCGGCACCATCAAGAACGGCAGAAAAGTCGCGAGGACGATCAGCGGAAACAGCGGACCGCCCGAATACACGACGCCGTAGGCCGCGAACATCGGAATCGCCATCAGCACGACCATCCAGCTCGAGTGGATGAGCGTCTCGATCAGCTTGGCCATGTACAGCTTGAGCCAATCGACCGGCGATGATGCGAGCAGATCGAGGTCACGCGCCAAAAAGAAGCTCGACAGCGCCGTGATGATGTTCGACAACATCAGGATCGAGAAGAACCCGACGAGAATCAGGCCGAGCAGCTTGCCGGCGAGCAGCGGACCGATTTCCTGGACGCCGCGGAAATAGCGCAGCAGCCGGTAGAGCATGACGAAGATGAACGACCAAAATCCGAATCCGAACACCGAGAGAAACACCAATCGAAGTCCGTGTCCGCGCTCGCCCGAGCCGGCGCGCGCACGCGCCGTCAGCCACTTGGGACTGAGCAGGTGTGCGGTCGACGGATCCGGAAGCGACTTCGGCTTTTCGGCTGTATCAGGCATTGAGGACGTCGACCAGCGCGCGGGCGGCGTTCTCGCCTGTGAGACGCAAAAAGATGTCTTCCAGCCCCATCGTCCCACCCTCGGCGTTCGCGCGAAGCTCGGCCATGGTTCCCGAGGCGCGAATCACGCCGCCCTGCATGATCGCGATACGGTCGCACATCGTCTCCGCCACCTCGAGTGTGTGCGTCGACATCATGATCGTGTGATCGCGCCGCGTGTACTCGCGAAAGAGATCCTTGAGAATGCGCGCGGCTTTGGGGTCGAGTCCGACCATTGGCTCGTCGACGACGATGACCTCGGGTCGATGCACGAACGCGCTCGAGATGATGAGCTTCTGCCGCATACCGTGGCTATAGCTCTCCACCAATTCGTCGCGCCATTCCTCGAGATCGAACAGCGCCAGCAGCTCGCGGCCCCGATGCTCGATCTCCGGACCCTCTTGATTGTACAAGCCGGCGACGAACCGTAGGAACTCGGCGCCGG
The DNA here is from genome assembly GCA_025934075.1 of Gemmatimonadaceae bacterium. GTDB lineage: Bacteria > Gemmatimonadota > Gemmatimonadetes > Gemmatimonadales > Gemmatimonadaceae > JAQBQB01. The sequence continues at coordinate 10,436 of JAICYT010000093.1, forward strand.
TCAGCTTCTCATAAATGAAAGGTCGGTCCGGCACGAATCCGAGCTTGCTCTTGGCCGCCGTCGGCTCGGTCGCGATGTCGATGCCGCCGATATGCACGGTGCCGCTCGTCGGCCGCAGGATTCCGGCGATCATTCGGAGCGTCGTCGTCTTGCCAGCGCCGTTTGGCCCGAGAAAGCCGAACAGCTCACCGCGCGGAACGGACAGGTCGATGTTGTTGACGGCCGTGAAGCTGCCGTAACGTTTCGTAAGGCCGCGTAGTTCGATCATGTTCTTCCGCTTACCGCGCGGCGTTCACGCTCAGAACATCGATCTGCAAGTTGCCCATCAATCGCAGCAGCTCCGTTTGACGTGGTAGACCACCAATGACGAACCGGATATGGGCGGCGTCAGCCGGGAACTGGCCGAACGTCGGATCGACGGCGACCCAATCACCGAGTAGGACCTCGGGCCAGGCGTGGTAGTAAAACTTTCCGTCGACGTAGGCCAATCCAGCCGCGATCCGCGCCGGAAGGCCAATCGCCCGTGCTAAAGCGACGAAGAGCTGGGTGTGTTCGTTACAGTCTCCCGTTCTCGTTCGAAGGACCTCAAGAGCGTTTGGGACGCCAAAAGTCACGCGGCTGGTGATCGAATCGTGCACCCACGTGTTGATCTTTTCGGCCCCGACACGAGGATCGTGCTCGTTTCCGAGAATCTGCCGGGCAAGCCGCATGATTTCGCCGCTGCGGCTTTGAATCAGCGGCTCGGGGCGCGTGTCCGCGCTGTCCAGAATGCGTCCCCCAACGGGCAGCTTGTACTTGGCGCGCATCGCGTCCGGTGGCTCAGGCTGAATAGTCAGCGTGTCGCCACTCATTTGCTGGCGTTGTCCGCTCAGATCGTAGCCGCTCAGGTCGACGTTCGAAAGGCGAACGCGCAATGCGTCGACGCGCTTGGTCATCCGCTTGTTCGCCGCGATCGCGGTAGTCTCGAGAACGTCTCGATCGGAGCTCACGACCGCGCGCGCCGCGTCGCGTTGCCAATTCGAGAAAGCGACTTCATACGGCAAGCGACGCAGCTCGAATCCGAGCTGCGTCGTCTGCATGATCCGCCCCTGATCGTCGATCCATCCACTGAAGCCGCCCTTCGACTGCGCGGTCACTTGCCAGGCACGGATCGTATCGGGCTGCACTCCGCGCCAGCGCGAAGTTGCTGAGTCGACGACCGCGCTGTCGTCGACGACGAACAGCGATTCGGCGCGAACGTCGAGTCCGACGTCTCGCGGCGACATGCTCGACGGGTCGAACACAGGAAGGACGTAATGTCGTCCAACCTTCGGCCCTTCGCCGAGCGCGATGGCGAGAGGGATGAGCGTCGGCAGAAGGATTGGACCGGAAAGCGTGATGCGCTGCGTCTCCGGTTTTGCTTTTCCCGACGCGATCGTGAGGACGAGAACGCTGTCGCCGTCGACGGCGCCCGTCGCGTTGATCGCTGGGCCCTCGGCGTGGATCGACAGAGTGAACTTCCGCATGCGGAGCGCGCGCGACAGCGTCACATCGCTCCGTGCCGAGGCTCGGCGGGGCTTTCCGCCGATCGGCAGATCTGCGACGACGTAGTCGTTCACCGTGATCGACGACTCCGATGTGTCGATCGTGGACGACGCGAAGCCGATCAGTCGGTCGCCTTGCATCACCCCGTAGTACACCGCGCCGGGCGCGACGCGATGGCCCGCCTCGGCGAGGCGTTCGAGTCGTGGTTGGAAGTACTCTCGGCGAACGAGCAGTCCGAGGCCGACGAGCCAGGCGGCGATGATCGTCCCACCGACCATCGCCCGCCGGCTGATCACCGTCGTTGTACCTCGCGCGCGCGCTGGTACGCAGCCGTTGCCTCGGCCGGTCTTCCCATGCGATCGAGGATCACGCCGATGCCTTTCATCGCGCGCCAGTGATCGGGTTGCAGCCGCACCGCTTCCTCATACGCCTCGAGCGCTTCCTGCAACCGGTCGGTCTGGTTGTACGCTTCGCCGAGCTGATAGTGAATCGCCGCTTTCGTCGGATCGATGTTGACGGCCTTTTGGAGCGGCTCGAGTGCGTCGCGCCAACGCGCACGTCGGCAGAGCGCGATGCCGAGGTCGAGCTGCGCCTCGGCGTTGGTTTCGTCGGCCTTGAGCGTCATGGTTCCCACTTCCCAAACGTTGCTGAGTTATGCAAGCGCCAAAGTCGTTTCACCGTTGATCCACTCGAGATACTTCTCCAATCCAGCCTCGACGGGAAGGGCCAACAGCTCGGGCACTTTATACGGATGTAATTCGGAGAACGCCGTGCGCAACGACTCGAGCCGCGCCGAGCGTGTCTTGAGCAAGATGAATACTTCCCGCTCGTCCGCCACTTTGCCCTGCCAGCGGTAGAGCGAACGTGCGCCGGGGAGCAGCGTGCCGCAAGCGATGAGACGTCGGTCGAGGAGGGCGCGGACGAACTTCACAGCCTCCTCGTCCGAGGCGACTGTGGTCAGCACGACGATCGCGTCGGTGTGGGGCATGGATGGACAGAACGTGGAGTCGAGAGCGGCAGGATACGACGGCGCCACCGGCGCGCGCATCGTTGTACGTCACCGAATATAACGCCTTGTCATGACACGGTCCGCGCCGCAGCTTACGCGGGCTATGGCAGAAGACGCGCTCATCATCCGTGGTGCGAGAGAACACAACCTCCGCAACATCGACGTCTCGATTCCTCGCGATCGGCTGACAGTCATCACCGGCCTTTCCGGATCGGGCAAGTCGTCGTTGGCGTTCGATACGATCTACGCCGAGGGTCAGCGACGGTATGTCGAGTCGCTCTCGGCGTACGCCCGCCAATTCCTCGGCTTGATGGAAAAGCCCGACGTCGATTCCATCGAAGGTTTGTCGCCGGCGATCTCCATCGAGCAGAAGACTGCGGGGCACAACCCGCGGTCGACGGTCGGCACCGTCACCGAGATTTACGATTACTTGCGTTTGCTTTGGGCGCGCGCCGGAACGCCGCATTGTCCGAACTGCGGACGCCCGGTCCAAAGACAGAGCGCGGCGCAGATCGCGGACATCGTACTGTCGTGGCCGCCGGATACGCGCATCGAGGTTCGCGCGCCGCTCATTCAGGGACGGAAAGGCGAGTTCCGGGAACTCTTCGAGTCCGTGCGCAAGCAAGGTTTCATTCGCGCGTATGTCGACGGCGAGCTGATCGAGGTCGCTTCGCCACCCAAGCTGAACCGCCGGCAAAACCATTCGATATCTGTCATCGTCGACAGACTCACCGTCCGCTCCGACGATCGTGGCCGTCTTTCCGACTCGGTCGAGACGGCCCTCAAGCTCGCCGATGGCGTCGTGGAGGTGAACAACGCCACGACCGGAACGGTCGAGCTGTTCTCGGAGCGCTACGGTTGTCCGGTTTGCGGCATCTCGCTGCCTGAGCTCGAGCCGCGGCATTTCTCATTCAACTCGCCCTTCGGCGCTTGTCCGATGTGCGGCGGACTCGGCACGCGGCGTCGGGTGAGTGAGCAGCTCATCCTCGGCGATCCGCAGATCTCGATTCTCGAGGGCGTGATCCTCCCATGGGGGGAGCCAAGCGGGTATTTGCGGAAAATGGTTTTGCCGGCGCTGGCGCGTCAGCTCAAGTTCGACTTGAACAGCCCATGGGGTGAGCTGCCGAAGTCGGTCCGCGACGCAATTCTCTATGGGGAAGGAAGGGTGGCGGGACGCGCGGCCAAGGGCGCCGAATGGGAAGGTGTGCTCGCGAACATCGAGCGTCGTTACGAGGAGTCTGAATCGGACAGTGTTCGCCTCGAGCTGCAGGAATACATGATCGAGGTGCCCTGCAGCGAGTGCGAAGGCCGTCGCCTCAAGAAGGAGTCGCTCGCGGTCACGATCCACGATCGAAACATCGGTGAGGTCGTCGAGCTCGCGGTGACCGAAGCACTGACGTTCTTCGAGACTGTGCCGGTTCGTCGCGACGGCAAGCCTGGACTCGATTCCGAGATTGCCGGTCCGATTCTGAAGGAAGTGCGCGAACGTCTGCGTTTCTTGGTCGACGTTGGGCTCGACTATCTCACGCTCGGTCGGTCGGCCGAATCCTTGTCGGGCGGCGAGGCGCAGCGCATTCGTCTGGCGACGCAGATCGGATCGCGACTCGTCGGTGTGCTGTACATCCTCGACGAGCCGTCGATTGGGTTGCATCAGCGCGACAACGCGCGACTGCTCGCGACGCTCGAGCAGTTGCGCGACTTGGGCAACACAGTGATCGTCGTCGAGCACGACGAAGAGACGATGCGCGCCGCCGATCACGTGATCGATCTCGGGCCGGGCGCCGGCAAGCACGGTGGCGAAGTGATCGCGGAAGGAACGATCGAAGAGATCATTAGAAATCCGGCGTCGATCACCGGAAAATTCTTGAGCGGCGAGCTGAAGATTCCGCTGCCGACGGCGCGTCGTCCGCGAGAGCCGCATCGCACGATTCGCATTACTGGTGCGCGCGAGCACAATCTGCGCGACGTCGACGTCGAGATCCCGCTCGGATTGTTCGTCGCCGTGACCGGCGTTTCAGGATCGGGAAAGTCGACGCTGATCGAAGACATCTTGCATCGCTCGCTCGCGCGGCACTTCTATCGTGCGCGCGTCATTCCCGGCGAGCACACGCGAATTTCGGGCTTTGAGCACATCGACAAGGTCATCGACATCGATCAGAGTCCGATCGGCCGCACGCCGCGCTCGAACCCAGCCACGTACACGGGATTGTTCACGCCGATTCGTGAGCTGTTCGCTGAACTGCCCGAAGCAAAAATCCGCGGTTACGGCCCGGGACGATTCTCGTTCAACGTGAAGGGCGGCCGCTGTGAGTCGTGTCAAGGCGACGGTCTCGTGAAGATCGAGATGCACTTTTTGCCCGACGTCTACGTTCCGTGTGAAGTGTGCAAGGGCAAGCGATACAATCGCGAGACACTCGAGGTTCGCTTCCGCGGCCTGAGCATCTCCGACGTGCTCGAGCTCACGGTCGACGACGGCGTGGAGTTCTTCCAGAATCAGCCGCGCATCCATCAGAAGCTGCAAACGCTCGCCGACGTCGGACTCGGCTACATTCACCTCGGGCAGAGCGCGACCACGTTGTCTGGCGGCGAAGCGCAACGCGTGAAGCTGGCGACGGAGTTGTCCAAGCGTGATACCGGTCGCACGTTTTACATCTTGGACGAACCGACGACCGGCCTCCACTTCGAGGACGTGCGCGTGTTGCTCGAC
>JAICYT010000115.1 GCA_025934075.1 Gemmatimonadaceae bacterium
GCCGTTCGGGCGTCGAGCGCGGCGGCAGCCGTAATAGCGGTAACAGCGGCAGCAGCGGCGCGGCAGGCGGTGATGGGGTGGCGCGCGACGGCGCGGCAATGGACGGCGCCGGTGCCGGCGGTGGCGCACGCGAAGGACAAAGCGCGGGCGGACAGACCGGACAGAGTGTTGGTCGAGCCGGAGTCGTCCAGCAGGGCGGCGCCACCGGCGATCGCATGCTTGGAAAGCTCTCATTCATCGACAACGCGGTCGACACGGCCACGGGAACCGTCCAACTCAAAGCGACGTTCGATAACGCGAACGGTCGGTTGTGGGCCGGGCAGTTCGCGTCGACGTCGCTGCATCTGTTCGACGAGGACAGCGCGCTCGTCGTGCCGCAGCAAGCGATCGTGACCGGACAGCGCGGCTCGTACGTCTACATCGTCGATCGCGCGGATACGGCGAGGCAGCGCGCTGTGACGGTGGAGCGCACCGCGGGCGGCCTCGCGATCGTCGCCAATGGTCTTCGCGATGGCGACCGCGTGGTCATCGACGGGCAGTCGCGTCTGACGCCGGATTCACCGGTGCGGATTCGCAGCGCAAACGACGGCGGCGGTGCGAGTGGTCCGGGCGGTCCAGGTGGACGTCGCGGGCGTGGTGGAAAATCCGGCAAGTCTGGCGGTGCCGGCAGTGGAGGCAACGGGAGGGGACAATAGCGTGAGCCTTACAGGGCTGTTCATTCGCCGGCCGGTCATGACGACGCTCCTCATGATCGGCATCCTCGTGTTCGGCATCGTATCGTACCGGAAGCTGCCGGTGAGCGATCTGCCCACGGTCGACTACCCGACGCTGAACGTCGATGCCAATCTGCCCGGCGCGAGCCCAGAGACGATGGCCGCGACGGTGGCCACACCGCTCGAGAAGGCGTTTTCGGGAATCGCCGGCATCGATGAGATCACGTCGAGCAGCGGCTTGGGCCGCACGAACATCACGCTCCAGTTTGCGCTCGATCGAAGTGTAGAAGCAGCGGCACAGGACGTAAACGCAGCGATCGGAAAGACGCTGCCGTTCCTACCGTCCACCATCCTTCCGCCGAACTATCACAAGCAAAACCCCGCGGCGGCTCCGATCTTGAGCATCGCGCTGACGTCGAACGTGCTGCCGATGCAGCAGGTCGACGAATACGGCGAGACGATGATCGCGCAACGCCTCTCGATGATCGAGGGTGTCGCACAAGTCGGCGTGTGGGGATCAGCCAAGTACGCGGTGCGTGTGCAGCTCGACCCAGACCAACTGGCGAGCCGCAACATCGGCGTCTCGCAGGTCGCGGCGGCGATTCGCAACAACAACGTGATGCTGCCCACGGGTGTGTTGTACGGCAAGGACAAGACGCTCACCGTTCAAGCGACCGGCCAGATGAACAACGCCAGCGAGTTCCGGCGTCTCATCATCGCCTACAAAAACGGCGCACCGGTTCGACTCGGCGACGTGGCGAACGTGCTGGACGACATTCAGAACAACAAGTCGGCCAGCTGGTACGACAACGAGCGCTCGATCAACCTGATGGTGCAGCGCCAACCCGGAACCAACACGGTCGAAGTCGCGCGCCGCGTCAAAGAAGCGCTGGCCGAGATCGAGAAGGGATTGCCGCCGACGCTGGGGGTTCACGTGCAATACGACCGCTCGGTGTCGATCCAGAACGCGGTGCGCGACGTCAAGTTCTCGCTGGTGGTTGCGCTCGTGCTCGTGGTCGCGGTGATCTTCTTCTTCCTGCGCAGCGCAGTCGCGACGCTGATCCCGAGCCTCACGCTGCCGCTCGCGATCATCGGCACGTTCTCGGTGATGTTCGCGCTGGACTTCAGCATCGACAACCTGTCGTTGATGGCCCTCACGCTCGCGGTCGGCTTCATCGTCGACGACGCGATCGTGATGCTCGAGAACATCGTGCGCCACATCGAGATGGGAAAGTCTCCGATGCAAGCGGCGCTCGAGGGTGGAGAGGAAGTCGGCTACACCGTGCTCTCGATGTGTCTGTCGCTCTCCGCGGTGTTCCTGCCGCTGATGTTCATGGGCGGCATCATCGGCCGGTTGTTCCGCGAATTCGCGGTCACGATCAGCGTGGCGGTTCTCGTATCAGGGTTGGTCGCGCTCACGCTGACGCCGATGTTGTGCAGCCGCTTGCTCAAGTCCCATGCAGAACAGCAGAAGAGCCATGGGTGGTTCTTCAACGTCACGGAGCGGGGGTTCCAAGCAGCGCTGCGCGGCTATGAGCGGAGTTTGGGCTGGGTGATGCGTCATCGTCCGCTGACGCTCGCGTTCTCCGCGCTGATTCTCACGTTGACGGGATTGTTGTGGACCGTCATCCCCAAGGGGCTGTTCCCACCCGACGACACCGGCTCGCTCAACGCGACGGCCGAGGCGGCGCAGGGGACGACGTTCGTCGAGATGCTGCGCTACGGGAAGATCGCCAGCGACCGACTCGCGAAGGACACCAGCATCGCGTCGTATACGATGAATGTCGGCAGCGGCGGCCCGTCGAATTCGGTCTCGTTCAACATCACGCTCAAACCCGCGGGGAAGCGGCCTCCGGCCGACGACGTGGTGCACGAGCTCAATCGGTTGATGACGGGCATTCCGGGCTTGCAGGTCTTCGTGACGAATCCGCCCAGCATCCGCATTGGCGGCCGCGGGTCGAAGACACTCTATCAGTATACGCTGCACGGCCCCGACATCACGCAACTCTACGACCAGGCAAATCGCCTACTCGCGCGGCTCCAAGAGCAGCCGATGTTGAGCGGTGTGACATCAGACTTGTTGAATCGCAGCCCGATTCTGCGCATCCACATCGACCGGCAACGGGCGGCGTCGCTCGGCGTCACGCCGTCGGGCATCGAACAGGCGCTGGCGAACGCATACAACCAGCAGCAGGTGTCGACGATCTTCACGCCGACGAACGAGTATCTCGTCGTCATGGAGACGGTGCCCAGCGCGCAGCTCGATGCAACGGCCCTCGAGCACTTCTTCGTGCCGGCGCCGGGCGGGAAGCAGATTCCGCTCACCGATGTCGCGTACTTCGAGCAGACGACGGGTCCACTCAGCGTGGCGCACTCGGGTCAGATGGCGTCGGTGACGATCTCGTTCAATCTGGCGCCGAACGTGTCCCTCGGCGCGGCGACGGACGAGGTGAGCCGTATCGCGCGGTCGGTGTTACCGGCGACGATCACCGGCGGATTCTCGGGGACCGCGCAAGCGTTCCAGGATTCGCAGGAGGGAATGGGACTGCTGCTTCTGATCACGATCTTCATCATCTACATCATTCTCGGAATTCTGTACGAGAGCTTCATTCATCCGATCACGATTCTGACGGGTCTGCCGTTCGCGGCGTTCGGCGCGTTGCTGGCGTTGTATTTGACGCACGTCGAGCTCGGCGTGTACGGCTACGTCGGAATCATCATGTTGATCGGCATCGTCGAGAAGAACGCGATCATGATGATCGACTTCGCGCTCGAGCGTCAGCGTCGCGAAGTGGTGGCGCCGGCGGTGGCGATCATCGAGGCGGCGGCGGTTCGGTTCCGGCCGATCATGATGACGACCGTGTCGGCGATCGTCGGGACGCTTCCGATCGCGATCGGCGTGGGTACGAGCGCGGCGTCGCGGCGACCGTTGGGGATTGCGGTGGTGGGTGGGTTAGCGTTCTCGCAGATCGTGACATTGTATGTGACGCCCGTGTTCTATACGTACTTCGATGAGCTGCAGGCGTGGTTCGGTCGGCGGGCGCGGCATGCGGTGGCGTTGGAGCCGGTGCCGGTGCCCGGCGATTAGCGGGAACGGGAAGCAGTTGTCGTTGCCGTTGCAGTTGCGGTCGAAGCATCTCAACCAGATTTATCGATGAATTTCACCACGCTCTTCATAAAACGGCCCGTCATGACGACTCTCGTCATGATTGGCATTCTCGTCTTCGGCATCGTTGCCTACCGGCAGTTGCCGGTGAGCGATTTGCCGAACGTCGATTTCCCGACGGTCACCGTCAGCGCGACGTTGCCGGGCACCAGTCCGCAGACGATGGCGGCCACGGTGGCGACGCCGCTGGAAAAGCAGTTTTCGACGATCGCCGGCATCGACAACATGACGTCGACGTCGAGCTTGGGGCAGACGCAGATCGTCATTCAGTTCGCGCTCGACCGGAACATCGATGCGGCGGCGCAGGACATTCAAGCGGCGATCGCGCAGACGATTCGTAGTTTGCCGCAGGGCATCATTCCGCCGTCGTATCAGAAGACCAATCCAGCCGACGCGCCGATTCTCACATTGGCGTTGACGTCGGACGAAGTTCCTCTGTCGACCCTCGACGAGTTTGGCGAAACGACGCTCGGCCAGCGGCTCTCGATGGTCGGTGGCGTGTCGCAGGTGCTCGTGTTCGGCGCGCAGAAGTACGCGGTCCGCTTGCAGCTCGACCCGGGGCAACTCGCAACGCGCGGCATCGCGCTCGAGGATGTCGCGTCGGCGATCACGTCGCAGAACGTGAACATGCCGACGGGCGTACTCTACGGCCCGAAGACGGCGCTCACCGTGCAGGCGACCGGGCAGCTCGAGAACGCGAATCAGTTTGGCGACGTGATCGTTGCCTACCGCAATGGCGCGCCGGTGCATCTCGACGAGATCGGCCGAGTCACCGACGACGTACAGAACAACAAGACAGCGAGCTGGTACAACGGCTCGCGGTCCATCGTGCTGGCGATTCAACGGCAGCCGGGCACGAACACGGTCGATGTCGCCAATCGCGTGAAAGCGGCGCTCGCCAAGCTCGAGGCGGAGGTTCCACCGTCGGTGAAAGTGTCGACGTTGTACGATCGTTCGGCGACGATCAAAGCGTCGGTCGACGACGTGACGTTCACGCTCGAGCTCACGCTCGTGCTCGTGGTACTCGTCATCTTCCTGTTCCTGCGCAACCTCTCGGCGACGATCATTCCGAGCTTGGCGCTGCCGATGTCCATCATCGGCACGTTCTCGGTGATGTATCTGCTGCACTACAGCTTGGACAACCTGTCGCTGATGGCGCTGACGCTCGCCGTCGGGTTCGTGGTGGACGACGCGATCGTCATGCTCGAGAACATCGTGCGCCACATGGAGATGGGAAAGCCGAAGATGCAGGCGGCGATCGAAGGCGCGGCCGAAGTCGGCTTCACGATTCTCTCGATGACGTTCTCGCTGGCCGCGGTGTTCATTCCGTTCCTGTTCATGGGCGGAATCATCGGCAAGCTGTTCCACGAGTTCGCGGTGACGATCGGTGCCGCGATCCTCGTGTCCGGTTTCGTGTCGCTGACGTTGACGCCGATGTTGTCGAGCCGCTTCTTGCGATCAGATCACGGCAAGGAGCATGGCCGGCTCTATCAAGCCACCGAACGCTTCTACGACGCGTGGCTTGGCCTCTATGAGCGCACGTTGGCGTGGGTGATGGATCGACGCCCGCTCGCGCTCGTCTTCTCGCTCGTGATTCTCGTCGCCACGGGCTACCTCTTCTGGTCGACGCCCAAGGGTCTTTTCCCAACCGACGACACCGGCCAATTGCTCGCCACGACCGAAGCCGCCGAGGGTGTGTCGTTCGACGCGCTGGTGGCTCATCAGCAGGAAGTCGCGGCCGTCGTCGCGAAGGATCCGGACGTTCGCTCGGTGACGTCATCGGTCGGCACGACGGCCGCCGCGAACCAAGGCCAGCTGACGATCGATCTCAGGCCGATCAACGAACGGAAGCGCAGCGCCGACGAGATCTCGCGCGACATTACGAAAGAGGTCGTCGGCATTCCGAACATCACTGTGTTCGTACAGAACCCGCCGGCAATCTCGATCGGCGGCCTGGCGTCGAAGAGCTTGTATCAGTACACGCTTCAGAGCGGCGACATCACCGCGCTCAACTCGTCGGCGCGCGAGCTCGAGCGTCGCTTGCGAGCGCTGCCGGCACTGACCGACGTCACCAGCGATCTCTTGATCGAGAATCCGCAAGTCACCGTCGACATCGATCGCGAGCAAGCGGGGCAGCTCGGCGTGTCGGCGAGCGAGATCGAGAACACATTGTACGATGCGTTCGGCCAGCGCCAAGTCTCGACGATCTATACGTCGACCAACGAGTACTGGGTCGTCATGGAGCTATTGCCCGAGTACCAGCAAGACGTCGACGCGCTCGGCAAACTCTGGGTGCGTTCGACCCGCGGACCGCTCGTACCGCTCAGCACCGTCGCGCGATTCCGTTACAGCGTCGGCCCGGTGACGGTGAATCACTCGGGACAATTGCCGTCGGTGACCGTGTCTTTCAATCTCGCGCCAGGCGTCTCGCTCGGCACGGCGCTCAAAGACGTGCAAGGCATCGCGGCCGATGTCCTGCCGAGCACTGTGGCGGCGAGTTTTTCGGGCATCGCGCAGGCGTTCGTGAGCACGCAACAGGGCTTGTTGCTGCTCATGCTGCTCGCGGTGTTCGTGATCTATGTAATCCTGGGCGTGCTCTACGAGAGCTTCATCCATCCGATCACGATTCTCACAGGCTTACCGTTCGCCGCCTTCGGCGCGCTGGTGACGTTGATCTTGTGCGGGTTGGACCTCGACATCTATGGTTTCGTCGGGATCATCATGCTCATCGGCATCGTGGAGAAGAATGCGATCATGATGATCGACTTCGCGATCGAGGCGCAGCGCGACGGGAACCGCACGCCGGCCGACGCGATTCTCGAGGCGGCAAGCGTTCGATTCCGTCCGATCATGATGACGACGATGGCCGCGCTCATGGGCGCCGTGCCGATCGCGGTCGGCTGGGGCGCAGGCGCATCGACGCGACGACCACTCGGTGTAGCGGTCGTAGGCGGGCTCGCGTTCTCGCAGCTGGTGACGTTGTATGTGACGCCCGTTTTTTACACCTATCTGGACGAATGGCAACAGTGGTTCTCGCGTCGCAAGGAGCGAGCGAAACACGCTGTTGTTGTAGCGCCGCCGGAAGCGGTAACGGGAGACTAAAGGGCGACACGGCCAGAGGGCGCAACGGATTGAACTACGCAACGGATTGAACTACGCGACGGCCGAACTACGCGACGGCCGAACGGCGCGACTGCCAGAGAGCGCGAGTGCCGAAGAGCGCGAGTGCCGAAGGGCGCGAGATGCGGACCGGCAAACGACGAAAGCACCCGGAGTGCTTCGTTGCTCTGCCGTGACGGTTGACCGACGTTGTGGTTGCGCCCGTCGCGCTCTTTGGCCTCCGCGATGTTCGGCAGTCGCGCTGTTTGGCAGTCGCGCTGTTTGGCAGTCGCGCTGTTTGGCAGTCGCGCTGTTTGGCAGTCGCGATGTTTGGCAGTCGCGCCGTTCGGCCGTCGCGTAGTTCGGCCGTCGCGTAGTTCAATCCGTTGCGTCGTTTATCCTCGTATTTCCTTTTGCGCCGCCTTGTCTGCGATTCTCGCTCCGGCCCCGGCAGTGTGTACGCCCTCGGCGAACTCTTCGACCATTTTTCGGCTGAAGGCGGGTATGTCAGCGGGCTTTCGGCTCGTGACGAGGCCCATGTCGGTGACGACCTCGCGGTCGACCCAATCTCCGCCGGCGTTTCGAATGTCCGTCTGCAGCGACGGCCACGACGTCAGATTCCGATTGCGAACGACGTCGGCCTCGACGAGGAGCCATGGCCCATGACAAATCGCAGCGACCGGTTTGCCAGCCTGAAAGAACGACTTCACGAACTGCACCGCCTGCTTGTCCATGCGAAGGTGATCGGGATTCATCACGCCGCCAGGTAGCATGAGCGCGTCGAAGTCATCCGGCTTGGCTTCGCTAAGCGCGCGATCGACCGGGATCTCGTCGCCCCAATGATCGTGTTGCCACGCCTTGATCTTACCTTCCTTGGGTGAGACGACGATCGTCGTCGCGCCGGCGTCGTCCAATGCTTTGCGCGGCTCGGTGAGCTCGACTTGTTCGACGCCGTCGGTTGCGAGAATTGCGACTCGTTTGCCGTTCAGATCGTTTCGTGCCATGTGTTCCTTCTCCTCAAAGGATTCATACAGATCGCCGCAAACAACGGACCGCGCGTGATCACGCGCGTGATCACGCGCGGTGTCGCGCTCATCGGCGCGCTTGTCGTCGCACTGACGAGCATGTCGTCAATCGTTCGGGGTCAGACACCGATGCGCGGAGATAGCATTCACGCGGCACAGACACTGTTCACATGGCGCGACGGCGTGCTGGCGGCGGCCCTTGCCGGAACGACAATCGTGATGTTTCCGATCGACCGCGCCACCGCGCGACGTCTGCAGGATTCCACCACGCAGGCGAATCGGTTCTTCAAGAATGCTTCGCGCGACGTGCAGTATGTCGCCGACCCGGGCTCGATCGTCATCGGCGTCTCGATGTACGGCGTCGGGCGCGCGTTGCACTGGGCGGACTTCGCCGACCTCGGCTTGCATGGAACGGAAGCCGTCGCGGTGTCCGGCACCATGACGGCGCTGATCAAAGGACTCGCCGGCCGCTCGCGTCCATATGTCTCGTCGGACACGAACGCACATGATTTCCGATTGGGGCGCGGCTTCACCAGTGGTGGATACGCCTCGTTTCCGTCGGGGCATACTTCGGCCGCGTTTGCGGCGGCAGCCGCGGTGACGAGCGAGTCACAACGATGGTGGCCGCATCGGACCTGGCTCGTTGCACCAGCGATGTACGGTGGAGCGACGCTGGTTGGATTGTCCAGGATGTACAACAACGCTCATTGGGCGAGTGACGTCGTACTCGGCGCGGCGATTGGCACGTTCAGCGGAATCAAAGTCGTGCGCTACAGTCACGGGCACTCGGACAACTTCATCGATCGGACGTTGCTTGGCCTGCGCGTGGTGCCACTCGCCGACGGTGTGGCGGTGGTACTGACCCGGTGAGCGTGTCGTCATTGTCCCGACAGGTACCAAGCATAGCTTCTCTCCAAGGTCTGATTCTCAGGAGAGGTTGGTCATGACGTCGCTTTTTATCTCAATCGGATTCCTCGTTCTCGCCGCCATCGGCGCAGGTGCTCAAGCATCATACAAGCGTGATATTCCGGACTCGCTCGCCAGGCAGGCGAAGGTCAGCGAAGCTGTCGCTGCCGCGACCGCTCAGCGACGAGTCCCCGCGGGGAAGATCGAAGGCGTCGAACTCGAGCGCGAAAATGGTAAATTGATGTTCTCGTACGACATCAAGACGTCGGGGAAGTCGGGGATCGACGAAGTAAACGTCGACGCGGTCACCGGCAAGATCATCGGCTTTGGGCACGAATCGGCCGCCGCGGAAAAGAAGGAGGCCGAGGCGGAGGCCAAGGCGAACAAAAAAGTAGCGCCGAAGAAGCCGTAACGAACGAGCGGAGCATCGATGCGCGTGTTGGTGGTCGAGGACGATCCCGAATTGTCAGCTGTGCTCGAGAGTGGTTTATCCGAGCACGGGTTTCAGATCGCGCGTGAGACGACTTACGCGGGCGGGCGCTCGCGCGCGGCACTCGGCACGTTCGACGTGATCGTCCTCGACGTGATGCTCCCGGGCGGCAGCGGATTCGATTTGTGCCGAGCGTTGCGCGGGCGAAACATTGGAACGCCGGTGCTGATGCTGACGGCGCGCGATACGGTCGACGACCGCGTGCGAGGACTGGATTCCGGCGCCGACGATTATCTCACCAAGCCGTTCGCGTTTCGCGAGCTGGTCGCGCGGCTGCATGCGCTCACGCGCCGTCCGCCGACCCAGCTCCCCGAGATCGCGAGGATTGCCGACCTCGAGGTCGATCTGCGCGGACACCGCGTATGCCGCGCGGGGCGGGAGATCGAGCTCACCGCGAAAGAGTTCGCGCTCCTCGAATTCTTTCTGCGCCATGCCGGCGACGTCGTCGACCGTGCGGCGATCACCGCGCACGTGTGGGACGAGAACCACGATCCATTCACCAACGTACTCGAGGTGCTCGTTCGTCGGCTGCGTCGCAAGATCGACGACGGATATGACGTGAAGCTGATTCACACCCTTCGCGGCGCCGGCTACCGCCTCGGCACGTGACCGACACTCGCGGGCGCACGGCAACGCTGCCTCAGTCGTTGCGCGGACTCCGTGTCAAGCTGACGGCGTGGTATGTCGGAACGTTCTTCGCCATTCTCGCGCTGCTCGGCGGAGGAATGTTCGCCGCAATCACGCGGCAATTCGATCGTGAGCTCGATGCGTCGCTGCGCGACGCGTCGGCCGAAATGATCTCGCTCGCGCGTATCCGTGGTCCGCAAGCGGCGGTACATGACCTTCGCATTCCCGGACGTACGCTGCTGCTCGTCGATACACTCGGCCGATCGATCGACGGCGCGGCGCTCGATCCCTGGATCGCGCGCGCGAGCGAGCTTGCACTTCGCCGGGGCACGTCCAGCACGAGCCATGAGGACGACGCGCGAATTCTTCGCGCGTTCGCACAACGCGCGCGTCTCCAGGACGGGACGCAACTCGTCGCCGTCGCCATCTCCGACGAAATCGAGATCGAGGATCGATACCCGGCGCTCATCGCCGAGTTTGGAGGAGCCGCGCTGGTGGCGCTGGTGTTGGTCGCCGTGGGCGGCTGGATGCTGGCGAGGAAGTCGATTGCGCCAGTCGAACGCAGCGTCGAGCACATGCGCCGCTTCATGGCTGACGCGGCGCACGAGCTGCGGACGCCGGTGACCGCCGCGCGTAGTCGAGCCGAAGTGACGCTGCAGCGAATGCGGTCGCCACAAGAATACATTGCGTCGCTGCGCGCCATCGAGCGTGAGACCGAGCGTCTTGGCGGAATCGTTGAGGATTTGCTCATGCTCGCTCGCGCCGACGCGGGCGAGCGGCCAATTCAACGAGAGCGCGTGTTTCTCGACGATCTTACGCTGGACGCCGCCGAATCCGCGCGAACGATCGCCGATCGCAAGGGCGTTCGCCTCGAGGTCGATGACTTCGAGGAGGCGCCGGTGAATGGCGATCCGACGCTGCTTCGCCAACTCGTGCTCATTCTGCTCGACAACGCGATCAAGTTCACCGGCGCGGGTGGCGTCGTGCGCATTGGCGTCCGCATCATCGGGGCGATTGCCACGCTGAGTGTCAGCGATTCGGGTGCCGGAATTGGCGCCGAAGATATTCCGCACCTGTTCGAGCGCTTCTACCGCGGCGATCCGGCGCGGCAGCGGGCGTCGGCGAACGGTGTCGGCTCCGAAGGTGTCGGTCTTGGCCTGTCGATTGCCCAATGGATCGTCGACCAGCACGGCGGGACGATTCAGATCGATTCGACACCTGGACACGGGACGACTGTCGTCGTTCGGTTTCCCGCCGAGCCGATGGGGCAATCGGCGCCGGTCATGGCAGGACTGTCATCGTCCTGACAGGTTTCCTTCACTAGCCTTCATTCTATCACGCACAACCCACGCACAACCTCGAGGTCATGCGCTTTCGCACCGCCGTGATCGTGGCATGCGTCGTTCGTGCCGCGCCCATTGCAGGACAATTGACCCCGATGACGCGCGCCGACGCAGTTGCCGCGGCGCTGGATCGCGGCGCGCGGCTCGGCGTCGCTCGCGCGGACACCGCGGTCGCCGGCGCGCAACTGCTCGCGGCCCGCGCGCTGCCCAATCCATCGCTGTCGGCGAGCTACAGTAAGTCGTTCCCTCAGTATCACGTCAACGCCGACATCCCGATCGACATCCCGCCGCTTCGCTCGCTGCGAGTTCGGTCGGCGCAAATTGCGCTCGATGCGGCACGCTTGCGCTTTCAGTTTGCCCGCGCGACGATCGCGCTCGACGCCGACACGACATACACGCACGCCGTTGCCGCGCGCGAGCGTCTCGTTCTGTCGCGACGCAACGCGCTCGACGCGGATAGCCTTCTGCACATGGTCGAACGTCGACGCGATGCCGGCGACGCGAGCGACATGGACGTCGAATTGGCCCGCGTCAACGCAGGGCAGCAGGAGAACATCGCCGCGGGCGATTCGTTGACGCTGATTTCTTCCTTGCTCGATTTGCAAGCCGTGCTGGGAATGACCGCCGAGCAGTTGACGATCAGCGCGAGCGATTCTCTTTCGATGCCGCCGTCGGCTCCAAACCCGGGCCGAACCTTGAATGAGACGGCGGCCGCGATGTCGCTCGAATCGGCAACGCTCGCTGCCCGGCTGCAACACCGATCGATCTTCTCCACGCCGAGCATCGCGCTGGGATTCGAGAACCATGATCCCGGTCAGCCAGGAATTTTGCCGACGTTCGGACTCGGTATCGGTCTGCCGGTGTTCGATCGCAATCGCGGCGCAATCGCGCAGGCCGAAGCGGAGCGCGTGCGCGCGGCGGCGGAGCTCACGCTCGCCCAGGTCGAGGCGCGCAATCAGATCGCGCATTCGCTCAGGCAGCGAGAGAATGCGTTGGCCCGGAGCGAGCGCGATCAGCGGTTGGTGGTGAGCGCGAACCGTGTCGCCGCCATGTCCCTTACCGCGTACCGCGAAGGCGCGGCTTCTCTGCCGAACGTGCTCGAGGCGCAGCGCAACGCGCGCGACGTCCTCGCGCAATACATCGACGACCTCACCGCCGCTTGGATCGCGACCGCGCAGCTGCGCGTGCTCGCGCTGGCCCCGTCGCCCACCTCTCAGCCATGAAACGACACCATCTACTCGTTGCCATCGCGACGGTTGCGTCGTTCGCGTGCGCCAAGAAGAAGGCCGATGAAGGCGACGCCGCGGCGCACCCTGTCGTCGGCGTGCAGACGATCGTCGTCCAACCGAAAGCCTTCAATGAGACGCTTGGCGCAATGGGGACGGTCGTGCCGCGCGCGGGACACGTCGCCACGCTGAGCGCCCCGGCGGCGAGTCGCGTCGCGCAAGTGTTCGTCACGACGGGGCAGAGCGTCCAGAAAGGAAAGATCCTCGTCGAGCTGGATCAGGCGCCGTTTCAGTCATCGCTGCAAAGCGCGGAGGCGGCGCTTGCCGCGGCCGAGCGGGCAAGCGAGCGCGCGCAGCGGCTCGCGCAGGAAGGCATCGTACCGAGGAAAGACGCTGAGCAAGCCGCGGCGGACGTCGCCAAAGCACGCGCGGATGCCGTCGCGGCTCGTCGAACGGAGCAACTCTCGATCCTTCGCGCTCCGATCAGCGGCATTGTGACCCGCATGTCCGCGACGCTTGGCGCATCGGTCGATCCGGCGCAGCCGCTCGTCGAGATCTCTGATCCTACCGCGCTCGATATTCTATTGAGCGTGACGCCGGCCGATGCGGCGCGCGTTCGACCCGGCGCAAAGGTGGCACTCAGCGCTGGTCAGAGCGCCTCCGGAGAACCGCTTGGTGTCGGATCGGTCGTGGACGTATCGGGAACGGTCGATTCGACATCGCGA
>JAICYT010000100.1 GCA_025934075.1 Gemmatimonadaceae bacterium
GATCGAGCTCAATCCGAATGAGGCGAGCGCGCGTGCAGGCTACGCCGTGACTCTCATCGCGCGCGGCCGGTTCGACGATGCGCTGGACCAACTGCGCTATGCACAACGACTCGATCCGTTGTCGTACCCGATTGCGTACAGCATCGGCGAAGCTCTGTATTACGCACGGCGTTGGGACGAAGCCCTCGCACAAGCGCGCACAGTCACGGCGATGGAATCGACCGGCGGCGGAGGCGGCTACAATTTGATGTGGCGCGTGTACGTCGCGACGGGGCGCTATGCGGAGGCGCTCGACGCGATTCAAAGGGTCCACGATTCGAGCGCTCAAGTGTTCGCATTGGCCGGCCTCGGGCGTCGAGACGAAGCCCACGCGCGCATGGCGGCGCTCACACCCGACGTGCAGGCACGCGTGCCGTATTACGTCGCATGCTTGCACGCGGCGGCAGGCGACACGGATCTCGCGTTCGCATGGCTGGAGCGAGCGTATCGATCACGACAGACGGATATCGTGTCGATGAAAGTCGATCCGCAGATGGACGCACTTCGCGGTGATCCTCGTTTCGCCGAGCTGCTTCGGCGCATCGGCCTGGCTGATTCGCCAGGCGGCTGATCGGAGCCACGACGCTACCTCGAGGACAACCGCTCGCGTGCGACTGAATTAGCGTTGCTCGAGATGGTCACTGACGTCGTCGGCGGCTGCGCATCCGGCGCGCTGTGATAGCCTAGTAAACGTCGTCGACGAAGAACGACCCGTGATTTATCGCCGGCGCGGCAGGCCCCGCGAGGATCCGTCGCGGTGGATCGAACAGCTCGAGCGCGCGGGCGGTCTGGCGAATATACGCACGGTCGGGGCGCGAGCACGCAGTTGAGCGGCTACTCCGCGGGCTGGACGGCCGAACCACCGTGCCGCACTTTCTAGGCATCAAACCGCCGTCAGCGCGTCCACTCCGTCAATGGCATACCATGTCCGTCCTGGTTTCTGGTAGCTCGACCGCATTCTGCCGCGCCTGCGGTCGCCCGATGGACCCCAAGTCCGTCATGTGCATCAACTGCGGCGCCATGCAAGACGGCGGCGGATTGCAAACCGCAGGCGCGACAGCCCAGTCTGACAAGCGCGTCCTGCCCGCCGCTCTTCTCTGCTTCTTCCTCGGCGTCTTCGGCGCGCATCGGTTCTATGTCGGAAAGATCGGCACCGGCTTCCTTCAACTCTTCACGATCGGCGGACTTGGGATCTGGTGGCTGATCGACATGATCCTGATCCTCACCGGTTCCTTCCGCGACAGCGACGGTCGAAAGATCGACGTTTGGACCTGAGGCCGCGCTGTCGTCGACGCACTCGCATGCGTGCTAGTGGCCTCGCAATCGCGCCATTGCTCTTGGCCACGACGGCGCCGCCTCTGTCAGTGCATCCGCGTCGGCCGCCGCTCGTCGCGCGCTTCGATCTCACCGTCGACAAGTCGACCGTACTCAAGCCCAGCAGGAGCCACGTTGACGCACAGAGTGTGTTCGTCACGCACACGAACGAGTTTCTGCACGGGCGAGTACTCGCGCTCAAGGTTCAATTCTTCGCCAACCCGATCGATGCCACGGCGAATGCTCGGCTCATGAAGAACGATCGCGACAACGATGCCCTGACCGGAGCCGGCGCCGCGTTCTTCGTCTTGCAGCTCGACGATCGCAACGCCGTGAAGCAGGCGGACCTCTCGTATCAGATTCCCGGCACGACCGTCGCGCGCACGATCGCGTGGTTGCCGGATTCCCTCGCCAGGTACTTCTCCGATTTCCGATTCGAGAATGGGCGCGTACGGCTCAAGACCAAGGGTACGTACGTCACCGGACCGGATTCGCCCAATGAGGTGCTCACACTCTCATGGGACGTCGACCTCGATGCGCCGGTAGTCGAACGAATCAAATGAGGCTGGAAGAGTGGCGCTCCGAGTGTGGTGCGCTCCGAGTGGCGTAATGTCCTCCGCGGGACCAGTGCAATACTGCCGATACAGCCGGCAGTATTGCCTCGGCTCCCGCTGCGGACACCACGCCACTCTTCGCTCTCGCATTCAAGCCCTCGCGTTCGGCGCTCGCGGTCGGCGTTCGCGTTCAGACTACCTGCGTCCGAAGGGGCGCGGCGTCACGCGCAGCTCCACTTGCATGCCCGCGCGATCGAGCAGACGGAGCAGCGTCTCCAACGAGAAGCGCTCGAGCCGACCGCGACGCAGATCAGCAATGCGCGAGCGATCGGTGCGGAGATAGGCGCCGATGTCGTCGCCATTCCAACCGGCGACCAAGCGCGCGAGCTCCGCACCGGCTTGACGCTTGAGCGCTGGGATTGGATCGGGGATCGGCATCGCACACTCTAGTACAGGCTGCGGTGCGAACCCGCATCATTCGATGGCGATCGCCAGCGATCCCCAGCGAGTGGGACGCGCCGGCTGGAGCGGAGCCGAGGCAATACTGCCGGCGGTATCGGCAGTATTGCACTGGTCCGCGGAAGACGGTGCGTCCCGCGAGCGCCTCACGGCGCAACCGTCATGCGAGCTCGTTACGCTCGGTCTCTGAAAGTTCGAGCGACAACGCGCCGAGGTTTTCCTTGAGATGCGCGAGCGACAGCGTACCGGGAATGGGAAGCATCACCGGCGACCGCGCGAGCAGCCACGCGAGCATCACCTGCCTCTCCGTCGCCCGATGTCGCTTCGCCGTCTCCCGCAGCGCGCGACTCGACTCCCCATGCAGCGGATAGAACGGCACGAACACGATCCCCTCACGCGTACAGTAGTCGACGACGTCGTCGTACTTCCGCTCCGAGATATTGTAGTCGTTCTGCACCGCCACGATCGGAACGACCTTCCGCGCGCGTTCGATCAGCGAAATGTCGACCTGGGAGACGCCGACGCGCTCGATCATTCCACGGTCGACGTACTCCTTGATCGCGCCGAGGCTCTCCTCGATCGGGGTTTCGGGATCGACACGATGGAGGTAGTAGAGCGCGAAACGATCGACGCGAAGGCGCTTTAGACTTTCCTCAATCTCATCGCGGAGCACTTCCGGCCGTCCGCGGCCCGCGCCGCCGTAACCGCCCTTGGTCGCGACGACGACGCCCGCCGGAATCGGCGAGAGCGCGCGGCCGATCGTCTGCTCGCTCGCGCCACCGGTGTACAGGTGCGCGGTGTCGATCATCTGCACGCCGGCGCCGACTGCGGCTCGAATGAACGCGACGTTCTCGTCTGTGTTGCGGAGACGATTGGTGCCGAGTCCGATTCGACTGATCTCGAGACCGCCGAGCCGCACGTGTTGCGCGATCACCGTGATGTCTGCGGCGGTCGCTGCGGGCCGGTGTAGACCACCTTTCCGCCGATGATCGTGTACAGCACCTTGGTCCCGAGAATGGAGTCGGGCGGCGTCGTCATGATGTCGCGCGAGAGGACGGCGACATCCGCCCACTTCCCCGGCGCGAGCGAGCCGCTCTCGTGTTCTTGGAATGCGACGTACGCGCCGTTCGTCGTGTATGTCTGGAGCGCCTGTTGGCGGCTCAGTTTCTGCTCAGGGAAGAACGCGGAGTCCGTGCCAACCTTGTCACGCGTGACGGCGCACCAGAACGACGCGATCGGGCTGATGTCCTCGACGGGCACGTCCGTTCCGTTCGTCACCACCGCGCCTGTCTTCCAAAGGGATTGCCAGACGTACGCGCCTTCTTTGGCGCGCTGGAACCCGAGTCGCGGCAGCACGTACGGTGCGTCAGAGCATTCATGAATCGACTGCATGCTCGCCACGACGCCCATCTTGCCGAAGCGCGGGATGTCGCTCGGGTTCAGGTGCTGCGCGTGCTCGATGCGCCAGCGCAGCGTGTCGCTCTTGACGTGATGCTCATTAAAGACTTGTTCGTAGGTGTCGAGCGTCTCGCGATTCGCGCGGTCGCCGATGGCGTGCACCGAAATCTGAAAGCCGTGCGCAATCCCAAACTCGGCGATGTCCTTGATGCGCGACATCTTGGTCACGTTGAGTCCCGTGTTCGTTGGATCGTCGTCGTACGCCTTGAGCATCCACGCGCTGCGCGAGCCCAGCGCGCCGTCAGCCGTGATCTCGCCGACAGCACGCACGGTGAGGTGGCCGTTGCCGTAATCGATCATGCGATGCGCAACGAGCGCGCCGACGTCGTCGGGCCGCACCTCGCCCTGGCTTACGAGAATGTACAAGCGAAGCGGCATGTTGCCTTCGTCGACGATTTGCTTGATGCCGTCGATCGTGGCCAGCGATTCGCCCATGTCTTGGAACGTCGTCACGCCGTTCTCGAGCGCGTTCTGCACCGCGAGATGGACCTCGTTCCGGAAATCCGATTTGGCCTCCTCGGGCGTGCGCTGCGCGAGACTCTTGGCGAGCGCGCGCCGCAGCAGTCCCTGCGCTGCGTCCACGAGCACACCGGTCGGCTTTCCAGTTTCGTCTTTGATGATCTCGCCGCCGGGCGGGCTCGGCGTGTCGGCGCCGATGCCGGCAAGCTCGAGCGCCTTGGCGTTGGCGATGAGCGCATGACCGCTCGCGTGACCCAGCACGACCGGATTGTTCGGTGCAGCCTGATTGATGAGATCATTCGTCTGGAAGCCTTTCACCACTCGGCCCGGCGATCTATTCCATTTTTCCTGGTGCCAGCCGCGGCCCTGAATCCACGCGCCGGGCTTGGCCGTCTTCGCGGCGTTGGCGACCATCGTCGCGATGTCTTGCCATGACGGGACGCCCATCAGCTTGAGCTGCGTGAGCGACGAACCCAGCCCCGTGAAGTGTCCGTGCGATTCGTTGAAGCCGGGAATCGCGAGATGTCCCCCGAGGTCGATGACTTTCGTCTTCGGTCCGACGTAGCGCTGGATGGCGGCGTTCGAGCCGACGGCGGTGATCTTGTCGCCGGTGATCGCGACCGCTTGCCCTTGCGGATTTTTCGCGTCCATCGTCACGACCTTGCCGTTGCGGAGCACGAGGTCGGCGGGTGTGGTCTGGGCGGACGCCGCGACAGCCGCGAAAGCGAGCGCGCCAAGTGGCGCGAGGAGTAGATGATTGAACATGCTCGAAAATCGACACTGGAGCGCTGTAACGCCAGCACATCTATAGGTAATCCCTCGAGCAACTCGCATCCGGAACCGATCTGAGCCAGATTCTTCGCGTCAGTTCCCACCCTCCGGAGCATCCATGCGCCGCCCCATCGCCTCCCCGTCGCGCCTGATCAGCGGAATCGCCCTATCGCTCGTTCTCCTCGCGCCGCACGCGATCGCCGCGCAGTCGAGCATCGCCAAAGACCCCGACGTACTCGGCGCCGAGCGGTTGTTCTCGGCGTGGATGGAAGGCCAGATCGCGTATAGCGGGTTGCCCGGCATCGCGGTCGGCGTGGTGTACGATCAGCAGCTCGTGTGGGCGACCGGGTTTGGGTTCGCCGATGTCGCGCACAAAATTGCGATGACGCCCGAGACCAAATTCCGCATGGCGTCGCACAGCAAGCTGTTTACGGCGATCGCGATCATGCAGCTCAGGGAGGACGGAAAGCTGCGGCTCGACGATCCGGTCGAGAAGTATCTCCCGTGGTTTCACGCCAAGCCTGCCGGTCCCGATGACGGGCCGATCACGGTCGAGCAGCTTCTCTCGCATGTGTCGGGGCTTCAGCGCGAGGCCGGCGATCATTGGACGACGAATGAGTTTCCCACCGAGGAGGAGCTCAAGAAGCTGTACGCCGACCGTCACTCGGCGTTCGCGCCGAATGTGCGGTGGAAGTATTCCAACCTCGCGTTCGCGGTCGCCGGCCTACTGGTCGAACAGGTGAGTGGACAGAAGTGGGCCGACTACGTCGACAAGAACATCTTCAAGCCGCTGGGGATGAACGAGTCGAGCGTCGACAAGAACGTCCCCGGGCTAACGGTCGGCTACGGCCGGCGCATGCCGGATGGGACGCGCGAGATCATTCCATTCATCGACGCGCGCGGCATGGCCGCGGCGACGGGAGTGACGTCGAACGTCACCGACATGGCGAAGTTCGTCTCGGCCAACTTTCGCAGCGGACCGCGCGGTGGGTCGCAGGTTGTCAGCAGCGCTTCGTGGCGGGAGATGCACCGCGTGCGCGCGGTCGAGAACAACTGGCAGTCGGGAACCGGGCTCGGTTTCGACATGCGCCGCATCAACGACAAGACGTACGTCGGACATGGCGGCGGCTACTTAGGCAATACCACGCAGACGCAGATTCAGCTCGACGACAAGATCGGCGTGATCGTGCTGACGAACACCAACGACTCGAATGTTGGCGACATCGCGCGCGAGTTGGCCGTCACCGTCGGCGCGGCCGTCGCGAAAGCCATAAAGCCGAGCGAGGTCGCGGTGGCGTGGGATCCGGCGTGGGAGCGTTTCGCGGGTTTGTATCGCGGTCGGTGGAGCGATCAGCAGATCGTGCTGCTCAACAAGAAGCTGGTGCTCGTCACACCCAACGGCGCGAATGTCGACTCGCCCGCGACGCTCGAACCGTTGGGCGGCGGCCGGTTCCGGTTGATGGCGCCGACGGGAGGAGGCGAGGTTGGCGAGGTGGTGTACTTCAGCGAGACCGCTGGGAAACCGATGCGTCTCTACGTGGGTGATGGGTACTTCGAGCGCGTGAAGTAGTATCTTGGTGGGCGTGTCCAACCGTATCCTCGGAGTGTGTTCGCATGCGACAACCAGCGAGGGTACGGTATGGCTATGCGTTGATGGGTAGGCTCGATTGCCGGGCGCTCATTCCAAATTTGGAATGAGCACGTGCGTGAGACAATGAGAATCGAGACGCCGGCGCCGTTCGTGTCAAAGGAGCCGCACGGCAAACAAATGCGCACGCCGGGGATGCCTCCCGCCGACAGTGACGTCCGGAAACCCCGACCGCGGCTCGCCGGGATTCCGGAGGGCGATGAGGGCCTGTGAAGGCCGGCGAGAGCGCCTCGGTGATGACTCGATCGTCTAGGCCGCGTCGAAGAGGCACTCGAAAGTCCACAAAAGGAATTCGTCGTTGCCGCAGCGAAACGATGCTGACGTCGAGACGCTGCGGACGGATTCTTGCAGGTAGCCGTTCGCGGGGACGCCGCACATCATTAGCCGAACGCGTCTGACGGAGTTCGGGCGTCGGGATGCGGACGCGGCTCAGTCACTACGGGATTGGGCGCGGATCATGCGCCGGAAGCGGAACGGAGAGCATCTACACGTTCGGAAGGATTTCGCGACCGCGGACTTCCTGGGGCGAACCAGGGTCGTATTCAACATTGTGGCAATCGGTACCGCCTGGTCGTCGACATGCGGTACGATCTCGGGCGTGTCTACGTTCGCCACGTAGTCACGCACGAAGACTACGATCGCCTCATCAAGCGTCGCCTGCTGTGAAGTGCAACGCGAGGGACGCCGATGGCAAGTCAAACGCTCGACTTCAAGAAACCACACGTGCTTCGCAACGTGCGCGAATACAAAGCGGCGGTCGAAGAGATCGATGCGCTCCTCGACCGTGACGCCAAGCGCGGGAGCGACGAGTACGATCGCTTGGAATTTCTGTCAGTCCTCGTCGAGGCTTATGAACACGAGCACGACCCGATCGACGAAACGGGCACTCCCCAGAGCATCGTTCTCAAACGGCTGCGAGACGAGCTGGGGATTCCCGCAGACCTTCTGATTCCGTAACAACATTCGCTTCACGGCTTGGAGCCGCGTCCCGGCGCCGCGGCGCTACGCGCCTCACGCACGGCGTCGGTGACAACGTCGGCACGATGCCAGTTGCTCACGAGCTGTTTGTACGCCGCTGACGCCGCCGCGCTATCACCTGCTGCGCGGCTCGCTCGCGCAAGATCGAGCAGCGTGAGTGAACGTCCCGGCGTGCGCGCCAACGCCAATTCGAATTCGCGCCGCGCCTCCGCAGGTTTCCCCATCGCCAAGAGCGTCTCTCCCAACAGCTCGTGCGAGGGCTTCTCCACCTCGGGCGGCCCAAACACGAACGGGATTGCATCTTCCTCCGCCGCCGCGCGACGAAGCAATGCCACCCCGCCATCCTTGTTTCCGCGACGCAGCAACATGAGCGCGCGAATTTCGTCCATACTCACCGTCATCGCGCTGACCATCTCCGGCATCATCTTCGCCATCGCGCTCGTCGAGGATGTCGTGTGCGCCGCCTGCATGCGCTCGATCAACGCGGCAGCGTTCGTAGTATCTCCTCGGCGCAAAGCGTCGTACGCCGTCGCGAGATCGAGCGTGAACTGCATCATCGCGGGACCCTTGACGACGCCCGGATCGTTAGCGACATCGTGTGGGGTCGGGTCCGCGTCCACGATGTACTGCGCGCGCATCTCGGCATATCCGTGCCTTGCACCGGGGGAGTCGACGCTCGCGGCGCGGCAGGCGTCCATCATCCGTCGTGCGTCGGCAAACCGTCCTTGTTGCAGATATGCGTAGTGCAACCAGAGCGCGGGGTGGCCGCAAGGCGGCCCGGGCACGGCGCCTTGCGCGGTTTCGACAGTGCGGATCGCGACTTCGTTCGCCGCGACCACGTCGCCCCACATGCCGAGCGCGATGAAGATATGCGATGTCATGTGCTGCGCGTGGGCTGCGTTGGGCGCGACCTTCGAGTACCTGCGCGCAGCCTCGAGCCCGAGCTTAGCGTGCGCGGGATCGTCGTACGCATGAATGAGGTAGTGCAGAGCGCCCGGATGCTGCGGATGCTCGCGCATGACCTTCGCGGCGATCGATGCGGCGCGCAAATAGGTCGAGTCAGTGCGTGGAAAGAGCGAGAGGAGCGACAGTGCATGGAAGAGCTGTGCGTCGACGTCATCGGGATAGCGCAGCGCCAACTGCGCGACGGCATTCGCGTACGCACTGTCGCGTCCTGCCTTGGTGCCCGCGGTGGAGTACAGCACGTCCAACGTCCGCAGGTAATCTTTTTCGCGTTCGGTCGGTGCTTTTGCCAACCGCTCAGCGGGCGTTGCGCCGAGTCGGGCGAGCGTCGCGCGAGCGGCGACTGAATCCTGCTCGCGCCACACGCCGTGGTTGTAGGTCATCGCCTCGCCCCAATACGCCATGGCGAACTTTGGATCCGCCTTCTGCGCCTGCTGAAAGGCGGCTGCCGCCTGGGGATATTGAAAGTTGTGCAGCAAGGCAAGACCGCGCAGAAACGCCGGCTGCGCGGCGGGCGCGCCGGAGTTGGCGAACGAGACCTCGCCGAACTGCGCGAGTACAGGACGCGCAAAGCCGGCGAGCAGGAAGGCGGCGGCAACCGTGAGCACGAACGCGCGTGCGTGAGAAGCGTACATGTGCTTTCCTCTTGACCGAACGACGACCGCGACATTTCTCATAATGAGAATCTCCAGCTTCACCAGATCAATCTCTCTACACCAAACTACATCGATGCCGACCGCCTCGCTGCGGTGTGTTCGCGCACCGACCGCCAGCGCTCGGGAAACAGCGTCCCCTGTCCCGGGGCTCCGCTGATGCCGCCGCGCGCGGCGTCGAGCCGGGCTAACCGCGCTTCGCGCGGGTAGCTGCTCATGCGGCGGACTTACGTCGACCGGCATGGCGATCGTCAACCTTGACGAAACCCTGCTCGCCGAGGCGCGGAGGGTTTCGGGCTTGGAGGAGCGCACGGCTCTCCTCCATGAAGCTCTCCGCGCGTTGATCGCACGAGAGAGCGCACGACGTCTCGCCCGGCTCGGCGGCAGCGAGCCGCGTCTCAAGACTGTTCCGCGAAGGCGCTCTGGCGGCCGATGATTCTGGTCGACACGTCGGTCTGGATCGACCACCTTCGTTGGCCGGACGCGCACGGGCGCTGCCCTCGAGAATGGGGACGTTGTCATGCATCCATTCGTGATCGGCGAGCTCGCCTGTGGGAATCTTCGCAACCGTCGTGAGCTGCTCTCGCTCTGGACCAATCTTCCGTCCGCTCCCAATGCGACTGACCGTGAGGCGCGCGCCTTTATCGAGCGGTACAAGCTGATGGGAATCGGTTGGGTTACGTGGATATTCACCTGCTCGCATCCGCCGCCCTCGCGGCTAGTGCGAGACTGTGGACAAAAGACCGGCAACTTGCGACGGTGGCGGCCAGGCTAGATCTCGCGCACAGGTAGCCTATCGTCAGCGACACGACGCGGTGCGAGTCGGCGTGGCGCCCACGGCGGCTAGTTAGGCCGTACGGAATGGCGATCATCCGCTAAGTGAAACTTTGTTGCACATGAGTGAACAAGCTCCATAGCAAATGACACTTTGTTCCACTTAGACAAGTCCGGCCCTCCGGCACCACCCATCATCACCACAATCGCGCACCAGACGCCGGCTTGGCGCGTTCGCACGCGCTAGTGGATCACTGCATGCAATAAT
This sequence comes from Gemmatimonadaceae bacterium, assembly GCA_025934075.1. Classification (GTDB taxonomy): domain Bacteria; phylum Gemmatimonadota; class Gemmatimonadetes; order Gemmatimonadales; family Gemmatimonadaceae; genus JAQBQB01. Next base: position 10,339 of record JAICYT010000100.1, read on the forward strand.
TTGATGGTGCTCGACAACGCATCTGGAGCTACCATGTCCGACGAAATGGGAACATTCCGCACGACCATCGAAATCGAGAATCCAGCGCGCCGCGGTGAACGGCGAACCTTGGAGAGCGTTCTCGTCGACACCGGCGCCGAACTCTCATGGGTGCCAGCGGCCATTCTCGAATCACTCGGCGTGGAGCGCGACAAGCGGCTGCGCTTCCGGCAAGCGAGCGGCACAGTGTTGGAGCGATGGACCGGATTCGCCATCGTTCACGCCGGCGGCACGCGGACCGCCGACGACGTCGTCTTCGGCGAGTCGGGCGACATGGTACTCCTTGGCGCCCGTTCGCTCGAAGGACTCAACTTACGCGTCGATCCGGTGCTGAAGCAGCTCGTCGATGCCGGGCCGGCGCCGGCTGCACACGCGGATGTTCGTTGACGACGACGCGATCAGTCGACAAACGCCCACAACAACTCCCTGCTCTTCCGATCCATTCCCCGCGGATTCGCGAGCCGATACAAGTCGCCGCCCACGTCGCGTATCAACAGGTCGCCACCCGGCAGCGTCCGCGGCCAATCGTCGAGATGCGTCTGAAACGTGCGCGGTCCGTGCACCGTTTCGACCGACCAGTGCCGGATCTCCACCTCTTCGTCCACGCCAACCACGCGCGTGACGACGAGCACGAAGCCCGCCGCCGCGAGCGCATCCTCGAGTGCACGCCGCGACGCCGGCGCGAGCTGCGCTGGGTCGTCGATTAACGCCACCTCTCGCTCCTTGTCGTCGCGGAGCGAGATGTGCCGGTGCGGCTCCGACCACGGGAAGCATTGCCGCAGCCGCACCGAGACTTCTTTATCGTCGATGGTCGCGAGCAGGCGCCCATCACCGCCCGATCGCAGCGTGATGCCGGTCTCCAATTCCGCGTCCAGTGTTCCAGTCATCGCTCGTGCCTCACTGAAGTTGTAATTGCAGTTCGTACAGTCGCCGATACACTCCGTCCTCGTTCGCCAATAACTCGCTGTGCGTCCCAGCCTCCTCGAGACGACCGTGCCGAATCACGAACAACCGCGACGCCCGTCGCAAGGTCGACAACCGGTGCGCGATTGCGAACACGGTTCGTCCCGCGATCAGCCGATCGAGCGCCTCTTGAATTGCCCGCTCCGTTTCCGTATCGACACTCGACGTCGCCTCGTCGAGAATGAGGATTCGCGGATCGTGCAGAATTGCCCGCGCGATCGAGATGCGCTGACGCTCGCCGCCCGACAGCGTATGCCCACGCTCGCCCACCACAGTGTCGTAGCCCTGCCCCAACTTGCAGATGAAGTCGTGCGCGTTCGCCGCCTTCGCCGCGGCAATCACTTCGCCGAACGGCGCGCTGGGCATCGCATAGCGGATGTTGTCCATCACTGTCCCGTGAAACAGATACGGATCCTGAAGCACCATGCCGAGCTGCTCGCGGTAGTGGCCGATCTCGAGCTCGCGAACGTCGACGCCGTCGATGTGAATCGAGCCCCCCGTCACGTCGTAGAAGCGCGCGATCAAGTTCACCACCGTCGACTTGCCGCCGCCCGATGGGCCGACAAGTCCGATCAGCTCACCCGGCTCGACATCGAAGCTGATCCCGCGCAGGATCTGCCGAACGCCGTCGTACGCGAACGTCACGTTGTTGAACGATACGCGACCTTTCACCGGCGTGAGACGCGTCGGCTCCGGCGCGTCGCGGACCTCCGGCTCGCTGTCGAGCACCTCGAACACGCGATGCGCCGACGAGGTCGCCCGATTCACCGTGCGCGCCATCTGCCCAATCACCTCGATCGGTGCGACGAACATCGTCGTGTAGAGCAAGAACGACACGAACACGCCGGCCGACAGTGGATGCGCGTTTCCTAATAGCCGCGGCAGAGCGAGCGCCCACACTAGGACGGTCGTCCCGTGCACCGCGAGCATGAGCAACGGCCAAAAGGTCGTCCATGATTGGTGAATGCGATTGAACTCGAGCGTGACGTCGTCGTTGCGTCCGACGAAGCGATCGATCTCGCGCGTCTCCTGATTGAACGCCTTCACCACGCGGATGCCGGGAATGGTATCCGAGAGTAAGTCCGTCACGCGCGACCACTTCCGCCAGCCGCGAATGAACATGCCCTCGAGCGACACGCCGTTGCGGTAGATCATCCAGCAGAAGAGCGGCACCGGAACGGTCATGACCAAACCCAAGCGCCAATCCAAGGTGAGCAGTACTGTGCCCAGTCCGAGCAACATCACCATCGACAGCGAGACGTCCACCACGCCGAACGCAATGAACTCCCACAGGCGATCGGTGTCGGCGGTCACGCGCGTGATCAAGCTTCCTGTCTTCTTCCGCGAAAAGAACGACAGACTCAAACGTTGAATGTGCTCGTACAGCTCCGCGCGCAGATCGCGCGCGACCCACTCGCCGAGTACGGCCATGTATCGCAGGCGCACATGTGCGGCGGCTTGTCGCACGAGATAAAGCGCCGCCATGGCGGTCACCGCGATCCATGCTAAGCCTGCCGCCTTCTCGCGCGGCAAGCGTCCGTCCTGCGCGGGACGCACGACCTTATCGATGAGATATCCCGCGATGTACGGCGGAATGAGACTCAAGAACGTGATGACCGCCGCGGCCGAGAGTCCGAGCGCGAGCTGCCTTCTATACGGTAGGAGGTAGCCGAGTAGGCGGAGGATGACGCGCGACTCTCGTCCGGAGACGAGCGCTTGCGCTTCGCGCACTGGACGCGCGACGGCGTCGGCGTAGAGATGGTCGGCGTCGTTGGACGAGACTTTCGTCAAGCGTCCCGCGATCGCTTCGTCGAGTACGAAGCGGATATTCTCGAACGCGCCGCGTTGCCGTTGCGTGTAACGCACGACGGCGAGCGGCGGATCGCCGGGACTGCCGAGCAGCACCAACGTGTTGGCGCTCAAGCCGGGCGATTCGCGCGCGGCCTGTATGCGCGCGCGCTCGATCGAGCACACGTCCCATTCGCCCGGCGAGGCCTCGCGACGACGCACGAGCGCGACATGCTCGGGGCCGAGCGCGAGCCACGACTCGGTGAGTTTGAGCGTTGGGCCCAAATCGGCGAGGGCGTAGAGCTGCACCGGTTGCCCGCCCCATTCTCGTTCTATGCGCGCGCGCAGGTCAGTCGGCAGATGCGCCGGCTGACCCAAGTATCGTGTGATGATTTCTCTATTCATTCTCGTGATCCGCCGGCTCGAGTGTGGGGGCAGCAAAAAGGCCTTTCAGGTTGGCTGCACCCGAAAGGCCGGATCACGACAACGAATCGCGGGCTTCTAGGGTGCTCTGCCTCGTGGCGTATCGACGCCGGAAATCGTGGCTCCGAGGCGCAATACGCCTGGGCGCACGAATGCGATCGGCACGAGCCGACGACGCATCGAGGTGGAATAGCAAGAAGCCATCATCGAGGAACTCCCTCGGTTGAAGCGGGTTCACGCAGTATATGTCGAACTTCGCGATCAGGCAAGCTTCGACTATCGCACCACGACCGGAATCCGCTGCACGTTCCCCGTCACCGGATTCCCGGTCACGATCTCGAACATCAACACCCCCGGTTTGTCGCGTTTGACCTCGAAGTCCATTGTCTCGCCTGGTCCCAAGATCGTCCGCGCGGGACGCGGTGCTCGCTGAACCGCCGGCAGTCCCGCCCCATCCTTGGCGAACGGACGCCAATCCTGGACCAGCGTGTCCATGAGCAATCTCACATTCTTCGGATTCGCCGTGGAGATGTTGATGAGGCGAAAGCGATGCGTCGTCCCGCTGGTCAGCTCGATGGGCTGTGGCGTGCTCGTTCCGTTGACGAACGGCACGGCTGTGAGCTCGGGGCCGCCTTCGCCCATGAGAAAGAGTCGCTCGTTCGGATCGCGCTGCTGGCCCGGCTCCAGCACGAGCAATGCGCCGTACAGGCCCGAGCTCAGTTGGACCGTCTCGTCCGAGTGCGTGTGATAGATGAACGTTCCGGCGCGATCGGGCGTCATGCGCACGACAAACGAATCGCCCGGCGCGAGCATCGGCGCAACGCGTGATCCGGCACCACTCCAACCAGCGACGCCATCGTAAAAGCTCTCGAGCTCGATGCCGTGCCAATGTGTGCTCGAGTGGCCATTCGTGCGATTGATGACCGTGATCTCCGTCGGCTCGCCGCGATAGACGACCACCGTCGAGCTGGGGAATCGCACGGAGTCGCGCGCCGGAGGAGTGTCACCCTCCTGGAGCACGAAGCTGAAGCCCGGACGGTTCCCGAAGACGTTCGGCTTTTCGTCGACGAAGAGACGAAGCTTGCGCGCGGCTCTTGGATCACCGGCTTGCGCGACACTACCACGCGCCGGCGCGACGCGGACGCCCATCACCAGTCCCGCCATATCCCGCTCCGCGTGACCAGCTTCGTGACCGTCGATCTCTCCGGGCTCCTCCGCCGCGAGACGGAGCGCTTGGTCGATGTGAAAGATCAGATGACAGTGAAAGAGCCAGTTGCCGGGACGAGTCGGCACCCAGCTCATCGTCATGGTCGCGCCGGGCGACATGTATTCCGTCACGGCCTTTCGCCGCTGCGGCTCAGTGAAGACCGTGTCGCGCACGCGATCGCCGCGAC
>JAICYT010000203.1 GCA_025934075.1 Gemmatimonadaceae bacterium
ATTCCGAAAGAAGTCCGCGGCGAGAGTAAATAGGCAGTCATCGTGAGCGCGCCACCTGTTCCGACATCAGCCATGCTTCAGCAAACGCCACGGTTCGACGTGGCCGATGCCGAACGCATTGCGCGCGAACACTTCGGGTTCGATGGCACCGCGACACCGCTGACGAGCGAGCGCGATCAGAATTTTCTCATCACGCGCGCCGACGGACCGTGCGTCGTTCTCAAGATCGCCAACGCGACCGAATCGAAGGACATGCTGTCGGCGCAACAGCTGGCGCTCGTTCATCTCTCGCCCCTGCTCCCGACCACGCCGCGTCTGGTTCACGCAACCGACGGATCAGTGCTCGTCGAGATCACTACCAGCGACGACAAGCGTCACTTCGCATGGGCGGTGACATGGCTTCCTGGCCGTCCGTTGGGCGAAGCGACGCGACGAACGCCGGCGCTATTCGAGGATTTTGGCCGCCAAGTCGGCATACTCGATAGCGCCCTGGCCAGCTTCGATCATCCAGCAATACACCGCGCGTTCTATTGGGATTTGGCGAACGGCCGCGCTATCATCGATGCGCACAGACAGATCATTTCTGACGCCGACGTTCGCGCCGCACTCGAGCACTTCGTCGAGGAATTCGATCGCACTACCGCGGCGTTGCTTGGCGCGTTGCCGCGCAGCGCGATTCACTCCGATCTCAACGACTACAACGTGCTCGTTGGTGGAGGCGACGATGTCGAGACGCGCGATCAGCGTATTACGGGCATCGTCGACTTCGGCGACATGGTGCACAGCTATCGCGTCGCTGACTTGGCTATCGCGATTGCCTATGCAGCACTCGGTAGCGACGACCCGTTGAGCGTCGCCGCCCATGTGGTCCGCGGCTATCGCGAGCACGTGACGCTCGAGGATAGCGAGCTCGCATCGCTGTTCGGACTCGTCGGCCTTCGACTGTGCATGAGCGTCTGCATCGCCGCGGATCAACTCCGCCAACGCCCCGACAATCTCTACCTCGGCGTCAGCCAATCGGCAATTCAACGCGCGCTCCCGATACTCTCGGCGATTCCGTTCGGCCTGGCGCACGCCGTGTTGCGCGAAGCGGCTGGTGTCGAGAGCGTCCCGACGGGCGAGCGTGTCATCGCGTACCTGAAGGCTGCGGACCCAGCGCCGGTCATCGGCCTCGATTTGCGCCGAGAACCAAGCGTCGTGTTGGACCTGAGCGTCGCAAGCCCGCTGCTGAGTGGCGACGTCCGGCACAACACCGAGCCTACCGTGACTGAGCGCGTATTCGGATTGATGCGCGCGTCGAATATGTGTGTCGCGATCGGACGATACGATGAGCCGCGCATCCTATACGTCGCGCCGGCGTTCGCGCTTGGTGATCGGCCGACCGACGAGCATCGCACGATTCACATTGGTCTCGATCTGTTCGCCGATGCGGGGACGCCCGTGTTCGCTCCACTGCCGGGAACCGTCCACGCGTTCGCCGACAACGCGACGCCGCAGGACTACGGTCCTGTCATCATCCTTCGCCACCTGACGAATGATGGCATCGAGTTCTTCACGTTGTATGGGCATCTGAGCCGCGAGTCGCTGCACAATCTCCAGCTCGGCCAGCAGGTTCAGCGGGGCGAGCTGATCGCCACGCTTGGCACGGCCGACGTGAACGGCGGCTGGACGCCGCATCTCCATCTACAAATCATCACGGATCTGCTCGGCCTCGGCACAGACTTCCCCGGCGTCGCGCGACCGACGCAGCGGCGCGTGTGGTGCGCGCTCTGTCCCGACCCGAACCTCATCGCGCGCGTGCCGCTCGACCGGTTTCCCGCGCGAGCTCCGTCGAAGCGCGAAACACTGTCGCACCGTCGGGCGCGGATCGGTCACAATCTCAGTGTTGCGTACAAGGAGCCTGTCAAGATCGTGCGCGGCTGGATGCAGTATCTCTATGACGACGAAGGCCGGCGCTACATCGACGCCTACAACAACGTTCCGCACGTCGGACACTGCCATCCGCGTGTCGTCGACGCCGGCGCTTCGCAAATGCGGGTGTTGAGCACGAACACACGGTATCTGAACGATCTCCTCACCGATTACGCCGATCGCTTGCTCGCGACACTCCCGTCCTCGCTCGACGTCTGCTATTTCGTGAACTCGGCGAGCGAAGCCAACGAGCTCGCGCTTCGCCTCACGCGCGCGTACACCGGCCGGCGTGACATGATCGTCCTCGACGCGGCGTATCACGGGAACACGACGTCGCTCATCGACCTGAGTCCTTACAAGAACGCCGGACCCGGCGGATCTGGCGCACCAGAATGGGTGCATGTCGCCCCGTTGCCCGACGACTACCGCGGACCGTTCAAGCAAAACGATCCCGCCGCCGGCGAGAAATACGCGAGACAAGTGGGCGACCTTGCGGACGATATCCGCACCCGCGGGCACTTGCTTGCTGGCTTCATCGCCGAGACGTGCCCGAGCGTAGGCGGGCAGTTGATTCTTCCCGCCGACTATTTACCGAACGTATATGAGCATGTACGCCGCGCCGGCGGGCTGTGCATCGCCGACGAAGTGCAGACGGGACTCGGGCGCATGGGCACGAGCTACTGGGCGTTCGAGGATCAAAACGTCGTCCCCGACATCGTAGTGATGGGCAAGCCACTCGGTAATGGCCATCCGATTGGCGCCGTCGCCACGACGCGTGCCATCGCCGATGCGTTCGACAACGGCATGGAGTACTTCAGCACGTTCGGGGGCAATACCGTGTCCTGCGCGATCGGTATCGCCGTGCTCGATGTCGTGCGAGACGAGCAGCTGCAGGAGCATGCACGTGGCGTTGGAGACCGGATGCTCGGGCAGTTGCGTTCTTTCGTCGATCGATACCCAATCGTGGGGGACGTGCGGGGCTCCGGATTGTTCATCGGCGTCGAGCTCGTGCGCGATCGTCAGACGCTCGATCCCGCGAGTGACGAGGCGTCGTTCGTCGCGAATCGAATGCGCGAGCGCGGCGTTCTGCTCGGAACCGATGGCCCCTATCACAACGTGGTAAAGATCCGACCGCCGATGCCGTTTACCGCGGACGACGCCGATCTCCTCGTCGAGGCACTCGAGCAGTCGATCGCCGAATTACCGTTGTAGTCGTCTCACGGGATCAGCGAGGTTCGAGCGATGGGTATGTCGCCGTACATGCGAAATCTTCGGTTCGCTACAATTTACGACATGCGTTTCATAGTTCTTCTCACGCTAACTGGCATCCTGTCCGCGATCGCGTGTTCCGATCGATCGGCGGACAGCGAGGACACCGCGAAGCCCCAGACGCCAGTCGTGTCGCCCGTGGGTTACAGCCTTGTCCGTCTGGGCGAGACCGCACACGAGCTCGCAGTCGCCGGCGACTCGGCCGCCGCTGCGAATCCGAACCACGAGTCGTGTCGCTTCGCGCATCCGGCGACGTTTCCACCCGGTGCGAAGATCATGTTACTCGACGATGTCGTCGCGCGGATCGATGTGGATTCTGCCGGCATCCCGACCGTCGAGGGCGCGCAGGTTGGCGATACGGAGGCGCGCATCTTCGAGTTGTATCATGGGCGAGTCGCGTCGCTACCGCACAAATATCTCAAGGACGGACACAATCTCGTCGTCCGGCAGACGTCGACGGTGACGTCGCGATATGTGTTCGAGACGGATGGCAAGAAAGTCCTCCGCTACCGGGTCGGGCGTGCGCCGGCCGTCGATCTCGTCGAAGGATGCTCGTAAGGTGCGGCGATGAATGTCGAGGTCGTGGAGGAAGACGCTGCATCGCTCGATGCGTATGCGACCGTCCCCATTCGGTTTGACGTGCGCAGCGTCGCGCGAGCGCGTAAGACGCAGGCGAACAGCGACTTGATCCTCGAGGAACAATCGCTGCCGATTCCGTTCGTAAAGGACTACGATGCGGTTCCGGGAAACAGCCCGCTCGAATGGCCAAGGCGATTCGATGTGTCAGCTTGGGGATTCCTCGCGGCGCGATCGAACGGTGTTCGCGTCGGGGGCGCGGCGATTCTCATCTCAATGAGCGAGAGTCAGCTCGCTGAGCTCTGGGACCTTCGAGTCTCGCCCGACGCGCGCGGTCAGGGCGTCGGATCCGCATTGCTCGAATCGGCGGAACGTTGGGCCAGTCACCGCGGCGCGCGTCGACTGCAGGCGGAGACGCAGAACATCAACGTGCCGGCCTGTCGGTTCTATGCACAGCACGGATTTACGCTCGAAATGGTGAACGACTTCGCGTACCCGAATCTCCCGGGCGAAACCCAGTTTCTCTGGCACAAGACAATCGTTACTGCGTAATGATCTGCCCCATTCGAACGACTTGAAAGTCCGTGCTTCGCACGCGAGACAGCGTCGCGAGATTGTCGTCACTCCAGCGCGAGTCAGGAGCGCCGCTCACGTACCATGCACTGCCATTGTCCGCGAGCAGCATTCCGTACCGCTGCATCGCACGGAGAATGACGCGCACCTCTTGCGGAAACGGCGAGACGTCGAAGTCGGCACGAAGTCGCACGCGCATTCCCATCGGTGGGAGCGCCGCGTCGGTGTTGGAGCTGGCCCAATGCGTGGCCGGCGCAACGTAGGCCCGACGCGTACGCGGGCACGTGAACCGGAGCGCATGACGAATCTCTGATTGTTCCACGGCCTCGTCGTAGCGCACGAGGCCCGGAAAGATCGGAAGCCCGGCGGCATCGGCCGACGTCCATCCAGCGGGGCGCAGCGCGTTGGACGAAAGATCGAACACGGCGCCGCTGCCCGCGGTCCACCGTTCACCGCCGTTGACCGGATGTGCGTCGTACAGCTCGTACAACTTCCAGTTGTCGCGATCGACGACGAGCACGTGTCGATCGCCCGTCGAGCTCGAGCCACCTTCGATCGGAGCGCCTGCGGGAACCGGATACGGACCAGGATCGCTTTCCGACGAATACATGAAGCTCACCGGCAACTTGCTCTGCGAACCCGATACGACGACGTACGGAATTCCGTTCGGCGCACCGTCCCACACCGTGCCGAAGTCAGGATGCAGACCACTATTACCGCAACTCGCGATCAACGTCGCCGAGTTCGCGTCGACGGGCTCGGCAGAGATGTCGGCATTCCAAGGATTGTCGGATGGAAATGGCCTGCGCCCGTTGAGGCTTGCACCCACGCCGAGGGCCGGCGTGCCTGGCGCTCCCGAATCGATGGCGACGGGCGGCGTCTCGCTCGATGGCGCTGTTTCGGCGGCACTGCACGCGACGAGTGCGCAACTGCCGAGGGCAGCGATGAGTGATGTGGTTCGCATTTCCGTAACGCTACCGTGAACCGATGACGCCGGTCGGTGACGGCGCGCACACGTTCATGAGCGTATGCGAATGTGCAACGTCGCGGCTAGTCGCTCGTCATGATGAACAATGGCGCGCCGTCGAAGTCATAGATCGGCCGCAATCGTTCCGTGTTGTAATACTTCGCGACGTCGACCACTTTCTTCTCCGATGTCACGCTCGTGATCGGGACGCTGTCGTAGAAGCCACGGTGGATGCTGACCAGTCGTCCATACTGCTTCTTCAATATCAGATCGAGCGCGAGATTGCCAAACGCCATCGGCACGATCGAGTCGAGCGCGTCAGGGTCGCCCGAGCGAACGAGGTAGCCGAGTCGCTGGTTGACGACGTCGATGCGCCGGCCGTTGTTGTATTTCGGCGAATACTCCTTGAGCGCGGACGCCACGCGATCGCCGATGCCGCCGAGCTTGCGATGGCCGAACATGTCGGTCTCGTCGCCCTCGAAGCTCATCCCTTCCTGGGACGTGAGACGCGCACCCTCGGACACGAGCACAACCGAATAGTGGCTTGGATGCCGGTTGCGATCGTACGTCATCAATTCGGATAAGTGTTCGACGTCGACCGCGTGTTCCGGAATCACGCATCGGTCGGCCGCACCGGCCATCGTCGGCAGCAGTGCGGTGAATCCCGCGTAACGGCCGAACACCTCGATGACCAGAAAACGCTCGTGCGATCCGGCCGACGTGCGCAGGCTATGCGTGAGCTCGATTGTCCGCGTGACACACGTGCTGAAGCCGATGCAGTAGTCGGTGCCGTAGACGTCATTGTCCATCGTCTTCGGGATCGCAACGACGTTCACGCCTTCGTCGTGCAGGCGCTTGCCATAGCTGAGTGTGTCATCGCCGCCGATCGGAATCAGGACGTCGACACCAATGTGCTCGAGGTTCTTGAGCAGGTCGGGCGTGATGTCGTTGATTTTCGCGTCGTAGCCCGTCAGGTGTCGCGGCAATCGCTCACGCGGCAGATGACTTGGGCGCATACGCGACGTGTGCAGGAAGGTGCCGCCTGTTCGTCCTGCGCGGTTGACGACGGCCTCGGACAACAGCTGTATGTTCTGGCTGTTGTCCGCCTTGTCGTCGCGCACGTAGTCGACGAGTCCCGCCCAACCGCGGCGAATGCCAACGACCCGATAGCCTTCACGGAGCGCGCGAATCGTGATGGCGCGAATTGCCGGATTCAAACCTGGAACGTCGCCGCCACCGGTCAGGATCGCGATCGTTCCCTTGCCGCCAACCATGCGATCTCCTCGTCCTCCAACCAACGTTGATTCCGTTCGCTTCGACGCTTGGAATCAATCGACTTCTTCAAGCTATAAGGGCTACCTAGACCAAAAGCGACGACAACTCCCCCGGGCAGATGGATCAGCCCCACAGCCGACGACGCCACCACCAATGAGAGCGAGCACGCAGTGGCGTATCGGCTGCCGACCTTAGTATCGGTAGAGTTCCGGCTTGTATGGTCCTTCGACCGGCACACCGATGTACGACGCTTGCTCCTTGCTCAGCGTCGTCAGCCGTGCGCCGAGCTTGCCGAGGTGCAGTCGCGCCACCTTCTCATCGAGCGCCTTGGGCAGCACATAGACCTTCCTCTCATACTTTCCGGCGTTGCCGAACAACTCGATCTGCGCCATCACCTGATTCGTAAAGCTCGACGACATCACGAAGCTGGGATGACCGGTGGCACAGCCGAGATTCATGAGCCTGCCCTCAGCCAGGATCATCACCGAGTGGCCGTCCGGGAACACGTACTCGTCGTACTGCGGCTTGATATTGATGCGCTCGATGCCTTTCACTTTCTTGAGACCGGCCATGTCGATCTCGTTGTCGAAGTGGCCGATGTTGCCGACGATCGCCTTGTCTTTCATCCGCGCCATGTGATTGGCCGTGATGATGTTGAAATTGCCCGTCGCCGTGATGAAGATGTCCGCGCTCGACACCACGTCCTCGAGCGTCACGACTTGATAGCCGGCCATGCATGCTTGCAG
>JAICYT010000151.1 GCA_025934075.1 Gemmatimonadaceae bacterium
GGCGCCATCGCCTGCTGGCCGCTGAGCGTGTGATCGTGGAAGCCGAACCGCGCCTGAACGAACGATCCCGGCAGCTCGTTCGCGTAGCGGTCGAGCAGCTTGAACGTGAGATACTCGCGCCACGTCGACGCCGGCGTCGTCGCGAGAATGGCGTTCATCGCTTTGACGTAGTCCGGCTGGCGCACGACCACGTCCTTGGCCGCGCCGAGCTCCGCCGCCTTGAGATACGCGTGCCAATCATACGCCGGCATCGCCGACGCGAGCTGCGCGACGGTCATCTTGTTGTACGAGAGATCGCGGTCGCGGCTCTTCGCGCGATCCCACTGCGGCTTCGCGATTGCCGTCTCGAGCGCAAGAATGCGCGCGGCCGCGCCTGCCGGATCCGGCTGATTCGCCAATGTCAACAGTTTCGTGATATACGCCACGTACGCCGTTCGCGTCTCGGCGATCTTTGGATCTTGCCGCAGATAGTAGTCGCGGTCCGGCAGGCCGAGACCCGACTGGCCGATTTGCACGATGTTGACGGACGAATTCTTCGGATCTTGTCCGACGTTGACCGCAAACGGGTTTTGCAGACCGAGGCGCGCGAAGTGAGCGAATGTCGTCGGCAGCTGCGCATTCGACGTGAGTGTGCTAATCGCGGCGAGCTCACTCTGCAGGGGCTTGATGCCGAGGGTCTCGACGCGAGCCGAGTCCATGAAGCTCGCGTAGAGATCGCCGACTTTGCGTTGATCGCTGCCGGCGGGCGCTTGCGCTTTGGCGGCGTTCTCGAGAATCGAGTGCAGGGCGGTGCGGCTCTTTTCGGTGAGCTCGTTGAACGCACCCCAACTCGATGCGTCGGCCGGAATGGCTGTCTTCTTGAGCCAGGTTCCATTCACAAAACGGAAGAAGTCGTCTTGTGGCCGAACGGAATGATCGAAGTTTGTCGTATCGATGCCGAGCGCGCGCGGCGTGCCTTGCTGCTGTTGAGCGCCAGCAGCGGCCGAGAGCGCCAGCAATGCGCAAGCGACAGACGCCTGCGAATAGCGGGAAAGAGGAGGCATGTGTGTTTTGAAGTTGAGATCCAGAAGTGCGATCAGTCCTACTGGTGTACACCGCTGAATCGTGTCACGATCCGCAAATGCCGGTCGGACGCACGAATGCGCTGCTCAGCGCGTGGTGCCCACGCACGCCGTTCCCGTCGGTAGACCGACCGCGGCACGAAGCACGAGCACGACGTCGGCCGCGTCGAGGTTCCCATTACAGTTTGCGTCGCCGCGCGGATATACGGCTGTGCTCGATGCCGCCGACCCGACGAGCGTCTGCTGGATGAGCAGGGCGTCGAAGGCGTCGATCTTTCCATCGCCGTTGGCGTCGCCACGCAAGACGGCGGTCGACGTGCCGACGTCGTACGCGAACATACCACGCCCGTACGTACCCGCGACGAGGAGATGAATCGCCGGCTGATATACGAGATCTTGAACGATCACGTTCGGGAGGCCCGTTGGTCCGGGCGTCCACGTGATGTTGTCGGCCGTTTGGAACACGCCGACGTCCGTGCCGACGAGCGTCGCATTCACCGAAGGGATATAGAGCGCAACATTCGCCGGTGCGTCGATCAGATTGCCACTGACGTTCTTCACCGCGGTCGCGAATCCGTCGGTCGTCTCGAAGACGTGACCAGTCCCAAACCCGGAGACGGTGATCAGCGCGCGCAGCGGATCGGTGGGATGCGGCACGACGCGTGTCACCGCGCGCGGCGGCAAGCCAGTCGCTGCAACGAGCGTCGCACCGCCGTCGCGCGAGATGAGCGCACGGCCATCGCTCGTGCCAATGTAGATTGTGTTCGTATCGACTGGCGATACCGCGATCGACGTAATCGTGCCGGTGCCTGACGTGACGTCACCCGTGATCGGCGTCCACAACAAACCCTCATTCAGAGTTTGGTAAACGCGGAATGTGCCAAAGTAGAGCTTCGACGGACTGACCGGATCCATCACGAGCGGCGGAATGAATTGCGCGCGGTCGGTCAGTGAGATGCCGGTATTGCGCCGAATCGAGCCCGTCAGGTCGCGCCGAAACAAGTTACCCACCGTTCCTGTCGACACCGACCACTGGGTCTCGCCCCATTGCACCGACGGATCGCGATAGTTGATCGCGGTATAGCCGCCGTCGCCGCCAATGAACTCGTCCCAAAAGAGGGAACCCGAGAACACGTGCGTTCCATTGTCTTGTGATCCGCCGGTGATGCGCAACCCTTGGGGATGCACCGACACGCCGGGATAGTATTGCGTGACCGCCAGTCCCGAGCTGCGCGAGACCCATGAGCCGCCGGCGTCCGTCGAGAGATAGACGCCGCCATCAGTGCCGGCCCACATGAGATCCGGGTTGTCGTGATCGAACACGATCACGTGCCAATCGGAGTGTACTTCGCGCGCGAAGGGAGTGAACGTCGCGCCACCATCGGTCGATCGAAAGGCCGTGACACCCGCGATGAAAATGCGCTTCGCATCGCGCGGATCGATGGCGAGCACGAGGTCATACGTCTCTTGTGTGCCGAATGACGTCGTCACTCCCGATGCGTCGAGCTCCGTCCAGGCATTCGTCGTCTCGTCGTAGCGGAACAAGCCCAGCATTCCACCAGACGCGCGATCTCCCACCAGCGCCCACAACAGGGTCGGCGCGGCTTTGCTCACCGCGAGCTCGATGCGGCCAAGCGCGCTCGGATCGTTCACCGGGATCGGAGGCAACGCGACCCACGTCGCGCCAGCGTCGAGCGAGTGATACACGCCACGCGTCGTGACCGGCGTCGTCACGCGATCGGTGACGTAGTACTCGCGCGCGCGCGTCGGGTGCGCAACGAGTCCGTTCGCGGGACCGGTGTTGAGCACTGTCGTCCACGTGGCGCCGGCATTCGTCGAGCGAACCACGCCCGCGTTGTTGAAGTTCGTCGTGCCGATCAACACGCTGCTCGCCGTACCGGCCGACGCGGGGTCGACGACGAGGCTCGTAAAGGTCGCGCCACCGCCGTTGGACGCTCGCAAACCCTGTATGCTCGTCGTCCACGTGTTGCCACCATCGGCCGAGCGAAGGACGCCGCAGCCGGTGAGGCCGCCGTTGCCCTCGCCCGTTGCGGCGTACACGATGGATGCGTTCGATGGATCGCGCGCCATCGCGCCGGTCGTCAGCACGCACTCGGCATCGGTCAGCGCTGTCCATGTGAGACCGTTGTTCGCGCTGCGCCAGATTCCGCCCGATGCGGTACCGAGGTACATCGGGCCGCCTGGCGTAACGGCGGGAAGAATCGCCGCAATGCGTCCCGACTCGATTTGGAAAACCCACACCCCGTTCGGGCCGATCGATCGCCATGCCCCACCGAGCGGTGCCGAGCTCGCCGTCACGAGTGCTGCGGTGCGATGCAGATAGTCGAGCAAACTCTGATGCAAGCGCGACATCTTGTCGTACGGCCGCTCGGTCGACGGGAAGGATCGCAGCGCCCAAAACCAAGCGTCCCGTCCTTCGACGTCTTCGCGCGGAGAGCTCGGCTCCTGCGCGCGGGCGGCGTTGGCGTTTGTGGCGAGCAGCGCGCCGATCGCGAGACAGATCGCACGGCGCCTCATCGGTCGACCCTCACCGAAACGGAGTTGCTCGTGCCGGACGTCGTTTGCACGCGGAGGTTGTATCGGCCGGCTTCGAGCGGCAGCGGCGCCGCTTCGCCGCGCAGCGGCACACGATCGGGGATCATGAGGTGAATCTCGGTACCGTCGGTCGAAGCAGGCACGTTGGTGATCGTCGCATCGCCGAACTGAATCGTGTTGCGACCCGGCGCGCCCGGCGTAAAGCCATGGCCATGCACGACCACTTCCACGACAGCGCCCGGAGCCAGCATGACAGAGTCAGGTCTCACGGTGTCGATATGCGGGTCGGCAGCGCCTCGATGCCCAATGACGCACCCGACACACAGTATGAGAAGTGTCATTGCGCGCGCGATCATGGCTTCCTCGACAACGAGGCTGCCGCGTCGGCCCGAGAGATCGTGTGCGCCTCCTCGATCGTCAGACGGAACGAGCGGACCGCGCCGGCGCGCTTGACTGTGAAGCGCCACGCATAGAAACGTCCGTCGGGCAACCCACTTGCCGCCATCGCGGCAATACGAAGCGCGCCCGGGACGGGATTCATGACGCGCGTCGCGCCGTCCTCGAACGCTTCTTCGCGCACGAGCTCGACGCCGGTCGTGTCATAGAGAAGGCGGGCCGTCGCGCTCGCGACTTGCGCTCCGACCAGCCGCGCGGTCACGACGATGTCATCGCCTGGCTTCGGCAGTGAGTCCGACAGTTCGATGCGCGCATCGAACGCCGGTGCCGGCGACGGCCTCGAGCGATCCGCGTGCTGCGGCTCGGTACACGCGAAGCACAGCACGAGCAACGCGCTCAGAGAGCTCGAGGCGCGCCAACCGCGCCAACGGAAGTTGCTGGTCATCGGATCACGAAGGGCAGGCGTGTTGACGACGATTGTGCGGTGAGGCTCGATCCATCGACGTCGCTGACATCGAGCGCGAAGAAGTTCAGCCACCCGACAGTGTTGGTCGAGCGACCGATGATCTTGAGGTTGAGCACACGAATGCTTCCGGTCATTCCGGTCGCTGATCCAACCGAGATACGAATGACGTTCGTCGGAGAAATGTTGACGATGGGTGTCGGCGTGCTCGCCGGCGCGCTGAAGGAGAAGCTCAGGGATCCACTCAGGAGTGAGATCTGGACGGCCAGCGAGGCCGCGCCGACGGTCGTCGTCCGGGTGTCGAAGACGACGTTCGCAAACAACGTGTCGCCGAGTCGCGTCACGAAGGTCGTGGCCTCACTTCGAATGACGGGCGCGGTTGCGGACTGTGGTACGACGACGAAAACGGAGTCCGCGGTGGCGCTGGTGCCCGCGACGATCCATGCGTCGCCGCCGCCGACCGCGGTGATCTTTCCGTCGCTGCTGACGGTTGCAACCGTACTCGCTCGGCTCGTGAACGTTGGTGTCACGCCCGAGAATGGTTTGCCGCTCAGATCGAGAATCGACAGCGTCGGCGTGAACGTTCCGCCAACGTCGACGACACGAACTTTCTCCGCTGCCGCGCCGTAGCCGATCGTGTACCCCGGGGTGATCGTGAGGGTCACACCGATCGACAGCGGCGAGTTCGGCGCGCCCGGTGCCGTGATTCGAATGGTTGCATGATACGTCCCCTCGACGACACCGGTCGTGTCGATCTTGAGCGCGAGCGTCGTTGGTGCGCTGGCGGCGGCGAGAGTGGTCTGCAGCCAACCGGACGGTTGGCCGGGATCGTAAACGACGTCGACGGTCATGGCGACCAGCGGCAGCGATCCGGCGTTGGTGATGTTGATCGTGCGCGACGGGACGATCGCCCCGCGTTGCAAACTGATCGCAACCGCGGTGCTGTCGACGGCGATGAACGGCGTTGGCGGCGGCCCGATGGTAAACGGCGCGGAGGTCGCGATCAGCGTGCCCGCCGTGAAGCTCAAGACGCGCGGCCCCGCGGTTCCGCTAACCCGCAGGTCCGCGAAGGTGGCGACGCCGCCGACGGAGGCGACACTTAGCGTCCCGCCGAGCGTTCCGCCGCCGCTTGCGATCGTGACCGCGACGAACGTCTGGCTCGACGTGACGAGATTACCCGCGGCATCCTGTACCTCGACGACTGGTTGGGTAGCGAATGGGACACCGACAATAGCGCCCGCCGGCTGCGTACGGATCGCGAGCTGTCGCACCGACCCCGGTGTCACGGTCACGGTCAGACTCGCCGTCGCCGATCCGCTCGTTGCGGTGATGGTCGCGCTACCGACCTTCACGGCGGTGAGCTGCGGACCGGACATCACCGCGACCGCGGGGCTCGAGCTCGTCCACGTGATCGACGGATTGGTGATGGTGTGTCCGTCCTTCGCTGTGGCGGATGCGGTGAGTGTCGTCACCGTCCCCGACGTGAGCGTGAGCTCCGACGCCGGCGCGATCGTGAGCGAGGCCACCGTATTGTCGGGCGAGGTCGTTCCGGAAGAGCCGGAGTCGCCTCCGCAACCCACCGCGGCCAACGCCAACCCAAGGATTATTATCGAACGCGGTGCGTGCACGGGAATGGGCGAGCGGTGGGAACGACTCGGTGATTGCCGTCGGCGGCAGGCGTGAAAACCGCGAGCGTCATAGCATGATGTTTCGAGTTTCGGTATGCAAGGGCGACCAGTGCCGCGATCAGAATCGGGACCCCGAGGTGGATGTCCAACCGCCAACGCCGCTCGGGCCAAATCGCGCCGCAGATGCCAAAGACAAATTAGGATTTCTTCTTCGGCACCGTCCTCGCGCCAGGCTTGTTCGTCGAATCCGTCTTCGCCGGAGCTGGCGGTGCGACAGCAGCCGGCAACGGCGCCGCGCGCGCCGTGTCACCGACAGGTTGCTGGAATTCCGCCTCGGCGCCACGCACCAGCTCATCGAGACGCACAGCACTCGCCACGCGCTTCGACATGTTGAACACTGCCTGCGCTTCGGCGGTCTTACCCTGCTGCTTGAGCGCCTCGGCGAGCTCCATGCCGGTCGCCACGTACAGGTAAGGAATGCCGACCGAGGGCCGGTCGATCCAGTCTCCCGTGTTCAACACCGACTGTGGGCCGAGGAAGACATGGTTCCACAGCGAATCGCTGCGCGGAACGTCGAACCATCCATCGCCCTGCACGAACAGCGTGTCCTTCGATCCTGTCTTGGATGGAATGAACACCTTCGACGCCAAGCCTTGCGTCAGCACGTAGTCGCCCAGCCCGAGCGAACGCGCGTAGCTACCGGATGTGCGTGCAAAGTAGATCGGGCGCTGCGGCCACGAGTCCTGGATCATGCGGAGCACGAACAGATCCGCGCGTTGGAGCACGCCGTGATCGAGATTTTTCGGGTCGATCGTCGTGTGAAGGTCGCCGGCGCCGAACGGCATCGGCGCATTCAATGGGTAGTATGCGGGAACCGAGTCGGCGTCGTTCATCGACATATGAATCGGCGGCGTCGTCGGTTTCGTCCACACTTTCCCGCGGTAGATCGCCGGACCTTTGGCCGCGTCGTATTCGTAAATGGGACGACGAATGACCTGCCGCACGTACCAGTCGGTATTCAGCAGCGACGTGTTCGCGACGACGACGTCGCGTCGAATGCCTTCGACTTCCTGCGCGTACCAAAGCGGAAAGGTGTCGTTGTCGCCGACTGTGACGAGCACGCCGTAGGGCTCGACGGAATTCAAGATGTCGTACGCGAAGTCGCGCGTGTCGCGATGACCGGCGCGCGACGCCCAATGCCAGTTTGCGAATAGCGGAATCGCCGCGATCAAGAGAACTGGTGATGCATACATCCAGCTCTCCCGCTTCGGCGCGACGACGACTTCGCGTCCGACCTTCACGTTCTCGCTGCCGAACATCGCCGCGATCGATTCCCAAACAAACAGCAGACCGAGCGCCGCCCACACGCCCCAGGCCGAGAAGCTCCAGATGAAGAAGTAGTCGCGGTCGCGAACTTCGTGCGGCGCCTGCGAGGTCGGATCCTGTGATGCGCCGAGCTTGAAGTTCAAATAGTAGATCAGCAACAAGCTCATGGTGAACATGAGCGAGCCGAAGTACCAGAAGCTTCGCCGGTCTCGTTGGTAATGAACCCAGCCGCCGAACAGCCCGAGAACGAGGAAGGCCGCGGCGAGCAGCGCCTGTGCGAACGGATGATCGCCGTGCGCGTCGCGAATCCACTGCCACTTGAAGTACATCCACCACATGCCGACCTGATCGACGAACGATGCCTGGCGATCGCTCAGGTCGGGCTTACCATATTGGCCGCGATTGAAATTGTACTCGAACGCGTCGAGCGTGCCTTTTGAGAACGTGCACGACAGCGCGAGCTTCGTGCGACACGCGGTCGGTTCACCCTCGTTGATCGCCGGGAAATACGCGGCGCGAATCGGTTGCGTCGCAAACGGCGTGAGGCCCAGAACCAAGACCCCGGCGCAGGCGAGCAACAGCTTCCAGCGGAAGATCGTTCGCGGACGGCGGATGATCACCGCGAGCCCAACCGCCGGGGCCGCGAGCATGCCCGCCATGTGGTTCGAGTAGCCGAGCGACAGCAGATACGCCACGAGGACGAGAATGCGATCGGCTTTGCGTCCGTCGGGCTCGTCAGACCAGCGAATCATCAGCCATGAGATGATGGCGAGACCGACGAGCGAAACCGTATACACCTTCTCGTTGACGACCGACTGATTCCAGACGGTGAATGCCGTCGCGCCAATCGCTGCGGCGATGGCGCCACCGAGGACGCGCTGCCATCGAAGTGGGAACCAGCCGACGAGAATGCGTTCGGTGATCAGAAACCACATTCCGGCTGACGCCGCGCTGCAGATCGCCGCCAAGATATTGATGCGGACCGCGACGGATGACGCGATCGGCAAGATCGAGAATACGCGGCCGAGAATGACGAAGAGCGGATTGCCCGGCGGGTGTGGCAGGCCGAGCGTGTATGCGGCGGCGATGTATTCGCTCGTGTCCCACATCGCGGTGGAGGGCGCGAGCGTGATGAGGTAGAGCACCAGCGTGACCAGCGAGACGACGAGCGCCGCGCGATAAGACGGCCGGTAATCCAGCTCAGTGGTCGTTGAGGTCGCCATTACTATCCGTTGAGGGAGCGTCTAACAAGCTGCAACTCGATGTATGACTTGATGTACGACAGCACTCGCCCCGCTCGGAGCGGGCGGGGCGGAGGCGCGGAAACACATAAAGGTACCTAGCGGCCTTGCGATCAGCCATTCTGGCTACTGGTCGCCGAATTGGGGTCAGACACCATTTGCGCGAATTGGGGTCAGACTCCAATTCGCGAATTTGGAGTCTGCGACGGGCGTCAGCCCCGATTTGCCCTAATTGGAGTCTGACCCCATTTGCGCGAAATGGAGTCTGACCCCAATTAATCGACCCCAATTAATCCAATCAATCCAACTAATCGACGTGAAGGACCGTCATCATTCCAGCGCCCAAATGCTCGGCGATGTGACAGTGTAGCATCCACGCACCGGTGTTGGATGCATCGATCAGCAAATCGACCGTCGACCCCACCGGAATGAGCGCCGTGTCCTTCCAAACGAGATTCTTGGTCGCCACCCCATCGCGCGAGACGACCAGCATCCGCTGACCGTGCAGGTGAATTGGGTGCTGCATGGGGTGAAATGATTTCGGGTCGTTGAAGATCCGAAGCTTCACGACCGAGCCACGCTTCACGCGCCAATCGATGTCCATGTTCTCTTTTCCCGTCGCGTCGTCGCGCAGGATCCAGCGGACCTGCTTGGCCGTCGACAACCAGTTCATGTCGGGCATCCCATCCACCCACTCGACGGGCGCGAAATAGGCGGTGTCCACGTTCATGAACTGCACCGTCGCCAGCGGCAGCGTGTTCGTCGCGACGGTGAGCGTGAGCGATTTGTCCGGCGCCTTATCGAAGTACCGCCGATACGGCTCGATGTCGCGCGACACGGCCTGGTTGGAACGAAGTGTTGCAAACGGCTTGGCGTAGTCGGGCGCCGCCGGCACTGCGTCGACGGTCACGAATCCGAGCGTGTCGACCTCGGGCGAGAACTCGCCGGCGTAATGGTTGATCGCCTGTATCGCGTTCACCATCGCAAGCCGCCCGGGACGATCGAACCGCACCTCGACGACATACCGCTCGGCCGGCGCAATCACGACGCTCGGCACCATCTCCTCGCGCTCGAAGCGGCTCACGTCCGACGCGACGACTTTGATCGGCGCGCC
>JAICYT010000207.1 GCA_025934075.1 Gemmatimonadaceae bacterium
ACGAAGTGATGACGGGCTTCCGCATCGCCTTCGGCGGCGCGCGTGAACGATTCGATACGACGGCCGATCTCACGACGCTCGGCAAGGTCATCGGTGGCGGACTGCCGGTCGCAGCCTACGGCGGCCGCTCGGATCTCATGCAGCAAGTCGCCCCGTCGGGGAATGTGTATCAAGCTGGGACGCTCTCGGGAAATCCACTGGCGATGGCGGCCGGCATCGCGACGTTGCGCGAGTTGACGCCCGCCGTTCACGACCGGATCGCGCTGGGCGCGGCGCGACTCGTTCGTGGTCTGCGTGAAATCGCGGCGCGCCGTGGTGTGCCTTTGACGGCGGACTGCGCCGGGTCGATGTGGGGATTCTTCTTTCGCGCCGAGCCGGTGCGTTCCTTCTCCGACGCGAAAACGGCGGACGTCGAACGCTTCAAGCGATTCTTCCACGCGGCCCTCGATCGTGGTGTCTACCTAGCGCCTTCCGCGTTCGAGGCGGCGTTCATGTCCTCCGCGCACAGCGATGAGGATATCGCCGAGACGTTGAATCGGCTGGACGACGCGATGGCGGCAGCGGGATGACTCGCGGCGCGATCATCGGAGCCATCGCCTCGCTGGCGCTCGCCGCGTGCTCACGCCCGGCGACTCCAAAGCCCGAACGGGTTCGCCCGGGTCGCCTCGTGCAGGATGTGGGCGACAAGACCATTCGTGTGTTGCTGTCGGCAAAAGCCACCGGCGCGCGCATCGCCTCGCCGAGTGGGTTGATGTTTACGCATCGTGACGGATCGCTGATTGCGCGCGCTTCGACGAATCAGGTGTGGCGAGTCGAGCACGAGGGCCATCGCGTTCGTGCCGTTCGACCAGACGGCGTGGCGACAGTGTGGAGCGACGAGCCGATGTTCGCGCGACCGACGGCGAACGGTTTATTGAGCCTCGACGGCAAGCCGTATCGCGGTGACGTCGCATTTTCAGGGAGCGACAGCGGGGTTGCTGTCGTGAACGTCGTGAAGATCGACGACTATCTGCGCGGCGTCGTCCCCCTCGAGATTGGCACGACGGCGTATTCAGATTCAGCGGCGGTGCAGGCGCAGGCGGTCACGGCGCGTAGCTACGCGTACATCCACCTGTCGACTGATGCGCGACAGCCGTACGACCTGACCGCCGGCACGCTCGATCAAGTGTACGGCGGAGTGGCAGTCGAAACGCCGGTTTCGTCGGAGGCGGTCGAGTCGACGCGCACGCAGGTGCTCAAGTATGCCGGACGCGTTGTGAACGCGCCGTATCACTCGACGTGTGGTGGGAGCACCGCGGCGGCGTCGGAGATTTGGCGATCGAACGACGAGCCGTATCTCCAGCGCGTCAGCGATCGCATCCCCGGATCGAGCCGCTACTACTGTGATTTGGCGCCTCGTTTTCGGTGGACGCGAACGATCGAAGGCCCGGATTTGACGGCGGCGCTGGCGCAGTATCTCTCGTCGTACACGTCGGTTCCGAACCGAACGCCTGGCACGCCGCGCAACATCACTATTGGCTCGCACACACCATCGGGGCGTGTCGGCACCATTACGATCACGACGGATCGTGGCAACTTCGTCGTTCGCGGCAACGACGCTCGCTTCGTGCTGCGTCCGCCCGGTGGCGAGATTCTCAACAGCACGTATTTTTCCGTCGAGACGACGTCCGCACCGGACGGTTCTATCGCGCGACTCACGCTGCACGGAATGGGCTACGGACATGGCGTCGGGATGTGTCAGTCGGGCGCCATTGGGCGTGCGCGAGCGGGGCAGGACTATCGAACGATCTTGCGGACCTACTATCCGGGCACGACGGTTGGGCCGGCCGAATAGTCGCGCGGCGCGCGCCGTGTCGATCCGTGCGCGCGCATTTGGCCTCCTGCTGCTTTTCGCCGCGCCTTGCCTCGTTTCGGCACAAGACAAGGTCGCTGACCATTTCAATCTCGACAAGCTCGAGATCGTGTCGCTCGGCGCATCGATTGGGAAAATTCTGCCGTCTCAGGTCGAGCCCACGACGCTATACGCCGTGCAGGCCGATTATGGAGAAGTTGCGCCGGGTTGGCATCTGGTATTTGGCACGAGCTACTGGGAGTCGCGCTTCCGCGATCGCGTCGTGCAGGAGTTCGTCGATTCACTGAAGAAGAGCCTTTCCGATCCGAGCGGCGCGGCGTCGATCGTACCATCGCACGTCACCCTGTACGACGTCACGTTTGCCACTGAGCTGCGCTACACGCCCATCTACAGCGGCGAGCTCAAGCCATTCATCGGCGGGGGCATCTCGGCGCATGTGATCAATGCCGAGGGCAAGTTGATCAAAGGCACATTCGTCGAGCGTTCCCTCGATGACATTGCCGCGGGGCTGTTGATCACCGGCGGAGTCTCATTCAAGCTCTTGAAACACATTGGTGTCGAGGGAAGTGTCCGTGGCGACCTGTTGAGCGGATTCCGTTCGTGGCAAGGGAAGGTTGGCGGAACGTATTATTTCGGTCGCATGCACGCACGCGGGACGACCGGGTGAGGAAACCGATGCGATGACGGATACGCTGAAAATTGGAGTCGTCGGCGCGGGCGCGATCGCGCAGACGGCGCACCTGCCCGTCTTGTCGAAGATGCGCGGCACCGAGCTCGTCGCGATTTGCGACAATGATCGCCCGAAGGCGAGAGCGCTCGCCGATCGATTCGGCATTCCCGACACGTTCACCGACATCGAGGATCTGCTGGCGGTCGACGGGCTGGACGCACTCGTCGTCGCGACGCCGAATCACTTGCACGAGCCGCACGTGCTCGCGGCGCTGGCGTCGAAACGCCACGTGCTCTGCGAGCGACCGCTGTCGCTTTCGTCGCGCGGCGTCGAGCGAATTCTTGCGGCGGCCAGCCGTGCAGATCGAACGGTGGCGGTGGCGAACAATCACCGCTATCGGACCGACGTTCAGACGTTGTCACGATTCATCGCGGGCGGTGAGCTCGGCAAGATCGTCGGCATGCGCGCCGGGGCGTATCACTTCAAGCGTCCTGCGGAAGGCTGGCGGTATCGTCGCGCGGAATCAGGCGGCGGCGCCTTTCTCGACCACGGCGTGCCGCTACTCGATCTCGCACTGTGGCTCGACGACTATCCGGAGCCGCTGCGGGTGACGGCGCACATGGATCGGGGGCGCGGTTCTGGCGCGGTGGAAGAGGCGATGGTCGTTCAGCTCGAATGTGTCGGTGGCGCGTCGTTCCTATTCGACGTTTCGTCGGCGTATATCGGCGAAGAGGAGCGTTGGTGGTTCGAGGTTTTGGCGACGCGCGGCAGCGCGCGTCTCGCGCCGCTTCGGGTGGTGAAAGAGCTGAACGGCCGTCCGACGGACGTGTCGCCGACCGGAGCCGCCGGGCGCGAGAGTGCGTTCATCCAGTCATATCGCGCGGAGCTCGCGCACTTCCTAGCAGTCGTGCGAGGCGAAACCGCATACGAGCCGCCGACGGACCAGGTTGCGCTCCATCGCATTGTGGAAGCGATGTACAAGGCGGCTGAAGAAGGGAAGGAGATTCGTTTCTAGCGGAGCGCTCGGACGCTGATGCCTCCCCGCTCGAATCCGTCCCGAAGCTGTTGCGCGAATTGTGCGGCGTGTGGCCCGTCGCCATGGATGCAGATCGTGTCGACGCGCATCGAGATCGGCGGGCCGTCCACCGGCGTCACGGTTCCCTCGCGGACCATGCGAATGGCGCGCGACACCGCTTCTGCAGCGTCGCTCACGTGCGCATCGGACCGGCGCCGAGAGACGAGTGTTCCGTCGCTCATGTAGTTCCGATCGGCGAACGCTTCGCTCGCGGTGCGGAGGCCGGCCGCCTCACCTTCGCTGATCAGATGACTGCCCGGTAGTCCAAACAGTACGAGGCCGCGATCGACGTCGCGCACGGCCCGAGCGATTGCGGCGGCGAGCTCCGGTTTCCCGACGGCCATGTTGTACAACGCGCCGTGCGGCTTCACGTGCTGCAACTGCATTTTGGCGGCGTTGGCGAAACCGAGCAGCGCCCCGATTTGGTAGACGACGAGATCGTAGACCTCATCGGTCGTCGCGTCCATGTTTCGGCGTCCGAACCCGATGAGATCGGGGAACCCGGGATGCGCGCCAACTGCGACGCCGCTTTCGCGGGCGCGAGCGAGCGTCGTTCTCATCACGGTGGGATCGCCGCCGTGAAACCCGCACGCGACGTTCGCCGACGTGATGTAGGGAAACACCGCTTCGTCGGCACCGATGCGATAGGCCCCGAAGCTCTCGCCCATGTCGCAATTCAAATCGACTCGATCGGTCATGATGTGCCTATTTCGTTCGAGAGTGACGCAGTGCGATCGCGAGGCGCGCCTGGGCGAGATCCTGTTCGTGCAACAGATACGCCTGCTGAGCTTCGTCGACGGAAACCGGACGGAATCGCAAACGATCGCCGGGTTTGAGTTGCGCGACCAGTGGAAGATCGACGCTGGCGACTTCGCCGATCCGCGGATAGCCGCCCGTCGTTTGCCGGTCCGCCATGAGAATGATGGGCATGCCGTCGGGCGGTAGTTGCATCGTTCCAAACGCGACGCCTTCTGAAAGCAGCTCCACCGGATTTCGCAGCGGGAGCTCGACGCCTTCCAGACGATATCCCATTCGGTCCGAGCTCGACGAGACGGTGAATGACGCGGAAAACAATTTCGTGCGCGACGGCGCCGCGAGGAGCTCGGCGTGGGCGCCGGCGATCAATCGTACCACGGGATCCGACGAGTATCGCATGCGCAACGTGTGGCCAGCGCTCCATGATGCGACAGCCACGGCGCCATCGTCATGTCCGTTGCGGACGAGCGCGGCGATCTGCCGTGCAATCGGCCCGGGCTCCTGTGTGCGAAGCACGTCGCCCACGCGAACCGGCCGACCCTCGTGTCCACCGAAGTGTGCGCGAAGATAGGTGCTGCGGCTGCCGAATATCAACGGAACGTCGATGCCGCCAGCCAGCGCGACGTAGGCTCGGCATCCAGCCTTCGGTCGTCCGAAGCGTAGCGTCGCGCCGCGGGGCACGCAGATCGCTCGCCACATCGGAGTTGGTTGTCCGTCGATTGTTGCATCGAGATCGCCGCCGGTGATCGCAATCAACGTCGGATCGTCGAACGCAATCGCCGGCCCGACGAGCGTTGCCTCGAGCGCCGCGGCACCATCCTCGTTCCCCACCAAGGCATTTCCGACGCGCAGCGCGCTACGATCCATCGCCCCGCCACCTGGCACTCCATCACGTTGATGATCAGGCCGACCGAGATCTTGCACCGTTGCCTGCAGCCCCGCGCCGACGATTCGCAGCGTCACTCGGCCCACGCGTGAAATTCGTCGCGAGTGATAGGGTAGAAGCGTACACGGTCACCGGTGGCGAGCAACGCTGGTTCGTCGCGAGTGATATCGAAGATTCTGAGTGGCGTTCGTCCGATGAGATTCCAGCCTCCAGGCGACACCAGTGGGTAAACACCGGTCTGCTCACCGCCAATACCAACCGAGCCGGCGGGAACGGCCATGCGTGGACTTCGGCGCCGTGGCGTTGCGATCCGGCTCGAGAGACCGCCGAGATAGGCGAATCCCGGCATGAACCCGACCATGTAAACGAGATAATCGCCGGCGACGTGAATGTCGGTCACCGCTTGCGCATCGATCGCATGCTGACGCGCAACGTCCTCGATGTCGGGACCGAGATCGCCGCCATAACACACCGGGATTTCAACGACGCGCGCAGTCGGAAGCTCGTCGTCGCGGATGTCGCTGAGGATGCGTTGGAGCGCGGCCACGAACGCATCGTGGGGAGAAGGGTCGTCGGCCCCTACCAGCCGTGGCTCGTAGTGCACGACGACGCTCGCGAACGCCGGCACGCGATCCACAAATCCCTGCGGCGGGTCCGCATCGATGCGCGCGGTCACGGCCCGCACACGGCGATGCGTCCTTTCGTCAATCGAATCGCCCAGGGTGATCAGTACCGCATGATCGCCGAGCGCGGAGTAGTGCATTGAAAATGGATGCTAGGCGTCGGCGCGGAGCACGCTCTCGAAGATTCTCGCGTCGATGAAGCTGTTCAGCAGATGTTGATCGAGCATGCCTGCAGTCGCTTCCATGCGCAGAATGTCGAGCGCGTGCTGCCACGGCACGGCGCGTTTGTACGGCCGGTCGCCGGCCGTCAGCGCATCAAAGATATCCGAGATGGTCATCATGCGCGTCTGGACCGGTATCGCTTCCGCCGTCACCGCCCGCGGATACCCGCGACCGTTGAGCTTCTCATGGTGGCCGAGCGCGATCTCGGGAATGCCTTTGAGCTCGGGCGTCCACGGAATCTGCTCCAAGAAACGATAGGTGTGCGTGACGTGCGACTCGATCTCGCGGCGCTCGTTCTCGTCGAGGCTGCCGCGACGAATCATCAGGTATTGGAGCTCCTCGTTCCGAAGCAGCGGCCGCTCGCGGCCCTCGAAGTCCACGTATGCGCGGCGATTGATCTCGCGCAGCGCCTCGAAACTGCCTTCAGCGAGCACGGTCGGCTCATTCGCTTTCGTAATCGCGTCGAGGAAGCCGCATAGCTCCTCGCGCGTCGCCTGTCGCGACTGCATTAGCTCGGCTACGGCTTCTTCGTACCGCTCGCGACCGTGGGCGAGGAGGAAGTCCGCCCGTGACCGTTCGAAGCCGATGTCGGCCGCTTGCAGCATATAGGCAAAGCGATGGCGGATGAGCTCCATGTCTTC
>JAICYT010000262.1 GCA_025934075.1 Gemmatimonadaceae bacterium
GATGTATCGGTACCCGGCGACCGCATGCACGACGCCGGCATCCACTAGTGCGGCGAGGCGAAATGCGTCGGTACACATCATCCGACGCACCGTGGGGAGATACTCCTCCGGCGTGATGTGCGGCCGGAGCTGCCGCATCACATCCCGAGTCGCGAGAATCTCCTCGTCCGTTTCCACCGTGACGATCATCGCGCCTCTCGCGCACCAAGGAGTCGGCGCACGCCGCTCGGCGGCACGCCATACGTGCTGCGGAAGGCTGACGTGAAGTGACTATGGTTTGCGAACCCGAGATCGAGTGCCAGCCGGCTCAGGTCGCGCGGGCCGCGGCTCAATCGCGTCATGGCGAGCGCCATTCGCAGCTGGAGCAGGTAGCGGTGCAGCGATACGCCCGCTTCGGCGCGAAAAACGTGTGCTAGATGCGACGGCGACACGCCAAGTGCGAATGCGACCTTGCCGAGTGGATGGGGCGCGCCAGGATCAGTGGCGAGAATCGCCTTGGCAGATTCGGCGAGCTGATGATGCCTGCGCCGCCTGACCGAACGAGCGGCGAGCCGCTTTTTCGACGTCATTCCAAGTGATGGTTGCATACAAGCAGCTTTGTATGTATAATTGATTCGATTGTGTTCTAGATTGACCTACATATAATCAAGCAATGCATGCATGGCAAGACCGAGATCTCCGTTCGATGGACGCCGCGACTTCGCCCCGGTGCATCGCCGGCCTACCGCGCCATCGCCGACGCGCTCGAGGCGGACATTCGCGCCGGCCGCATCGCCGCCGGGGACCCGCTGCCGACGCAGCGCGAGCTCGCCAATCGGCTGGGCTTGAACTTCACGACGATCACGCGCGCCTATGCTGAAGCGCGGCGGCGCGGGCTTCTAACGGCGACCGTCGGTCGTGGAACGTTCGTCGCTGATTCCGGCGCCCGGGTCTCCGACGCCGACACCCGACGCACATCCGATCACGACCTGAGTGTCAACGCGCCGCCTGTTCCCACGTGGTTGCCGGCGGCGTTCCGCCAGACCCTGGCGCGAATCGCCAATGATCACGGACTAGCTCAGGACGTACTGAGCTATGAGTCGCGGCTGGGAAGCGTTCGCGCGCGCGAGGCCGGTGTCGAATGGTTGCGAGCGCGCGGCCTCGTGTCCGATGCGAGCCGAGTGGTGGTCACGGCGGGCGCGCAGCACGCGCTGTCACTGCTGCTTTCGACGTTCGCGCGGCCAGGACAAACCGTGCTGACCGAAGCGCTTGCGTATCCGGGCCTCCATAGCGCCGCGGCCATGGCCGGTGTGCGCCTCGAGCCCGTACAGATCGATGACGAGGGTCTCAGGCCCGATATGTTGGACGACGCGTGCGAGCGGCTGCGGCCCCAGGCGATCTTCTGTGTGCCGACGCTGCACAATCCCACCGCTGCCGTGATGTCGATCGGTCGCCGACGCGACGTGCTCGCCGTTGCGCGGCGTCATCGCATCCGCATCGTCGAGGATGACATCTGCGGACCGCTCTATCCGGATGCCACTCCGCTTGCGGCGCTCGATCCGGAGATCGTCGTCCACATTGCGAGTTTGTCCAAGTACGTTGCGCCCGGCCTACGCACCGCGTTCGTCCAGCTTCCAGGTTCGACGGACGCGGCGCAGCTTGATGCCGCGGTGCGCGCGTCGATGCTGATGCTCTCGGCATTACCGCTCGAGGTGGCTGCTTCGTGGATAGCAGATGGCACAGCGAAGCGCGCCGTCGCGGACATCCGGCGCGAAGCGATGGTGCGCGGCGTACTCGCCCGAGACATTCTCGGTCCCGACTGCCTGGTCGCGCCGGCTGGATCGTTGCATGGCTGGCTGACACTGCCGTCGACGTGGTCGCTTGCCGGATTCGTGGCGCAGGCCCAGCAGCAAGGCGTGCGTGTTGCGCCGGCCGACTGGTACGTCACGCGTTCCGACGGACACGCTTCAGTGCAGGTGCCGTCGGCGGTGCGCATCACGCTTGGTGCGGAAGCAGACCGCGTGCAGTTCGAGCACGCGCTGCGCACGCTCGCGACGATCCTCGCGCAACCGGTCGGCTCGCGCCCGTCGACGTTGTGAGCCCGGTCGGAATTGGAACTCGGAATCACTAGCCAAGGGAGGATGCCAGTGAGTGTCGCCTCGAACGACGCGAACGTCACGTCTCGCAGCGCAGCGTCTCGGTTCCGTGATCGCCATTACCTGATATCTCATACCAGAACCGCCAAGGTCTCGGTGTGGCTTCTCGCCATGGCGCTCGTCATCCTGGGCTGCGAATCGGCGACGGCGCCGGTGCCCAACCAAAGGCGGCTGTACGTTCTGACCGACGTCGACGGTCAACCACTCCCGGCGGTGATGGGCAGCCAGGTCGGAGACACGAACACCATTCTTTGGGCGACCGTCACATTGGACGCGACCGGCCACGCCGTGCTCATGAAGCGCTATGGCCACGCGTATCTCGCGTATCCTCCTGATACGAGCACCAGCGTCTCCGAGCTGAAATATCTGGCGGCGGGTGACAGTATCACGATCGGCTTCTTCGGACCGTGTATAGACTTGTGCGCACCGAACCTGGTTGGACAGCTGGCCGATTCGGTGCTGACGCTGACCTACGATGTGACGCCGCGCTTCGATCCTCTCTATCGATATCGGCTCTCCGCGACGTACTAGTCGAATCGCTGCAGTCCGCCCGATCGAGAGGCGCTTGCAAGGCATGGGTTCGCGAGTCGTTTACGCCGTCACCCGCAATTCGTCTCGTGGCTTTGCTCGACGAATGTGACCGCACCGTCGCGCACCGGCACTCGAGCGATGTCGACCGGTTGGGTCAATGCATCACTGACGAAACAGTCGGATGCAGGCGAGCTGGAGTCGACGATCACCGCGACTCCGCCGTTCGCAGATTCGGATGCACCGTCAATCAGAATGCCGTATCCACCGGTCGGCCGAGCGCCGAGCGCGACAACCACGACCATGTCGCGCGAAAAATCAACCGAGGGCAGGGAGGCACCGGCGACTGACGGAGATAGATCTTGTTCCAGACTGCCTGCCACGTCGCGGAGTCGCGAACCACAAAACGCGCCGATTTATCCAGGCCACTATAAAACGCGAAGGAATAGGGCCCGCTGCCGAGTCGGACGATTGGAAGGCTCGGGCCGGACGGCTGAGTGAGTTTCGGCGGGGCAGCCCCGCAGTCAACAGCGCAGCTCGCCGATACGACGGGAAGCCGCCCATCGCTGTCGTATTCCAAGCGACGTTCCGCTCGTCGGGAATCGCGACGCCACTCGCCCCTATACTCTAAGCCGGAGCCGATCGCGAAATGACTACATCGGATTTACGACAACCGGTGTCCAAATACCGCGAATTCAATTTGAGATGTAGTCATTTCCCGTCTGACTCCGGCTTAGTAAGTGGGAAGTGCGAGTTCGTCTCATGAACGACTCGCAAACAAATCTTCAGACCACTGGCGCGGCACGCGAGACGCTCGGAATCGAGTGCAAGCCGGTGAACGCGCGATCCGACATGCTGCATTCGCAAAGCAAATCCGCAGGAATGCGAGTGGAGAACGCAATTTCCCGGTGCGAAGCGGCACGCCTGCGACCCGAGAGCGACCGCCGGCGCCCGGAGCGACACTCCGGATCGCTGCAGCTCACGCCGCGGCATTCGGAGATTGCTGATGGTCGGCGGCAGATCACCGAAAATCGCGGAAACATCGTCGATTGAGATCCGCGGAACGGAAACTATCGACATGGAATCGGCCCTAGTCGGCTCCAGGCGACCCGCACGCGCCGGCGAATCGCTCGCGCACGCGACCAGGTGCGGTACCGAGCGTTGTGGCTGAACGAAACCTGAAATGAGGTGACCGCTGTGGTCCGGTGCACGGGACCGCTGCGACGCCCGCTCACAATCTGCCGACGTGAGCTCGCGATACGCCGACGTGAGCTCGCAA
>JAICYT010000025.1 GCA_025934075.1 Gemmatimonadaceae bacterium
CACCGGTGAATTCGTCGGCGCGACATATCTCCGCACGCTCGGCATCGACCGGCAGTTGTACACGATCATCGGCGTCGTTCCTCGAGGCTTCAAGGGAGTCACCGGACAAGCCGAGTTGTTCTTGCCGGTCGCGGCGTCGGATGCCCAGCAGCTGGCGCAAGCGCAGTCGTACTGGCTCGACGTCGTCGCGCGTCGTAAGGCCAACGTTTCACCGGCGCGCGCCGAAGCGGAGATGATCGCGTTGGGCAAGCGAATGTCGGAAGCCTATCCCGACAGGTTTGCCGGACGTCCTTGGGGCGCGCATTCGATTCCGCTCGACGAAGCTCGCGTCGCACCGGTGGTCAAGCGATCGCTGCTCATTCTCTTCGGCGCTGTCGGGTTCGTGCTGCTCATCGCGTGCGTCAACGTCGCCAACCTGCAGTTGGGTCGTGCGAGTGGCCGCCGGCGCGAGATTGCTGTGCGAATGGCGATCGGCGCTGGGCGTAGTCGAGTCGTGCGGTTGTTGATCACCGAAAGCGTGCTCCTCGCGTTCCTGGGCGGCTTAGTCGCGTTGATCGTCGCTTGGATCGGTGCGCACGCGCTGAGCACCGTGCGTCCAGAGATCACCGCTCGCGTTGGCCGATCGACGATTGGCGCCGTCGACTTCGCGCTGATCCGACTCGATTGGACGGCGATGGCGTTCACGTTTGCCGTTGCGCTGTCGATCGGCGTGCTGTTCGGTCTCGCACCCGCGCTCGGCGCAACGCGCTCGACGCTCTCGAACACCCTCAAGCATGGAGATGCCGACGGTCACGCTGGCGTCCTGAGTGCGTTCACCGGACGAAGCCTGCTGGTCGTGGTCGAGGTTGCCTTGGCGTTGGTTCTGCTCGCCGGCTCCGGTTTGATGATTCGCAGTTTGACGAAGATGTTGGCGATCGACACCGGCTTCGATCCGGCTCACGTACTCACGCTCCGGTTGACGGTTCCGGAGGGAGGCATGGCGCGCGATTCACTCCCGGGATTTTACACGCGGCTAGTTGAACGTTTGCGGACAGTTCCGGGAGTCACGAATGCGTCGTTAGGGAGTTGTGCGCCGCTAAGCGGCGGATGCAATCGCACCTTGTTGACCTTCCCCGGACAACCGGATCCGGACTTCGCCCATCGTCCACTGACGGGCGTGAACTGGGCGTCGCCTGACTATTTCGCGACGCTGCACATTCCGCTCAAGCGCGGACGGATGATCACCGACGCCGACCACTTCGGAGGGCCCAAAGTCGTTTTGATCAACGAGGCGGGTGCGCGAACACTGTGGCCGAACGAGAACCCCGTTGGGAAGCGTGTGAAGATTGGCCAGGGAGGATTCGACGTCGGCGACGGCGCTGAGATCGTCGGCGTGGTTGGGGACACGCGCCAATTTGTCGACTCCGCGGAGCGCACCGACGTGTTCCTTCCCTACGCACAATCGCCACGCGCCGGCATGTTCGTGTTCGTCCGCTCGACGCGCGACGTGGCATCGCTCGGGCCGGAAGTGCGGAGCGCGATTCACGAGGTCGCCCCGTCGTTTGCGATCTACGACATGCAGACGATGAGCGCCCGCGCCGCCGGCGCGACGGCTCAAGCGCGATTCAGCGCCGTGTTGCTGGCGCTCTTCGCGGTCACCGCGCTGTCGCTCGCCGCAATCGGTATCTACGGCGTGATGTCGTTGGCGGTCGCGGCTCGCACGCGTGAGATCGGCATTCGTATCGCGCTTGGTGCAGACCAGCGTCGCGTGCAGCGGCTCGTCATCGGCCAGGGAGTGACGCTGGTCGGCATCGGCGCGGCAATCGGCATCGTTGGCGCACTGCTCTGCACGCGCGTACTTCAGACGCTGCTGTACGATCTCAAGCCAAGCGATCCGGTGACGTATGCCGTCATCGTGGTGCTGCTGGCACTCACGGCAATGACGGCGAGCTGGCTCCCTGCGCGGCGTGCGGCGCGCGTCGACCCCGTCGTCGCGTTGAGGAGCGACTGAAGTACGGTGGTACGGTGGTACGGTGGTACGGTGGTACGGTGGTACGGTGGAACGGTGGAACGGTGGAACGGTGGAACGGTGGAACGGTGGAACGGTGGTACGGTGGTACGGTGGTACGGTGGTACGGTGGAACGCCGCTGTTAGGCGGTTAGCGTACCACCGTTCAAGCGAGCGCCAGCGAGCGACCGTACCACCGTTCCACCGTTACGCGGCCGCCACCGCACTCACGATCGCGTACGCGACTTCCGGATGCGCGAGATCCGAATGCCCTCCGATTACCGCGTTCGAGTCGAGATTGTAGATCCCTCGCATCGCGAATGCGTACGCTGTACCGACCTTGCCGAGCGTGACCGTCTCCGCGCCGGGAGTTTTCTGCGCGCCGTTGCGCCCAAGCCCGCCGTACGGATCGTTAGCGTCGCCCATGGCCGCGGCGATCTGTCGTGCGATGCGCGACGCGATCGGATACGCCAGGCCGACGGCCTTGTCCTTCGCCGTGAACGTGATGACGATCGGGCCGCGCACGCGCGCCGGATCGGTCACGACGCGGCGGAAATAGCCGTCATGCGTTCCGTCGTATGCCTGCGCGAAACCGAAATGCGAGAACGCGGCCTGCAGCAGCGTGAGTGAGTCGACGGGAAGCGGCGGCGCGTTTGCCGGACCCGCGGTCGCCGCCGTCACGAGCCGGCAACCGAAGCTGTGGCCGATGAGATGGAGGCGAAGCGGATTCGCCCCATCGGCCGGACGCGCTGCGCGAATCTGGCGGAGCAAATCATACGCACCCTTCTCACCGACGACGCCCGCGCGATTCTTCATCTGATAGTACGTGACGAGATTGACCAGGTTCTTCGCGCCATCGACCGCCTTGCCAATCCAGTCGCCGAATCCCGCGGCACCGCCGCCCGAGCCGCCGGGCTTCCCGTCGTGCACCGGACGACTCAGACGCTGGAGCAATTGGTCGCCGTCGAGCGTAAAGAGATCTTCCGCAATCACCGGCTCCTCGCTGTTCACGTCGTGCGGCATGTACGCCCGAACGATCCGGACGAATTCGTCGCGCGCATCGACCGAGTCGGCGAGCTTGGGCACGAGCGACGCCGCACGCTTGAGCGATTTCGTCGCATCCGGCGTCGCGACGAAGCTCGTCAGCAGGTCGATGGACTTCGTCAGGTCCGCCGGACCCTTGGTGCTCATCGCGGCGGCGCCTCCCGCGATGAGCGAGGCTTCGTCGAATTTTTTCGACGGCCAAAGGATGCCGACGACTGCCGCGCGTCTCGCACGAACGGTGGCGCATGCTGGATTCCCCTGCGTCAACACGTCATTGACCTTGTCGAAGATGCTCGCGTACAAACCTTCGGCTTCGGGAATGTCGTTGTTCCAGCCGTGCGAGATCACGAACAGGTCCGTCACTCCCGCCGGCGCTGGTTGGCCGACGAGCTCGAGCACCGCGTCGACCTGCGGCTGCTTGAATACGTCGCCGTCTTTGGTGAACTCGACCGGCAAGTATGGGAACGATCCGACTGTTGTTGGTGATGGCATAGGCTACACCGATTGGATGGCGCGCATGACATCGACCAAGCCCGAACCCTGGAAGTAGCGCTCGCGCCGGAGATCCGTGGCGGACTCCAGGAAGATGCGCTTCACTTCGTCGGCTTGACCGATGAACTCGCGGCGGATGGAAAGAAATGCGGCGATGGCCCCCGACACGTGCGGCGCGGCCATGCTCGTTCCGCTGTCTTCGACGTACAGCGCATCGCTGTTCGACGCGTCGCGCGCACTTTGCAACGTCGTGCCGGCGCCGCACGAAATGATTTTTTCGCCGGGCGCGACGAGATCAGGCTTCGGCCGCCCGTCGCCCGTCGGACCCTTCGACGAGAAGTATGACACGCCGTACACATGCGGCATGTCGCGATGCGTCGAACCAACGGTGATCGCGCGATCGGCGTTGCCTGGATCATTGATGCTCAGCGGCAGACCCGCGGCCACGGAGCCGCGCGCCACGGTATCTTGGTATCCGTAGCCGGTGTTCCCCGCAGCGACAACGACCACCACGCCCGAACGAACCACGCGATCGACCACATTGCACAACGGACTCTGGCCACAGGCGAACCATTCAGGATCGAAGTCGTACCCGACGCTCAGATTCACGCCGTGGATCTTCAAGTCTTTTCCGTACCCGTTGATGCGGTCGATCTCTTCGAGCGCGGTGATGAGATTGCTCACCTGCCCGTTCCCTTCCTTGTCGAGCACCTTCACGCTCACGATCGTGCATTGTGGAGCGACGCCGCGAATGCGCGTCAACGGGACGACGTCGTGCACGACTTGGCCCGATTCGTCCTGATGTCGCGAGACGGCAGTTAACGGATGCGGCGTCTTACCCGCCGCGACATCCGTTGCGTCCAACTCGCCGGCAATGATTCCGGCCACGTGCGTTCCATGACCGAATTCGTCGACGAGTGGGCTCTCGACCTCACCCGCGCCGACGGTGAAGTCGCGATGACGCAACGGCGCGTCGAGCTGCAGTGTGTTGTGCTTCCGAAAATGCGGATGATCTCCCTGCACGCCCGAGTCGAGAACTGCCCACACCACTTTGCTTCCACCGGCCGCAAATGACGTGAGCGCGGCGTCCGCCTTGACCGTGCTGATCGAGTGTGTGAGCAACGCTCGAACTTTGAAGTCCGGCCAAATCCGGAAAATCACGCGATTCGGCGCCGACGATGCGCCGCCGACAGACTCCGCGTCGAGACGCACCATCGCTCGGATCGCGCGTCCGGGAAGACGAGCGAAGACGTATTGATCGCTCAGCTCCGTCTTGCGATCGTCGACGCCCGCACCCGCTTTTTTCGTGGCGGTCGCCAGCGCCGCGGTCGCCAGATCCCGCACGCGCTCGCGCGCGCGCTCTCGGCCGCCAGGAAAGTTGAGGTTGAGGTCGATGACGATGTCGACGAGCGCATCGTCGCCTTTGGTCTCGAGCTCGTCCATCAGCGGCCGAGCGATGACGGCTCGGTCCAACGCTCTCGGGTCGAACGACGGACGCTTGGACGAGTCACCCGCAGCGGACCGTCGTGTCCGACGAGGACGGCGGGGGTCGGGCTTGTCAGCCATATGGAGTGGGAGTCGCCTGGGTGGGCATCAGGAACCCCGAGCCGCGCCGCTCCGGGATCGCAATAATGTCCTCTCATGGCGGTCGAAGCAACCGCCGGAAAGCCGGGCAGTGCTGCGCCAGGAATGAACGTTCACCCCGCGCGTCGCGTATAAAGTTCAGTCACTCACCATGCATCGGAGTACACGTGGTCTCGAGCTCGACCCTATGTCGTCCACCTCAACGCCGCGATCGCCGCGGCGTGCTGGCATTCGCGATCGTCGCCGGTCTCATCGGTACCGGTGCGGCAGTCGCACCGGTCATCCGCGCACCCGGAGTGTCGTTCAGAGTCTCCTCATCGACGCAAGTCTACGCCGGTGCGACGCCGCGCGGCCAAGACGACGAAGTCATGCGCGGACGCGGCGTCGCGCTGAACAATCGATCACGCATCGAGTTTCTCGCGTTCACGCCGGCACCGCAGGGCGTGACGACCGACGACTTTTTGATCGCGCTCGACTCGGGCAAAGTATTCGTCGAGCACGCGAAGGATCAGCGCTATACGTCAGCCAACGACACGTTCGGCGGACCGGCGGTCGTTGCGCTGGGCCGAGTCATGGGCGGTGGTCGTGGCGGATTTGGCGGCGGAGCCCGAGGCGGTGATGCAGGAGGCGGCGGACGCGCCGCTCGCGGTGGTTTCGGCGGCCGCGGCGCCGGCGGGGGCGGTGCGCGCGGTGGTCGCCGCGGCGGGCGCGGTGGGCTGGGACAGGGATTCCTGGACCAGATCCAGTTGCTCGACGTCAACTTCAAGTTCGAGAAGCTCGGCGCCGGCGATCCAATCGATTCGCGTCCGACGCAGCACTATCGCGTGACGGCGGACTATCACGTCGTGTGGGGAGATCAGGTCTTCCCCGCGCATGCGGTCACCGAAATCTGGAGCGCGCAGTTGCCGACTCAAATTCCAAATCCGTTCGAGCCACTGATCGTCGCGGACCAGTCGACCGATGGTCCGCTGATCGAATACGCGCTCAAGCTTCGTGCGATCCGCGCGCAGATCGAAGGCACGCCGGTCAAGGTCGTCACCAACACTGAGCTTTCCGGGATTCACGACGTCGTCGCATTCCAGGGCTATCTCGGGAACGATCCGACGGCCGACACACTGCATATCATGCAGCAGACGCAGATCACCAACGTGCAGCCAGCCGAGGTAGATCCGAAGCTGCTCGTCGTGCCGGATTCTGCCGCGGGCGGATCGCCAGAATCACTGAGCGGACATCAAGTTCCCTGAGACTGAACCTTAGCCGAGGTCAGGCCGCGCAGCTCGGCGACGACTGGTTCGGCGCCGCAGAATCAATGCGGCGCTGAAAAACGCGCGACTGCGCGAAGTGATCGATGTGCGATACTTCGGGTACCGGCGCACATGCGAACATCGGCGAGTATTGCGGACCGCTGCGTGACGGGGCAGCTTGGACGGTCGGCGCATCCTACCCGGCCCTTTTCCCAGTGTCCAGATGCGAGCTCGCATTCTTTACGCCGCATTCATTTCGATTGCTGTCACGAGGCACACCGCTGCCCAAACCACGACCGTCAAGCACGGCGTGCGCCCCGCACGGCTGATCATTCGCAACGCAACGATCGTCGACGGCAACGGAACTCCGGCGCGCGGACCGTTCGACATCGTTCTCGAGGGTGGGACGATCACGCAGCTCGCGGCGCTCGATCCGGTCGCGCTCAAACGGGGCGAAGGTCGTCGCCCGGCCGCAACGCCTGGCACCGCCGAGATCGATGCGACGGGCAAGTATGTGCTGCCGGGGCTGATCAACGCACACGCGCACATGCAAGACGAGCGTTCCGGTGTGGCGCAGCCGATTCAATACGAGTTCGACATCTGGCTCGCCTGTGGCATCACCGCGATCCGGGACGTCGGCAGCGACACGCGCAAAGCGCTTGCATGGCGCGACGCGAGCGCGAAAGGCACGCTCGTCGCACCACGAATCTTCGTCTATCCGCAATTCGGCCGGCCCACGAACGCCGACTCGGCGCGTGCACACGTTCGCGCTCTCAAGGCGATGGGCGTCGACGGCATCAAGCTGCTCGGCATCGATCGCGACGTCATGCAGGCGATGGAAGACGAAGCGCACAAGGAGGGGCTGCGCATCGCGCACCATGTCGGCGTCGAAGAGACCAACGCGTGGGACGACATTCATTTTGGAACGACGAGCATCGAGCACTGGTACGGCATTCCCGACGCGGCCATTCTCGGTGGAGTGCAGGACTTTCCGTCGTACTACAACTACAACAACGAGACGGATCGATTCCGTTGGGCCGGCCACTTGTGGCGCGAGGCTGATCCGGCGCGGCTCCAGATGGTGCTCGACTCCATGGTTTCACACCACGTCGCGTGGGTGCCGACGTTCGACATCTATGAAGCATCCCGTGATCTGCAGCGCGCGCGCACACAGCCATGGTTCACCGACTACCTCCATCCAACGCTCGAGGAGTATTTCCGGCCCGACCCGTCCAATCATGGATCATATTTCTTCGGGTGGACGTCGACCGACGAGACGTTCTGGAAGGAGAATTACAGAATCTGGATGAATGCCGTTCGGGATTTCGAGCGGAAGGGCGGACTGGTCGGCGCCGGCGACGACGCGGGCTTCATCTATCAGATGTACGGCTTCGGGCTCTTGCGCGAGCTCGAGCTGCATCAGGAAGCGGGCTTCAATCCAATCAAAGTCATTCAGCACGCCACGCTGAACAACGCGCGCATCATGGGCAAAGAGAACGAGCTCGGTCGCGTGCGTCAGGGCTACAAGGCAGATCTCATCGTCGTGAACGGCAATCCACTCGAGAACTTGAAGGTCCTCTACCCGACCGGCGTGGACGACATCAAAGATGGCAAACCGGTGCACACCGGCGGCGTCGAGTGGACCATCAAGGACGGGATACCGTACAACGGTCCGACCTTGATGCGCGAGGTGAAGCAAATGGTGGCGAAGGCGCGCGCCGATCGCGGCTCGAAGGCGGATAAGACGGACAAACATTGATAGATCCGACGACCGGCGGTCGCGCGTACTATGACGTGATCCGCTGGCTCGCCGTCGCGATTGCGATCGCTGTCCTGTTTCTCGCGCTGTGGATCATCATCCCGGCGCCGACCTACTTCCTGCTCACGTTCGGCGTGGGCGGGCCTGAGGTTAGTGCGTGGCTCATCGTCGCGTCGCTGATCGGCATCGGGCTCGTCGCGCGCGACCTCCAGCATTCGTCGCTCGCCAAGTTCGTGGTCGCGGCTTGCGCGATCGCATTGGTTTTGGCGGCATCGATCTTCGCGCGACTGCCTGCTACGCTTCGCCGGTTCGACCGGGCGATGCGAGATCTTTCAATAACGCCAGCCCGACCGCTGCGCGCACGACCGCTCGTCGTTCGCGATCTATTCCTCGGCATTTCACGCGTCGAGGCACGAGTCACACGAAACATTCCATTCGCGACGCCCGACGGAATTCCACTCGCGCTCGACGTGTACCAGCCCATGCGGCCGGGCAAGTTTCCGATCGTCGTGCAAGTGTACGGCGGTGCATGGCAGCGCGGCGACCCGACGTCGCATGCGAACTTCGCCAAGTGGCTGGCGTCGAGTGGGTACGTCGTTTTCGCGATCGACTACCGGCACGCGCCCAAATGGAAATGGCACGCCCTGCTCGACGACGTCGATTCGTCGCTCGCTTGGATCGCCGAACATGGCGCCGAGTTCGGTGGTGACACGTCGCGTGTGGTGTTGCTGGGACGGTCCGCTGGCGGACATCTGGCGATGCTGGCGGCGTATCGGCCGTCGTTGCTCCGGGTGCGTGCGGTCGTGAGCTTCTACGGTCCGACGGATCTGACCGACGCCTATCGGAATCCGCCGCGACCAGATCCGTTGCACGCGCGTGAGTTGGAAGAAGCGCTGATTGGCGGAACACCGTCGCAAATGCCAACGGAGTATGCGGAGGCGTCACCGATCACGTATGCAACGAGACCGTTGCCCCCGACGCTGTTGATTTATGGACGACGAGATCATTCGGTCGAGGCGAAGTATGGGGCGAGGTTAGCAGCGCAGCTCGCGAAGACCGGGACGCGCGTGGGGTACCTAGAAATGCCGTGGGCGGAGCATGCATTTGACGAAGTCTTTAACGGCGTGAGCTCGCAGGTGGCGTTGTTTTATACGGAAAGGTTTTTGGCTTGGGCGGTGAAATGAGCGGGCGCCTAACGGCGGTCGCGCCGTTAGGCAGTCTCGCTTTACAATTGCGCCCGCCCCGCTCTCCGCTCATCTCTCTTTTCTCTCATCTCGTCCCCCTCTTGTAGCCCGTGGCCAACCCGACGAAGACCTTGGGGCTCCCCATTTCACTCGAGTCCATGGCCACCGCTTCCCTCTCCTTTCCGCGCGACACGAACGCCGCCGCCAGGATTCTCAAAGCCGGCGGCGCCGTCGCCATACTCGACGGCTCTTATGTCGTCATCGTCTACGTCTGGATTCTCCACCTCACCACCGCATCGCGGATTTTCCAGGGCATCGCCTCGCGCCTGATCGGCAAAGCCGCGCTCGACGGCGGCGCGGCAACGGCGTTCCTCGGCGTTCTCCTCCACTTCACCGTCGCGTACAGCTGGACGATCGCGTTCTACCTTGCCCTCCGCACCTTCACCACCTTGCGCGAGTTCACTGCGACCACAACGGGCAAGACCATCGCTGGCACGCTATTCGGTGCCACTGTCTGGTTGGTGATGAACTTCGTCATCGTCCCTGCGTTCGGCGGAAAGTCGGTCACGCCACCAAACTGGCAGTTCTACACGCAACTCGTGTGGCACATGATCGCCGTCGGTCCGCCGATCGTCGCGATCGTCCGCTATGGCAGAACGTGAACGTCGATGCGCGACTCTCGCCCCGTCATGTGATACACGCGCATCGTCGCCTTTCTGAAATCCTCCGGATGCGCCTCGAAGATATTCGGCACGAACGTTTGCGGATTGCGATCGGTCAGCGGGAACCACGAGCTCTGGATCTGCACCATGATGCGATGGCCTTTACGGAACGTGTGATTGATGTCGGGCATCACGAAGTGCAGTGAGTCGGGCTTGCTCGGAACGAACGCGACGGGTTTGGCGGGATCGCGACGGTAGCGTCCGCGGAATGGCTCGCCGCGGACGAGCTGCTGATAACCCGCGACGATGAATCCGGTCGTGTCGCCGGGCCAGCTCGGGGCATCGGCGGGAAAGACGTCGATCAGCTTGACGTCGAAGTCGGCATCGGTGCCGCTCGTCGCGACGTGAAGCACCGGAGCAATCGGCCCAACGATCGTCACGTCCTCCGTGAGAGGTTCCGTTTGAAACGTGAGGACGTCAGGGCGCTTGGACGCAAATCGCTGGTCGCCCGTCATGTAGTCGCGCGGCATCCCGCTTCGATCCACGCGCCCGACCACGGGAACCGGATTCGCCGGATCGCTCAGGTATTGGTCGAACTTGTCGGCATTCTTGGCGCTCGAGAGGGTCTGCGGGCGCTGCCAACCGAGCTTACCGCCAGGCAACAGATATAGCGATCTCGAATTGGCGTTCTTTGGCGGCCAGTTGTCATAGCGGTCCCACCGTTCCCCGCCGGTGCGATAGACGAGCACCTTGGGCAGTGACGGCGCCGCATCACCTTTCAGATAGTGCAGGAAATAGGGCAGCTCGATTGAATCGCGAAACCACGGACCCGTTTTCGTCTGCCAGCGAAGATTGCCCATCGCGTTGCCTTCGCCCCGCGACCACCCGCCGTGCGACCACGGTCCAATCGCGATGTGATTGTCCGCGCCCGGTGAAAGCCGCTCGATTCCGCGAAACGTTCGCCATGGTCCGGCGAGATCCTCGGCATCGTAGTAGCCGCCGACCTCCAGCATCGCCGGAACTCGTTTGACGTGACGACTGATGTCGCGGTCCTGCCAATACGCGTCGTAGCTCGGGTGATGCATGACGACGTCCCAAAGCGGTGCGCTCTCAGCCGGCAGCCATTTACGCGAGCCCGAGCCGATCGGTCCCATCTCAAGAAAGAACTTGTACGCGTCAGTCACACTCTCCGGCCCAGGATAGCGCGGATCCGGTCCGAGCGACGGTGCGCGCGGCGTGCGGCCATACCCGAGATAAAAATCGAAGTTGGCGCCGAGCATGAAGGCGCCGTTGTGAAACAAGTCGTCGCCCATCCAGAGATCGGTCATCGGCGCACCGGGCTCGCACGCTTTGAGCGCGGGATGCGGATCGATGCAGCTGGCCGTCGTATAAAATCCGGGATACGACGTTCCGTAGATGCCGACCTTCGCGTTGTTGTGCGGAAGATTCTTGATCAGCCAGTCGATCGTATCGTACGAGTCGGTCGACTCGTCGACGTCGCTCGGACCGTTCTTCACGTCCTTATGCGGCGTCATCTCCGTGTACGCGCCCTCTGAATAGTTGCGACCGCGAGCGTCCTGATACACAAAGATGAATCCCGATTCGGCAAACTGCGGATTCCCACTCGGGCCGAGCGACGTGCGATACGCGTCTGCGCCATACGGCGCGACGCCATAAGGCGTGCGGTCCATC
The DNA here is from genome assembly GCA_025934075.1 of Gemmatimonadaceae bacterium. Lineage (GTDB taxonomy): Bacteria > Gemmatimonadota > Gemmatimonadetes > Gemmatimonadales > Gemmatimonadaceae > JAQBQB01. The sequence continues at coordinate 11,649 of JAICYT010000025.1, forward strand.
AAAATCGGGTAGTCACGCGAGCTGTCGCGCGGAATGTAGATCGACGTGAACAGCTTCACGCCATCCCGCATCGGAATTCGCACCTCGAGCTTGGCATAGCGCGTCTTGACCGCCGCGGCCGCCGCCGGATTTCCGCCGCGCTGCGCGTAAACCGCGGAGCCCGCGACGAGGACTGTCGCGGCCAAACAGTGCGTTGCGATCGAGCGACGGAACGACATGACGTGTGGCACGACAATCTCCGGGAAGCGGCGGGTGGGCACGCCGGCGATTATGGCGCACGTGGTCACCGCGCGCCAGATTCTCGCCATGACCATCCCACGAATCTATCGACGACGCCGGCTCTCGCACTACGCTTTTGCGGCGCTCATCCTCAGCGCCGTCGCCAACGTCGTTGCAGCACAGCCTTCGCCCGGAACGCGACCCACGCTCGCTCCCGCGGTGCGAGCGTACGTCCAAGTCGACACGCCAACGATTGCGCTGACTCACGTCCGAGTCATCGATGGGACGGGTGCGCCGGCACGGAGCGATCAAACGATCATCATCCGCGACGGATCGATCGCTTCAATCGGTGCGGCATCGACCGTCCAGGTGCCGAGCGGCGCGCAGACCCTCGATCTCACAGGCAAATCCGTGGTTCCAGGGCTCGTGATGGTGCACGAGCATCTCTTCTACCCAACTGGGCCCGGCGTCTACGCAAATGTGGCCGAGAGTTTTTCGCGGCTCTATCTCGCCGGCGGCGTTACGTCGATGCGCACCGGCGGGAACATGAACGGCTTCGGGGATCTGAACATCAAGCGGAGCATTGATCGCGGAGAGCGTCCCGGTCCGTGGATCGACGCAACCGCGCCGTATCTCGAAGGACCCGGCCTCGGCCTCCCTCAAATTCACGAGCTCACCGACGCCGCCGACGCTCGGCGCATGGTCGATTACTGGGCCGACATGGGCGCAACGTCGCTCAAGGCGTACATGCACATCACACGCGCAGAGCTTGGCACGGCGATCGCCGAAGGCCACAAGCGCGGGCTCAAGACAACGGGCCATCTCTGCTCGGTGACGTATCGCGAAGCCGCGCAACTCGGCATCGACAATTTGGAGCACGGCTTCTTCGCGTCGACGGACTTCGTGGCCGACAAGAAGCCCGACGTCTGCCCGGGGCAGGGCGCGGGTCAAGCCGCGCTGGCGGCCGTCGACCCGAACAGCGACGCGGTGAAGTCCCTGATGAGGGAACTCATACAGCGTCACGTCGCGCTGACGTCGACGCTCACCGTATTCGAGACGTTCGTTCCCGGCCGCCCGATGCCGCCGGGGCTCGACGTTCTCGATCCGATCCTTCGCCAACAGTTCGAGCAGCGGTACAACGCGACGGCGACGAACGCGAGCTCACCCTACGTGAAGCTTTTTTCGAAAGGACGCCAGCTCGAGGTCGATTTCTATCGCGCCGGCGGTTTGTTGATCGCTGGAACCGATCCGACCGGCGGCGGCGGAGTGATCCCGGGATTCTCCGATCAGCGCGAGGTCGAACTGCTCGTCGAGAGCGGGCTGACGCCACTCGAAGCGATCAAGGTTTGCACACTGAATGGCGCGACGTATCTCGGTCGTGCCGCACGCGTCGGCTCGATCGCGACCGGCAAGCAGGCAGATCTCGTCGTCATCGACGGTGATCCGTCAACGCATATCGAAGACATTCGTCACGTGAGTCTCGTGTTCAAGCAAGGTGTGGGGTACGATCCAGCGAAGCTGATCGCGTCGGTTCGTGGGAAGGTCGGGTTGTTCTAATCCGTGATGGAGATTTGGTCGCCACGACACAACGAGAGCGCCCGCACTTCACCTAGCAGCACCGCAGACGCCCAAAGGAAGTAACAATGGCAGCAGTCGGTAACAGCGTCCCACGCAAAGATGGAATCGGCAAGGCGACCGGCCACGCGGTCTACGCCGACGACATCGTGATGCCCGGAATGCTTCATGGCCGCACGATTCGATCGACGATCCCGCACGGCCGCATCCGCTCGGTGAACGTCGTCGGCGACGTCCCAGGATTGATCGTGGTCGACCACCACGACATTCCCGGTCGCAACGTCGTCGACCTGATCGAGCAGGATCAGCCCTTTCTCGTCGAACGCGACGTGCGGCATTTGGCCGAGCCGATTCTGTTGCTCGCGCACGAAGATCGCGAGGTGGTCGATGCCGTGCGCGTCGAGATCGAGTACGAGGAGCTCGAGCCGCTGTTCGACCCCGAACGATCGGAAGGAATTCTCAAATCCATCGACATCGTCAAAGGCGACGTCGAAGCCGCGCTGGCCGACGCCGACTTCATTGTCGAAGGCACGTATCGCACGGGACATCAGGAGCATGTCTACATCGAACCGAACGTCGTTGTCGCGATGCCCGAAGAGGACGGCATCGCGGTCTTCGGCTCCGTGCAATGCCCCTTCTATGTTCTCAAAGCGCTCAAGAGCCTGCTCGGCGCCAGTGCGCACATTCGCGTCGTGCAGACGGAGACCGGCGGTGGATTCGGCGGCAAGGAGGAATATCCGTCGATGATTGCGGGACACGCGACGCTGCTCGCGCTCAAGTCGGGGCGACCGGTCAAGATTCTGTACGATCGCGGCGAAGACATGATCGCGACGACCAAGCGTCATCCGTCGATCGTGCGACATCGCACGGGCGTCATGCGCGACGGACGCATCGTCGCCATGGACGTCGACGTCTTACTCGATGGAGGCGCCTATTCGACGCTGAGCCCCGTCGTCTTGTCGCGCGGCTGCATTCACGCCGCCGGTGCGTATCGATGCGACAATACGCGCATTCGCGGACGAGCTGTCGCCACGAACACGCCGCCGAATGGTGCCTTCCGCGGATTCGGTGCGCCACAAACGGAGTTTGCCGTCGAAGTGCACATCGAGCGCATCGCGGAGGAGCTCGCGATGGACCCGGTATCGCTGCGCGAGCTCAACGCACTGCGTCCGGGTGATACGACCGCAACCGGTCAAGTGATGGGCACCGATTGCAGCGCACACATGGTGCTCGAGGAGGCCGTCCGACGCACGGAGTTCCGCGCCAAGCGCGAACAGTACCGCGGCACGAATCGCTCGATTGGATTGGCGCTCTTCTTTCACGGAGCAGGGTTCACCGGCAGCGGCGAGCGCCACCTGAACTCCAAGGCGCGGATCGACCTCACCGAGCGAGGTGTGCGCATCGCCGTTGGCAGCACGGAGATCGGACAAGGAACGCGCACGATGCACGCGCAAATCGTCGCCGATGCGCTCGCGATTCCCTATGAGGACGTCGAGGTCGCACAGCCCGACACGACACTCGTGGCCGACAGCGGACCGACGGTCGCATCGCGCACCTGCATGGTCGTCGGAAAAATCCTCGAGCAGTGCGCAATGGAAATGAAAGACCGTCTCGGGGGAATGTCGCCGGCTGACTATCACGCGAAGCACGGTGGCTTCTCGGTCCTGCGCAAATATGAGCCGCCTGACTGGATCGAATGGGACGATCACACGTATCGCCGCGACGCGTATGCGACGTACGCGTGGGGTTGCGACGTCGTCGAGATCGAGATGGACCCAGACACGCTCGAAGTCCGGCCGGTCAAGGTTACGGCGGTGCAGGAATTCGGTCGCCCGATTCACCCGGCGTTGGCTCGCGGGCAGATCGAAGGTGGCACGGCGCAGGGACTCGGCTATGCGCTGCTCGAGCACGTCGTGATGCGCAACGGAGGGATGGCGAACGCGCAGTTGACGAACTACATCATCCCGACGACACTCGATACGCCGGAGTTCGACATCGTCATGTTAGAGAATCCATACGCCGGCGGCCCGTTCGGCGCCAAAGGCCTCGGCGAGCTGCCGATCGATGGGCCGGCGCCCGCAGTCGTCAACGCGATTCGTCATTTCGGCGTCGACCTGCGCGAAATCCCCGCCATTCCTGAGCGCCTGGTCGCGTGCGCTTCACGCTGAACGGCGTCGCCACCAATGTCGACGCGCATCCAATGTCGCGTCTGCTCGACGTCGTGCGCGAGGAATGTCAGCTCACGGGGACAAAAGAAGGATGCGGCGAAGGGGAATGCGGCGCCTGCACCGTGTTGGTCGACGGCGATCCGGTGTGCTCCTGCCTCGTGCCACTCGCGCAAGTCGAAGGCGCCGAGGTCGTCACGATCGAAGGACTCGGCGACGACCATCCCTTGCAGCATGCGTTCATGAATGAAGTTGGAGCGCAATGCGGAATCTGCACGCCGGGAATGATCATGGCCGCGCTCTCGCTCGAGCCCGACGCCTCGATCGACGACATCAAAGTCGCCCTGTCTGGCAATCTTTGTCGCTGCACCGGCTACTCAGCGATCTATCGCGCGATCATGAAGGCGCGTCAACCGTGAGGACCGCCATATCTGGTCTCGACCTCCGCCGCGCCACATCGGTTGACGACGCGTTGCGCATGTTGGCGGACGAGGCTCGCACGCCGATCGCCGGCGCGACCGATTTCTACGTCGCGCTCAACTTCGGCACGCTGGCACCGCGGCGTTTCGTCGACATCTGGGGCATCGACGACTTGCGTGGCATCGACGTCCGCCACGACGTGCTCGTGATGGGCGCGCTTACGACGTACACAGACATCATCCGCTCGCCACTCGTCGCCGAGCGATTGCCGATGCTCATCGACGCGGCGCGGCAGATCGGCGGGCCGCAAATCCAGAATCGCGGAACGATCGCCGGCAACGTCGCGAATGGATCGCCGGCGGCCGACGCTGTTCCGGTCTTCGCCGCGGCTGACGCTGTCGTCGTCCTCCGAAGCATCAGGCAAGAGCGACGCGTTCCGATTACGCAGTTCTACACGGCGTATCGCACGTCAGTCATGCGCGCCGACGAGCTGATCGTCGCCGTCGAAGTTCCGCGCGTCGACGGAAAACAGTGGTTCAGAAAAGTGGGAACACGCGCGGCGCAGGCAATCTCCAAGATCGTCGCCGCCGGCGTTCGCGGCGCTTCGCCGAAGTTCGCGCTCGGCAGCGTTGCGCCGACCGTCGTTCGCGCGTACGCGACCGAGCGCGCACTCGCCAGCGGCACGCCGATCGAACAAGCGGCGCTCACATTGACGCGCGAGATCGCGCCGATCGACGACGTGCGCTCGACTGCCGACTATCGCGGGCAGGTCGCTCAACGTCTGCTTCGCCGGTTTTGGAGCGAGACCAACTGACGCCGTTCCGCGGCAACGGCGACACGACCGTCGTCTTGCGCTCGAGGCGAGTCGTCGCGCCGGATGCCACGCGGCCCGCCTCGGTTCACGTCGACCGCGGGACCATCGCTCGAGTGACCGCCTGGGACGACTTCCCTGACGCGCCGCACGCGATCGACTATGATGATCTTCTCATCATGCCCGGGCTCGTCGACACGCACGTGCACGTGAACGAGCCGGGCCGAACCGAATGGGAAGGATTCGCGACCGCAACTCGCGCCGCGGCGGCTGGTGGCGTAACGACGATTCTCGACATGCCGCTGAATTCAGTGCCGCCGACGACTTCGGTCGACGCATTATCTGCCAAGCGCGCGGCGCTGGGCGATCGCGGGATCGTGAATGTCGAGTTCATTGGCGGTCTCATTCCGGGCAACGTCGATCAGCTCGCCCCGCTCCGAGAGGCGGGCGTGCGCGCATTCAAGTGCTTCTTGTCGCCGTCGGGGGTCGACGAATTTCCCGCGGTGGCCGAAAGGGATCTTCGCGAAGCATTCACGGTGCTCGCCGGTCTCGGCGTTCCGCTGATGGTGCACGCCGAAGATCCGACACGCTTGCGGTCCGCGCCCATCGGAGGTTCGCGCCGCTACGCCGACTACCTCGCCTCGCGTCCGCCCGAGGCAGAACGCGAAGCGATTGCGCTGCTGGTTCGCTTGATGAGTTGGTGCCCGACTCCAGTTCACATTGTTCACCTCTCCTCGGCCAAGTCACTCGACGTGGTTCGCGCGGCCCGGGAGCAGGGACTGCCGCTCACCGTCGAAACCTGTCCACACTATCTCACGTTCGCCGCTGATGAAATCCCGGATGGCGCCACAGAATTCAAATGTGCCCCGCCGATTCGCGGACGCGCCGAACGTGACGCGCTTTGGGACGCGTTGATTGGCGGTGAGATCGATCTGGTTGCATCGGATCACTCTCCCTGTCCACCGATCATGAAAGAGACCGGCGGCGATTTCTTCGCTGCGTGGGGCGGCATCGCATCGCTGCAGGTGTCGCTGTCGGCGGTTTGGACTGGCGCGCGCGCGCGCGGCGTGAAGCCGGAACAAATTGCCGGTTGGATGTCGGCGAATACCGCCCGGTTGGCAGGACTCGACGACCGCAAAGGCCGTCTCGCCGCTGGGTATGACTCCGACATCGTTGTTTGGGACCCCGAATCGAGCTTTTTGGTGGACGGAGCGCGTCTCGAGCACCGTCACCCCGTGACTCCCTATGACGGCCGTGAATTATTTGGCCGGGTACGCGCCACATATGTCAGTGGCCAATTGGCGTTCGAGCACATATGATTGGTCGTCGCAGATAGCAGCGTAGTTCTGGTAGCTCTCGTAGTTCCCTCCCGGTCTTCCCTCCCCGAATCTCGTGTTCATCGATCTCCCCGACCTCGCGGCCGAGCGTTTCGGCAGCGCGGTGGTCGCCGCGAATGATGAATTCTTCGCGCCGAAGGAATCGCTCATCAAAGCGTCCGCGCCCGAATGGCGCGAAGGCGTGTACACCGAGCGCGGAAAATGGATGGATGGTTGGGAGACGCGTCGTCGCAGAAGTCCCGGCCACGACTGGGCGATCATTCGACTCGGCCTGCCCGGCATCGTGCGCGGTGTCGTTATCGACACGAGCTTCTTCACAGGCAACTTTCCCGAGCGTGCGAGCATCGACGCATGCTCGGTCGCCGGACTTCCGTTGGTGGAATGGTTGCTCGGGCCCCAAGCGTCGTGGTGGCCGATGCTTCCGTCCTCGCCGCTCGCCGGCGACACGCACAACTCTTTCGCGGTCACGGACGCCAAGCAACGCGTGACGCATCTTCGTCTGAACATCTTTCCCGACGGTGGGATTGCGCGTCTCCGCGTGCACGGCGACGTCGTGCCGGATGAGAACGTGTTCGCGGCCGGCCGTGAGGCCGACCTCGCCGCGATCGAGAACGGCGGGTTCGTTGTGCTGTGCAGCGACATGCACTATGGACATCGTCAGAATCTCATCATGCCAGGACGCTCAACGCACATGGGCGATGGCTGGGAGACGAAACGACGCCGAGGTCCCGGGCACGATTGGTCGGTCATTCGCCTCGGGCGACGCGGCGTGGTCGAGCGCATCGAGCTCGACACCGATCGCTTCAAGGGCAACGCACCGGGTTCGGCGATGCTCGAGTACTGCGACGTCGGCGATCCGCCAGGCTCCGACGCGGCGTCGGCGACGTGGCGCGTGCTCGTCTCCGAGACTCCGCTGCAACCACACGCGCGACATCGGTTCGACAACGTTTCCGCCCCTCCGGCAACGCACGTGCGCCTCAACATCTATCCGGACGGCGGCGTGGCTCGGCTCCGGGTATTCGGCCGAGCCGCGGCGACGTGACGATCACCGTGCACGAGTTCAATGCGCTTCCCGCCGCTCGCGCCGCGGAGCTTCTCACCGCGTGCTGCGGCGCGCCGCGTTGGGTGTCGACGATGGTCGCTCGGCGACCGTACGCGTCGCTCGATGAAGTGCTCGCCGCGGCGGACGACGTCTGGTGGTCGCTCGATCAGCACGATTGGCGCGAAGCATTCGCGCGTCATCCTCGGATTGGCGAGGCGGAATCTGCGTCACCGCACGGCGAACGCGAACGAAGCTGGGCCGCCGGTGAACAAGCGACCGTGGCCACTGCGCAGGACGCGGTTCGTGACGCGCTCGTCGAAGCCAACATCAAGTACGAACGCCGCTTCGGCTACATCTACATCGTCTGCGCGACCGGCAAGACGGCCGACGAGATGCTGGCACTCGCGCGCGGTCGTCTCCACAATTCGGCGAAGGTCGAGCTGCGCGTCGCCGCCGAGGAGCAAAGAAAGATCACGCGGCTGCGCCTGGAGAAATTGTTCGGCGACGAGGCGGATTCATGAGCACGCTCAGTACGCACGTGTTGGACACGGCGCTTGGAAGGCCAGCACGAGGAATTCGCGTCACTCTCATGCGTAGCGACGAAGTGCTCGGGAGTGCCGTCACCGACGATGATGGCCGCGTCCGCGAATTCCCACCGATGCGCGGCGGCATCGAGCCCGGCGAATATCGCTTGCGCTTCGCCGTCGCCGACTATTTCGTCGAGACAAAGCGCGACGCGTTTTACTCTGACATCGTCATCGCTTTCCGTGTCGCGGACGATTCCCACTACCACGTCCCGCTGCTTCTGAGCCCGTTCGGCTACTCGACGTACCGCGGGAGTTAGGCGGCGAGGGTGTGGGTCGCGTCTTCGCTGTCTCCTCTTCCCGCCGCGCCGGAAACGCCATCCACGTCGCTGTGTCCCAGGCGTTGTGAATGCCGATGAACATGAGCAGCAACGCGACGACCGCTATTCCGAACAGCGCACTCTCGGTGTGTGTCGTGAACACGGTGCTCGCGACGAACAGCGACGTGTACGCGACGATCGGCAGCGCAAAGTGCCAGAGGAAATCCTCGAACACCGGCTTGTAGGTCGTCCCGCGCCGTGCGATGAGCACTATTCGCCCCAAGTACATGAGACCAGCCGCCGCACAGGCGGCGAGACTCGCCGCCACACTCCACGGACTGCGCCACGGGGCGCTGAGGATCGCCGAGAGGAGCAGCGCCGCGCAGAAGTGAATGATCGTCGGCGTGCCGAAGGCGCTCAGATCCGCCGGCGCACCGGTCGTTCTGGACTCGGCACCCAGAGCGATGACGACGAAATTCAATCCGGTGAGCGCCGCCGACGATGACCCGACGATCACGTAAAAGCTTTCCCATCCGGCGAGCGCCTGTAGCTCAGCTGAAGCCACGTCCCCTCCCTCGATCGACAACGTTATGGGATATGCGCGCCTTGATCGATCCAACGAGCGAGGAGCGCACGCTCGGTATCGGTGATGTTGGTCTTGTTCGCCGGCGGCATCGTCCGCGTCACGATGGCGCGTTCGCGGATGCGCAATACGCGCGCCGCGATCTCATCCGGCGTGTCGAACATTACACCGGCAGGGGCGACGCCGAAGGTCAGGTCCGCCGGCTGCGCGGAATGACACACCGCGCATCGCCGGTCGATCACATGACGAGCGTCGACAAATGAAACGTGGTCCGGGATGGCGGACACGGCGCCGACCGTTGACGGTGCGGTGGCAGGCGCAAGCAGCAGATACAGCACCAAAACACTCGCCAGCATCGTCGCGGCGAGCGTCGACTTCCATGTCGGATACGCGAATCGGATGTTGAGCACGTGGCGAACGGCCGCGCCCGACGCGATCAGCACGAGCAGCAATGACCAACTGTGGGCGCTTCCATACACAGACGGGAAATGGTTGCTCACCATCAACACGATGACGGGAAACGTGAAGTAGTTGTTGTGGATCGAGACCCGCTTGGCCCTCGCCGACACCTTCGGATCGCCGCCGCGCCCTTGCGCGACAGTTGCGACGAGCTCGCGCTGCGACGGAATGATCGTGAAGAAGACATTCGCCGCCATGATCGTGCCCAGCATCGCGCCAACGTGGAGGAATGCCGCGCGTCCGTTCAGTAGCTGCGTGAGCGCGATCGCGATCGTCGTGAGCGCCGCAAGCCATACGATCGCGGCGACGCGCGGCGCCTGCGGGGCGACGAAGCGCTGCATCGCCTCATAGATCGCCCACCCGCCAACGATGGCGCCGAGCCCAATCAATGTCGCCTGGGCATGACTGAGTCGTGCGACGGTCGGATCGGCCAGCACCGCTCGGCCGCCCAAGTAGTAAACGACGATCAGCAACGCCATGCCGCTCAACCACGTGGTGTACGCCTGCCACTTGAACCAATGCAGCGGACGCGGTAGCGGCTGCTCGGCGAGCAACGTCTTTTCGACGAAGTAAAATCCTCCGCTGTGCAGCAGCCAGATTTCGCCGAGCGCGGTCTTGTCGCCGGTGACGTGAGACGATGGACGCAGGCTGCGATCGAGCCAGTTGAACAGCATCGAGTTTCCGATCCACATGATGCCCGCAATCACATGGACCCATCGCGCAACGAGATCGCTAAGCTCGATGGCCGTCGGCGAGATCGTCATCCGTTGTAGATCTTGCCGCTCGTCGTGCGATACAGCTCGAGCACCGCACGCGCGTCTTCGCGAAGCACGTGGTGCACGATCGCGATGCCGCGGTCCTCGAGGTAGCGATACGATTCCGGAAACACCGGGCCTTCGTCGAAGTTGAGCCGCGATGCATCTTCGCGCGCAGCTCCGCACACCACCCGTCGCACTCCGCTCCAGAGCGTCGCGCCCAGGCACATCGCGCACGGTTCGCACGACGTAAACAGCTCGTGGGTCGGCAGGTTCGGTGAATGCAACGTGAACGAGCCGATGCGTTGCTGTGCCATCATGAATGCCACCATCTCGCCGTGCAGCGCGCAGTTGTTGAAACGCACCACGCTGTTCATGCCGACAGCCACGAGACGACCCGAGTCGCGCTCGAAGATCGCCGCGCCGAACGGCCCACCAGTTCCGCGGACGACATTCTCACGCGAGACAGCAATCGTGAGGCGCATCTTTTCTTCATCCGACGCATATCGACGCTCCCAGTCGACGACGGTGTCGACCCAGTCCGGATACTCGAGATGAATGGCGGGATGCGTGTCGGAGTTCTTAGTCATCCTGTGCGAGGCGAAGGATCTGCTGTTGTCGACCGATCGGCGACCGCGGCCTGTCGCTGAAGACGGAGTGCCCGGAGAAGAATGGAAGCCGCGTTCAAGATGGACGGGATCAAACCATTGCACCAGAATTGGGGTCAGACACCAATTACGAACTGCCAACGGCTTCACCGCAGAGACGCAGAGGACTGCAGAGGATGGCACTCCCCGAACGAACGATCTTGACGCGCCGCTCGCACGAGCCAGAATGATGATCGATTCGTATCCTGCCTGACACTCCCAGGGAGCAATTCATGACCGCTCGCATTCGCTCCGCACCTCTGCTCGTCGCTGCACTCATCTGCTCGGCCGCGGTCCCACTGGCGGTCGGCGCGCAAGCGGGCTCACAGGCCGCGCCGCTCGATCCGACGCAAATGGCGTCCGCGCTCCGCTTTCGCTACATCGGCCCCGTCGGCAATCGTACCGATGCCGTCGCCGGCGTACCTGGCGACCCGAACGTTTACTACGCCGGCGCCGCATCGGGCGGCGTGTGGAAGACCACCGATGGCGGCATTCACTGGACGCCAACGTTCGACGACCAGCCCGTGTCGTCGATCGGTGCACTGGCTGTCGCGCCGTCGAACTCGAACGTCGTATGGGCCGGCACGGGCGAGGCGTTCATTCGCAGCCATATCTCGATCGGCAACGGCATCTATAAGTCGACCGACGCCGGCCGCACATGGACGCACATGGGACTGGACTCGACGGGGCGCATCGCGCGCATCGCGATCGATCCGGGCAATCCCGACATCGTCTTCGTCGCGGCGCAGGGCCACAGCTATGGTCCGCAGCAAGAGCGGGGCATCTTCCGCACGACGGACGGTGGCAAGACATGGCAGCGTGTGCTCTTCGTCGATCCGAACACCGGCGGCATCGACGTCGTCATGCATCCGACAAACCCGCAGATCTTGTTCGCGGCGACGTGGCAGCTCGAGATGCACACGTGGGGACGCGAGAGCGGTGGGCCGGGCAGCGGCTTGTACAAGTCGACCGACGGCGGCGCGACGTGGACCAAGTTGCAAGGCAATGGTCTGCCCACGCACACGATTGGGAAAATCGGATTGGCCATCGCGCACTCGAATCCGAATCGCGTCTACGCATTGATCGAGACCGGCGACGGCAATCCGCTGCACGGTCAGCCGACGGACAATGGTGAGCTCTGGCGCTCGGAAGACGGCGGCACCACGTGGAAGGTCATCAGCTTCGATCGCAATCTGGCGTGTCGTCAACCGTATTACACGCGCATGGCGGTGTCGACGGACAACCCCGACGAGACGTATTTCCTCTGCGCGTCATTCAGTCGCTCGACGGATGGCGGCGTGACGGTCGCCGAAGGCGGGCGCGGCGCGGGCGGTCGCGGCGGACGGGGAGGTGCCGCGCCCGGTGGCGGACGCGGTGCCGCGAACCCGAACGCCGGTCCGCCAATGACGACGCCGGGCGGTGACAATCACGACATGTGGATCGATCCGACCAACGCCGAGCGAATGGCGGTCGCGAATGACGCGGGCGTCTCGATCTCGACGACGCGCGGGCGGTTCTGGAATCGCATCAACTTGCCGATCGCGCAAATTTATCACGTCACGGTCGACAATCGCATTCCGTACTACGTCTACGGCAACAAGCAGGACGGTCCATCGTATCGCGGGCCGAGCAACAGTCGCACCGGTGGTCAGATCGCGCGCAGCGAATGGCATGGCGTCGATGGCGGCGAGAGCGGCTGGGCGACGCCTGACCCGGTCGATCCAAACATCATTTGGTCGACGGCATCGGGCTCGGGGAGTCGCGGCGGCATCGTCATTCGGTTCGATGAGCGCACGCGTCGAGGTCAAAACGTCGAAGTGTTTCCGCTCAGCACCGGTGGCCATCCGGCGGACGACGTGAAGTACCGCTTCGTGTGGGACGCGCCGTTCGCGATCTCTCCGCACGACCACAACACCGTGTACACGGGCAGTCAGTTCGTGCACATGTCGAGCGACGGCGGCCGCAGTTGGCACGTCATCAGTCCCGATCTGACGCGCAACGACAAATCGAAGCAGCAGAGCTCCGGCGGACTCACGCCCGACAACATCGGCGTCGAGTATGCGGACGTCGTGTACGCGATCGCCGAGTCGCGCGCACAGAAAGGGGTGATTTGGACCGGGAGCAATGATGGACTCGTACAGCTCACGCGCGACGGCGGCAAGACGTGGACGAACGTCACCGCGAACATTCCGGGAATTCCGACATGGGGCTCGGTGCGTCACGTCGAGCCGTCGCGCTACGATGCCGGAAGCGCGTACATCATCGTCGATGCGCATCAGGAAAACAATCGCGATCCGTGGGTCTACAAGACCAAGGACTTCGGCAAGACATGGAAGTTGATCGTGAACGGTGTGCCGAAAAGTCCCGTGAGTTACGCGCACATCATCCGTGAGGACCCCGTTCGCCGCGGCTTGTTGTATCTCGGCACCGAAGGCGGATTGTACGTCTCGTCAGACGACGGCGAGCACTGGGAGCCGATGCAGTTTGGTATGCCGCACGCGCCGGTGTACGGCTTGATCGTGCAGGAGCACTTCAACGATCTCGTCGTTGCGACGTACGGCCGGGGCTTTTGGATTCTGGACGATTTGTCGCCACTGCAACGGATGAACGCGACAGTGACGGCGTCCAACGCGCATCTTTTCGCGCCGCGTCCGACCTATCGGTTCCGCGACATCAATGGCAATGTCGCGACGAATGATGATCCGACGGCGGGAACGAATCCGCAGTACGGCGCGCCGATCAACTACTGGCTCAAATCGGCGTCTGGCAACGGTGCGCCGGCGATCACGATCACCGATGCAACCGGCAAAACCGTGCGCAAGATCGACGGAACGCGCCACGCGGGACTCAATCGCGTGTACTGGGATCTTCGCGACGAGTCGACGAAGATGCCGCGCATGCGCACGAAGCCGATGTACGACCCCGAGTTCACGATGGACCCGGACGGGACACGCGCCGCGCCTGGTTTCGGAACACTCGCGGTTTTGATGCCGCCGGGCCGCTACACAGTGAAGCTCACTGTCGACGGCGAAACGTTCAGCCAGCCACTCGACGTACTGAAGGATCCGAACACGATGGTCACCGTCGCGGACATTGGTGCGTCGAGCGCACTGCTGATGAATATGCAAACCGATATGAACACGACGGCCGACATGCTGAACACGATCGAGAACGTTCGTGCGCAGATCGAGTCGCTCAACGCGCCAGCCGACGTGCGCGGATCAGCGGACGATGTCGAGAAGAAATTCATGGCGGTCGAGGGGAATTTGGTCGACTTGCGCATGACCGGTCACGGGCAAGACGAAGTGCGGTATCCGGTCAAGCTCGGCGGGCAGCTCAACTACTTGGCGGGTGGAATCTCGGCGTCGGATTTCACGCCGACGACGCAGCAGCGCGAGGTGGATCGCGTATTGGCGAAGCAGGTGAAGGACACGCGGGCGGCGTTGCAATCGGCGATTCAGAACGATTTGGCGAAGTTGAATGTGTTGTTGCGATCGAAGGGGTTGAAGACGATCGACGCGGGCGCCGTCGTGTTCTAGTTAAGCCCCGCGATCAGCCTGAGCGTAGTGAAGGATCTGCTGTAGCGTCGGCGAAAAAGAAACGGGCCCGGCCAATTGGCCGGGCCCGCCTCGTTGTTCGGCTGACTCCTACAATCCCTGCAGGCAACCACCGGTACCGCTGTTCACCCAATTCTGCTGAACGAGGAACTGCTTTCCGCCGATCGTGATGTTGTATAGCCCACCGTTCGAGGCAGTGTGCGTTGTGCCCCATGTCCAGGCGCATTTATCAGCATTCTCATAACCCCGAGTGTCGAACCACGCCGTGCCCATCATGTCGGTCGTGGTCTCCTCGGTCTCGTGCGCGAGGGTGTTGACCTCGGCATCTGCGCCCGGATCTCCATTTGGAGCAATTGTTCCGTTCGTGCAGCTCCCCGGATAGGCGTTGTCGTATGGCATCGCGGCGTACAGCACTGTCTTGGAACCACCAACCGACACCGTGCCGTGTGTGTGATACGCACAATACTGATTCCCGAAGCCACCCCCCAGGTTCACCGTTCCGGCAGTGAAGATTGCGTACAGCGTGTTCGCGTCATAGGTGAGGGCACCTGAATTGAAGCCACTCTGCAACATGGCGACCATAGCTGCGTCACTCACGCTTTGCCCGTTGCCCGGAACACCAATGTTGTTGGCCCAATAAGCAGTGTAGCTAATGGAGTTGACGATGTTCCTCCCGCTTCCATCAGTGTACGTCGAGTTGATGTTGAAGTAGGGCGACCCCCCTAGATTCCTTAGGAAGAATCCGACCAATGATGCGTCGCCCGAGCCATCGCCGTGCGTTCCCGGCGTCGGCCCGTTCGTGTAGATGGGCGAGGCAGCCCAGTAGACGGCGACGACCTTTGTCCCGGCCTGAAGGACCGGCCCACCGTGATACGAGATCCCCGTGCTCGATCCACCACCGCCCGGCCCATGACCGTGCGCGTTGCCGGCGTTCTCGAACCACTGCTTCGTGTGGAACACGTGGCCATGACCACTCGGATCATTGAACTCCGGCGACTGGTCCGACGACGCTGACCCAGGCGCGATCGCCTTCGATGGCGACGTCGTCGCGATTTCCGAACACGCAGTCAGGATGAAAGCCGCCGCCGCGGCCAAGGCATACGTGCCACGACGAAACCCGAGAGGGCTACTCGACATCTGCCAGTCTCCAGCGAGGATGGTCGCGCTCACCGGGAGTAGTGAGCGTACACAGGACCGCCGCGTCGATGCAGCGGTGCGTGCCGGCTCACCAGAGCCGCCACTCGACCCGCGACGTTAGCGGTCGAAACAGACGTTCACAAGAGCCAATAGTACCGAACCCAACGGTCAGGGCTCAAGAGCCTGCCCAAACCCCGCCTTTCATCCGTTGTTGCCAGCCTTCCCGGTAATCGATCTCATTCGCGCGGAACCTCCCTCGACGCCAACGTATTGGTGAATGCCATCGGAGGAGCGGCGCTGCCCCACCGATCGCGCACATGCGAACGACGAGGACGACCTGTCACCCGGAGTCATTGATGATGCGAGCGAATCGAGTACTACCACTCAGTGCCGCCCTGCTTTTCGTCGCGGCCTGCAACAACGAGCGACCGACGCCGACCGGCGTCGAGATTCGCACACCGCTGTTCGCCCGCTCTGCCGCAATGAACCTCGGCACCCATCTCGACGGCCCTGGCGAGAACCCGCCCAACGCCAGCCTCGCGCAGGGCGAAGCCATCTTTCGCATCAGCGACGACGGGACCTCGGTCGACTACAAGCTGATCGCGTCGAACATCGACAACGCCTTCATGGCGCACATCCATCTGGCGCCTCCCGGAGTGAACGGCCCTATCGTCGAGTGGTTGTTCCCGAGCACCGCGCCAGTTCAAGGTCCGCTTGGCAGCGGCCGTCACGACGGCGTATTGGCCGAAGGCCACTTCACCGCGGCCAATCTCGTCGGCCCGCTTGCCGGTCACTCGCTCGCGGAGCTCATCGCGGCGATGAGAAGCGGTGGCGCGTATGTCAACGTGCACACGAACGACGGCATCCCGCCCGTCACCAACACGCCCGGCGATCTCCCAGGCGGCGAAATTCGCGGCCAACTTCACGCACCCGGGTCGAATTGATCTGACTCGACGGACGATGTCAGCGGATGCCGCTCGAGCTATCTGAGCGGCATCCGCGACATTGGTCTCGCCTCATCGGTACAGAAGCGGCGCGCTACATGAGATGGGTCACTGACGTAGCGAATGGACGGTCGGGGACACAAGATTACTTGGTTCCCCTCTCGTCCCTCCCCCATGGAGAGCTGGTCAATGTCCCATCAGTTCGCTCGAGTCGGTCTCTCGGTGTCGCTGGCGTTGGCCGGCGTCGCCTCGGTATTCAATCTCACGCGCGGGGCGGAACGCGAGCCCGCGCGCGCCTTTCTTCCCGTCGACACCGTCCTATCGAAGGCATACCACTGGCGCAGCGTCGGTCCCGAGCGCGGCGGGCGTTCCATCGCGACGAGCGGCGTCAAAGGCCAACCCAAAGTCGGATACTTCGGCGCGACGGGCGGCGGCCTCTGGAAGACCACCGACGGCGGGCAAACGTGGGCCTCCGTCACCGACGGTCAGATCAAGAGCGCCTCGGTCGGCGCCGTCGCGGTGGCCGAGTCCGACCCCAATGTCGTGTTCATTGGGATGGGCGAGTCCTGCATCCGCGGCAACATCATGCCCGGCGACGGCGTCTACAAATCCAGCGACGCCGGGAAGACCTGGACACACGTGGGATTCGAGAACTCTGATGCGATTTCACGCATCCGCATCCATCCGACGAATCCGAACATCGTGTTCGTCGCCGACTTCGGGAAATACGGAACGCCGAGTGAGGAGCGTGGCGTCTTCAAGAGCGTCGATGGCGGGAAGACGTGGAAAAAAGTGCTGTACAAAGGTCCCGAGACGGGCAGCGCCGACATCTCGATCGACCACTCGAATCCGAACATCATATACGCCGCGCTCTGGGAGGCGTATCGGAAGGAGTGGCAGATGTCGAGCGGCGGGCCGGGCAGCGGCTTGTACAAGTCGACCGACGGCGGCGAGACGTGGACCGACATCACGCGCGCACCGGGACTTCCGTCGGGCCTGGACGGCAAGATCGGCGTCGCCGTCTCTGGCGCGGATCCGAATCGAATCTTCGCGCTCATCGAGAACGAGAATGGTGGCTTGTTCCGCTC
>JAICYT010000035.1 GCA_025934075.1 Gemmatimonadaceae bacterium
CAGAATCTCAATTCCCGGCGCAACCGCCAGATCTTCATCTTCGGCGACCAGTTGATCGCGCCGAGTCCGTTGGCGATCCAGAACACCGTCAGCTACACGCCGAGCGAATTCCGCTCGTTGCGCCATGTCGCCGGATACTTCAGTCAAGCTGAATTGGATTTCTATAATCAACTCCACCTGACGGCAGGTGTCCGCGACGACGGGTTTTCGACCTTTGGCGCGTCGCATCGCACGGCGTTGTACCCGAAGGTCGACGCAGCCTGGACGTTTACGAACCTGTTTGGCGGCGCCGACAAGGGAATCGGCTGGCTGAGCAATGGTCGTCTCCGCGCAGCCTACGGCGAGACGGGGCGCGAGCCGCCGGTGTATGCCACGATCAGCGCGCTATCGACGACGTCGATCTTCGGCAGTGGCTTCGGCGATTTCATCGGCTCGAAGCAGAGCGGGCAGGGCGGCGTCGTTACCGGCAGCAATCTTGGCAACAGCAATCTCAGGCCTGAGCGAAATCGCGAGGCGGAAGTCGGAACCGATCTCGGCTTTTTTGGGCAGCGCTCCGACTTGAGCTTTACGTATTACAACAAGCGTTCGAGCGACGTCATCCTGCCGGTGCCGGTAAACGCCGCGGCAACGGGTGCGTCGACCGCGTTGGTCAACGGCGCGACGGTGTCGAACAAGGGTGTCGAGCTCGCGCTGAATGTGCGGCCATACACGAGTCGCAACGTCGACTTCAGTCTCGGCGCCAACTACGCCAAGAATATCGGTCGCGTCACATCGCTCATTCAGGGCGTCCAATTCATTCCGTACAACAACGAAGGCTTCACCGGCGCCATCGGTTCGTCGACGGTTGGCTTTGCACCGGGCGTGTTGCGCGGTCAGGACTTCATTCGCTGCGGAATGGGTGAACAAGCGGCGCTCCCGGGCACCGGCGGCGCGGTCGTCAGCGTCGACTCGGCATGCGGGTCGGGGTTCAAGAAGGGCGCCCTCTACATCGCAGGCTCGAACAATCGGCCGGTGGTGAACCCGGACGAGCAGGTGATCGCCGATCCGAATCCGCATTGGACGGGCGGGTTGAACGGCTCGCTGCGCATTGGAAAACTTCAATTCACGACATTGTTCGACATCCGCCGCGGCGGTCAGGTGTGGGACGGCACGCGGTCAGCGCTCGATCGTTTCGGAACGGCCGCGGAAACGGATATCCGGCGAGATACCGCGGGCATCTTCGGCCAGAACGTGCTGGGCAACGAAGCGGTAGCCGGCCCGGGCGCGGGAAAGGTTGCGTTCCGCACGCTCGGTGATTGGCAGAACTGGTTCACGACGACGGGCGGCAGCGCGAGCGCCGTACAGTCGCAGTTCATCGAGGACGGAAGCTTCGTGAAGTGGCGTGAGCTTTCGATGATCTACACGCTCGATGCGCCGTGGGTGCGTTCGCGATTGGGATTGAGCAGCGCGCTCATTCGCATCGCCGGCCGGAACCTGCATACGTGGACCAAGTACAAGGGACTCGATCCCGAGACGAATCTTGGTGGCTCCGAGTTCCTCACGCAGGGGATCGACTTCTTCCAGAATCCGCAGACACGTTCGTTCGTCGTCGCGGTCACGCTCAATCGATGAACGGAGCATCACGACGTATGCATAGCAGAATCAGACTGGCGGGCCTCGCCGGCGCGATGGCGCTCGTGGTGGCCTGCAACAGTGACAACTTCCTCACCGGCGGTGAGCTGAGCACGGATCCCAATCGGCCCACGGAAGCGACGAGCGGTCAGTTGTTCGTCGGCATACAGGCCGCGGTGTGGGCACAGTTGGAGAGCGACCCGGTCCGAGTGACGAACTTGTGGGCGCAACAACTGCTCGGCACCAACATTCAGTACATCGACATCTACAATTATGGCGTCAGCGAGGACGTGACGAACGGCTTCCATGCTTCGCTGTACACCGGTGGTGGGCTCGTCGACATTCGTCGCCTCGAGGCGCAGGCCACGGCCGCGCACGACTCCATCTTTCTTGGCGTCGGGCAGGTGATGGAAGCGTTGCTGGTGGGAACGGGCGCCGACATGTTCGGTGACCTGACCTACACGCATGCGCTCACGTCGGAGCAAAACCCGCCGCTCGATCCGCAGATGGCGATCTACGACTCCGTACAAGCGCTGCTCTCGCGCGCGATCGTGAACCTCGCGGCGAGCGGCCCGACGAACGTCGGGCCGGCGTCGGCCGATCTCGCCTATGGCGGCGATCCGACCAAGTGGACCGAATTGGCTCACACGCTCAAGGCCCGATTCCTCATGCACACCGCGGAAGTGCGCCCGACGGTGTACCCGCAGGTCGTGACCGAGGCGAGCAAAGGCATCACCAATCCCGCGGACAACTTCAACGCGGTGTTCTCGGGCAATTCCAACGAACAGAATTTCTGGTACCAGTTCGACATCGTGCAGCGCCCGGGCTACATCGCGCCGAATGCACAGTTCGTCGCGCTACTCAAGGCGCGCAAAGATCCACGCCTCAGCGCGTACTTCAATTCCGATCAGAGTGATCTCAACGATTCGCTGATTGCGCCGAATCACACGCAACCGCTCGTGACCGCGAACGAAGACCTGCTGCTCTGGGCGGAAGCGGCGCAGCGCTCGGGCGACAACGCGACGGCGCTCGCCAAGCTGAACCAAGCGCGCGCGCTCGCCGGCCTGCCCGCTGAATCGGGGCTGACGGGACGTCCCCTGCTCGCGGAAATTCTGATCGAGGAGTATATCGCCGACTTCCAGAGCATCGAAGCGTGGAATCTGTACAAGCGTACGTGTACGCCGAACCTCGTGCCGGTTGTGGCGGGTGCAAAGATTCCAGCCCGCTTCCTGTACGATGCATCGGAGCGCAACACGAACACGAATATTCCAGCGCCGACGTCACAGCCGGCGCGGAACGCGAACGATCCGGCGAACACGACGTCTGACGCGACCGGCGCCGCATGTCTGGGGCAATGAGCGGCAGGCGCGTATCGCGATATGTCAGAACTCTCATGGCAGCAGTCCCGGCGTTGGCGGCCGGGACTGGCTGCTACGAGTACAACGCCGCGTCAGTGACCGGCGTGCGGCCGGGCGAGACGGTGCATCTCGTCCTCAGCCCGTCCGGCTCGACCGCGCTCGCGACCGCCATCGGCCCGAACGCTACGACGCTCGACGGACGAATTCTTCGCGGCGACTCCGGTCAACTCACGCTTGCAGTGACGCAAATCGAACGCTCGGTCGGCCCCGAAGAGTTCATGCGCGACGAAGCGATCACTATCCCGACGCAGCACGCTGCGAGCATCGCCGTGCGTCGGTTGGATCGTCCGCGCACGTTCCTTACGGTGGGTGCCTTGGTGGCGGGCGTGTTCCTGGCGCACATCGTGAGCGAACAGTCGGGCGTCGTAACGGTCAAGGGAGGGCCGTCGACGGGGACCAAGTGAAAGCCGGCTTCGCGTTGTGCCGCTCTCAGGACGCGCCGAGCTCCTTGTACCACGCCTCGAATGCGCGCTGAAAGAAGACCGGCGAGAACATTGTCCAGTCGCCGAGGGTCTGAGGCAGATGGAAATCCTTGCCGGCGTCGGCGGCGGTGATGCCGGCAGCGTGGGCCTTGCGCGCGGCACGTTCGACTTCATCGAGCATCGACACGTACCGATCGTAGTCGCTCACACGACCGATCGCCCCGTGACCCGGAACGTACACCGTGTCGCGCGTCCGCCGCAGCGCGCGAACCGATGCGGCGAGCTTCGTCGGAATTGCGTCGACGAAGTTGGGGAACATCGCGTTCCAGAATAGGTCACCGCAAAACACGATACTGGGATCATCGAGCTCGAATGAGACATCGCTTTCGGTGTGACCCGCGCGCGGCATGATTCGCACCGTGCGTCCACCAAGATCGAGCGACCCGGCGTCCGTCGGCGACATGATCACGGCGTCGTGCAGCGCGGCAGCACGCGAATCATCGGCCGGACGATTGCGCTCGAGAATCAGCGCGCGCGTCCGCTCGGTCGCTCGCACGGTCGGATGCTGCGCGTCACTCAGATATCCGGCGACGCCATTCGCATGATCGGAGTGATAGTGCGTCAGCGCGACGTGCGTCGGCCACCGACCCGTGAGCTCGCGCGCTTTGCCCGCGAGCCAGACCGCGCCCTGCGGTTGATTGAATCCTTCGATGGCGAGCACGGCGCTCCGGCCGACGATGATGCCGCCGTTCGACAATGTCGTACGATCACCGGTCAGCGGCGTGGAGATGAGCGCCCAGACGCCGTCCGACACCTTCTCGAGATTGCCGAAGGGCTCGGCGGCGACGACTGGTCCGTAGGCGTTGCGCGCCCAGAGCCGTCGTGCTGCTTTCGGCATGACGGACGCGGCAAGCGCGAGATGCGCGGCGCACGATCCGGACTGAGCGAGAAAATCACGACGAGTAATCGGCGGCATGGCAGTTCGGGGGCGAAAGGTCGAAGCGAATTCTGCGACCTTTCGCGGAGGCCGGCAACACCGGCGCACGATTTGCCGCCGCTATCGTGGTCTAACGGTGTTCCGAGGAGGATTCATGAAAACACAGTTGATCTTGGCGCTAGGCAGCTTGCTGGCGGTTGCTGCCTGCTCGCAGAACGCGCGCGTCGAGTCCAGCGGCGAGGTTGCGCCGGCGACACCGGTGAATCGTCGCGCGCTTCCAAGCGGCACGTCCATGAACGTGAAACTGAACGAAGCGCTCGGTACCTCATCGAGCCACGAAGGAGACCGATTCACGGCGACGGTATCCGATCCGGTCATGGCGCAGAACGGGGCGACGGCGGTCCCGGCCGGCGCGACGGTCTTTGGTCACGTGAATGGAATCCACACGGCCTATCTGCCGACGGAGCAAGCGGTCATCCGTCTCGCGTTCGACAGCCTGAGCTTCAACGGTCGAACCTATCCATTCGACGCGAGCATTTCATCGGTGAACGTGCAAAATCAGTCGACGAACGCCACGACCAGCTCGACGGTGCGCGGCGCCGCGACCGGTGCGGCGGCTGGTGCCGTACTCGGCGCGATCATCAGCGGCGGCGATTTGAGCAAAATCATTTCCGGCGGGTTGCTCGGCGCAGCGGCCGGGACGGTGATATCCCTCGGTACCGGCGGCACACAGTCGGTTATCCCCGCAGGCTCGACGATGACTATTCGTTCGACGCAGCCTGTGCAAATCCGCTAGACCAACGCCCAGCGGGTGGCGTCTTACTTCGGCGCCACCCAGGGTGCCGGCTTCTCGAGAATGGGCGCGACGTTCACGAGCGTCGCGCGCGGCCACATCGATGGAACGCCGCGAATGAACGTGACGAGCCCGTCGACCGGCGCGCGAATGTCGCCCGTCGTCCGGCCTACGAAATCCGTCGTGTGTCCAAGGACCTGGCCTTTCGTCACCCGCGTGTCACGCGCGATGGCGGGGAAGAAGACGCCGGCGCTATCGGCCGCGACGCGTGCACCGGCGCCGGCGAGCCAGATCGGGTGCTGCACGTGCGTCACTTTACGCGGAATCATCTCGAGCGCGCCAAGCACATTTAGAGAACCATCAATGAGCGCAGCGAGGTCGGCCGGCGCGACGATCCCGCTGCGTCCGGCTTCCGCGACCAGCACCGTCTTCCCACGCACGAGCGCCTGTCCGGACAACGACCGGCCCGCGTTCGGCGAACCGGGATCAACGTCCGTGACGATGATGTGATCGAGTCCGAATGCGAGCGCGAGCTCGAGACCGGCCGAGTCCTGCGCGGCTCGGCCGCCGCGAAACCAGTAGCTATACGACCGGAGATCTTCGTCGAGGTCGCCGCCGTGGAGATCGACGACGACGTTCGCCGGCGCGACGATCTGTCTCGTTACTTCGGAAAGCGCGCGCTGCGTCTGTGTACCGTTCGGATCGCCGGGGTAGCTCGAGTTCATCCCCTTGCGATCGATCGGGTTGATGTGCGGTGTCATCGTCTCGAACGAGGCGACGTTGAGGAGCGGCAGTACGATCACCGTCCCAGCAAGCGTGCGTCCATCGATGCGCGAGATGAGCTTCTGCATCGCGATGATCGACGTGTATTCGGTTCCGTGACTACCAGCAACGAATGCGACGACGGGCCCCGGTTTCTCGCCGCGAATGACCGCGACGGCGATCTGGGTTGCTGAGTCCGACCCACTGGGAATTGCGATGGCGCCGTAGGCTGTCGTCCCGGGCGCGGCGGTCGCTGATCCAACAGTGAAGGGAGTCGTCTGCTGCGCGACGATTGTCGAGGCGGAGAGCAGCTGAATTGCAACGGTGAGACGAAGCGCGCGAGACATGTTTCGCCTGGTCGGTGAATTGTTGAGCGGAGTCAGACATTACACAAAGCCCCCGGTCGATGACCAGGGGCTTTGTGTCTTCTCGTCGATTGCGACGCGCTCAGTTCACCTTGAATTCCTTGATCATGCCGTGTTCGAGGTGTGCCTTGCCGTCCTTGGCGTCGGGGACGAAGCAAAGGAAGGCGTAGTTGCCCGGCGTGAGATCCGCGGTGAAGTACTCGCTCATGCCTGGGATCTCCGAAGCGATTCCGCCGAGCGCGTCGAATGGCGGCGGGCCATCGGCTTTGCCGGCGTATGCCTTTTCCATGAACTCGTTCGCGTCCTTTATCGTCTTGCCCGGCGCAAGGCGCACCAACTCGAGCTCGTGCGGCTGCGGTCCCTTGTTCACGACCTTGATCGTATGCTTCCCCGCAGTCAGCGAGCCCTGCGTCGTGAACGAGTAGTCCGCGAGCGACACTGTGGCGTCTGCTGTTGGTTCAGCTGCGGCGGACCCGGTCGCCGCTGTCACCTTGAGCGGATGAATCATCCCCTTCGCGAAGTGGGGGACATGATCCGGGATGTCGACCATGCAGATGAGCACATAGTTGCCCGGCGGCATGTCGACCGTCGCCTCGGCCTCGGCCTTTGGGCTTGGCGCATTCGGCCCGCCAGCGAAGACCATCCAGCTTGGCGGCGGGGCGTGGGACTTTGCCGCGGCCTGCATGGCGGCGCCGAAATCGGCCGCCGTTTTTCCGCTGTCGAGGCGAACGATTTGCACGTGGTGAAGATTCGGACCGTCGTTCACCAGGTGGAACGTTGTCCAGCCCGCGGTAATCGAGTCTGGCGCGTCGAAGGCGAAATCCTTGGCGTGGATGACGGCAGTATGCGTTGCCGGGTCGAAGCTGCCGAGCGATGCGTTGTTTGCTGCGGGGGTGCCCGGTGCGCCAGCCTGCGCAATTTTCGTGGTGTCGGTCGTCGCGGCTTCCTTCTGACTACACGCGCACAATGTCGTGGCGGCAGCGATTGCAACAGTTCCTACGAGTCGGGACATGGGGCCTCTGAGGGGACGGGTGGCAGTTTTGGGTATGTAAACAGGCTGCAAGATGGACGCTGGGCTGTCAACTGCTCCTCACGAACTCGTGCTAACCCGTGCTAACTCGTGCTATGGCTTGGCCGGCTCGACAACGCCTGTCCGACCGGCGAAGCGCGAAAGAAAATCGAACTCGACCTGATTGATGAGTCGAGCGCTCTCCGCATTGTACGCGGCGCCGTGATGTCCGGGCGGATAAATTCGTTCCTCGATGTCCTTTCCGGCATTGGTGAATGCCGTGAATAGCTGCATGGTGTTCTGTGGATGGACGTTGTCGTCCATCATCGAATGGATCATGAGCAAGTGTCCGCGCAGCTTCGGCGCATTCACGACGACGGAGCTCTGCTCGTAGCCGGCGGTGTTGTCGCTAAGCGTCGACATGTAGCGCTCGGTGTAGATCGAATCGTAGAGCCGCCAGTCGGCGACGCCGGAGTTTGCCATCCCGATCGAAAACACGTCGGGATACAGTTCCATCGAGATCAGCGTGCTGTAGCCGCCGTAGCTCGTGCCCATGATCGCGACGTGATCGCCGTCGACGTATGGAAGCGTCTTCAGGTACTTCGCCGCTTCGGCGAAATCATGCGCCTCGTATTTGCCGAGCTGTTTGTACACGACCTTCATGAAGTCGCGGCCGTAGTTGTTCGTGCCGCGATTGTTGACGTCGACGACGATGTATCCGTTCTGGGCCAACCACTGCTTCCATCCCGAGCCGTCGAACTGGTTGTAGACGCCTTGTGATCCGGGGCCGCCGTAGATCGCGAACATCACCGGGTATTTCTTCGTCGGATCGAACCCGAGCGGCTTGATCATCGACGCATCGATCTTGACGCCGTCGCTGGTCGTGAAGGTGAACAGCTCCGTGGCGCTGTGTGCGTGCGTCGCGAGCCACTGTGTCGTCTGCGCGTTCGACTCCATCGTGCGAAGCTTTCCAGCTGTCGTCGACCACAGCTCGACCTGTCGCGGCTGTGTGGTCGACGACCAGGTGTCGATGAAGTAGCGCCCGTTGGGGGACATGTTGATCGAGTGACGACCGGGTGTCGTCGTGATACGCTTGAGATCCGTGCCATCGAATTTGATTTGCCAGAGTTGTCGCTCGAGCGGCGTTGGATTGGTCGAGGTGAAATAGATCCGCTGCGCGCCCACATCAGTGCCTTCGATGCGCGTGACACTCCACGGGCCGTGCGTGACTTGTTGAATGAGCTTGCCCGAATAGTCGTACCGATAGATGTGCTGATATCCATCGCGATCGGAGACCCAGAAGAATTCGTGCGATTTCTCGGGGAACGACATGAGATCCTGGACGCCGGCGTAGAAATCGTAGACGTCGATCCATGTTTTCGAGGTCTCTTCCATCACCGGACGGGACCCGCCGGTCGTGACGTCGAAGAACAGCAGCTTCATGTCGTTCTGCTGGCGGTTGAGCACGATCATCGCGAGCGTGTCCGGTCGGCTCGTCCAATAGATGCGCGGGATGTAGAACTCGCCGCGCTCGTGCGGGTCGAGCCAGACCGTCTTGCCGGTCTTCACATCCGCGACGCCGACGCGGGCCGTCGGATTGGTATCGCCGGGTTGCGGAATGCGGATGTGATCCCACTCGGGATGTCGACCGCTGTAATCGGTGATCTGGATTTCCGGCTCCTTGCTCTCGTCGATCTGCCAATAGGCGATGTGTTTGCTGTCGGGAGACCAACTCCACGCCTGCGGCAGGCCGAACTCCTCTTCATAGACCCAATCGAAGTGGCCGTTGAAGACGTGCGCTCGCGCGTCGGTCGTCAGCCGGCGCTCCTGATGGGCCGAGAGATCGACGACGTACATGTCGCCGTTGCGCTCCTCGCCGAGCATCGTTCCGTCGGGCGAGAGCTCCGCGGTTCGGGCGCCCTTACCGGCGAGCACCAGCGAACGGCTGGCCAACGAGTAGATGTAGAAGTCGGCGGTGCCGGATCGCCGATAGATCTGCTTGAAGTTGGCCTGAAAGACGATGTTCTTGAAATCGCGCGCCCACTGGAATCCCTCATAGAGAAATGGATTCGTCGTCCCAGGGATTGTGAGGCCTGCCCCGGAGAACAAGAGCGTGTCTCGTCCAGTTGCCGGATCGTATGCGCGAATTTCCGAACGGCCGGTGCGCTGGTCCGTGTTGATGAACGAGAAACGGCTTCCGCCATCTAGCCAAACCACGTTCTGTGGCTCGCCCCGACCCACGAGGACAGGCGTCGCTTGCAGCGCCTCGGATAGACTGGAGAATTGTTGTTTCTGTTGCGCACCAGCGGTTGCCCCGACGCACAGTGCCAAGGACAACGCGAATCGCGAAACGATGCCGATCTGAGAATCGTGAGAGTGAGGAGACATGACCGATGAGGCGCTGGAGTGTCGAGGCATTCGTCAAGATAATGGATTCAACATGACTGTTACCGAGCGAGAATCACGCCGGTGGTACGCGAAGCTGAATATGATCGTCGCCCTCAATGGCCGAAATTATCGTTCGACCAAATCGCAATAGGCAAAGCGGCCGTCGCGGAGCACGACTTCACCGACGTCGTACTCGATCGGGCGAGCGAAACAAGGACCGGCTGACACGAACGTGTGGAATTCACCGCGCTCTCCGCACGGATCGACACTGGGCGGCAGCTCCTCGAGCAGCGCGGCGTCGAACGTGCGACCGGCGAACCCCGCCTCGAGCTGCGTGGTGTCGACGCACACGAGTCGCGCCTGAAATCCGCGATCGATGAACTCGCGCGCCAACGCAGGTGTCGCCCTCCCCCAAAGCGGGAAGCATCCCTCGAATCCGAGTGGAGCGAGGCGCTCTTCACGATATCGCCGAACGTCCTCGAGAAAGAGGTCGCCATAGGCAATGCGGCGCACGTCGGGATAGCGACGCCGAACGTCGCCCAACGCACGCTCGACCGCGGCGTCATAAGCCGCGTTCGATGACTGAGGCTCGATGACGATCTCGTGCACAGGCAACCCGATTGCGCGTTCTTGCGCCGCGAGAAGCGTGCGGCGCACTCCGTGGACGCTGATGCGATCGTAGCCGGTCGTGATGGTTGTCAGCAGAGCGACCACGAGGAACGCCGGATCGTCCTGGAGTGCGGCGAGCGTCAGCGCGCTGTCCTTGCCGCCGCTCCAGCTCAAGATGATGGGCTCGGGATTGTGCATGTAGGGAATATCGCCGTCCGAGCAAGACCCGTCGGCGCCGTTGTCTCCGGGCACCAACTGGTTTATCGTTCAGTAGATACTGAACGTTCTGAACGGAGCGAAGGCATGGACCGGAACCAGCAAACATTCATTGGACGAATGGGGCACGCCGCCGAGACGAATGGCTTGTCGCCCATCGCTGGCCGGCTGTTCGCGATGCTCCTCCTCAGCGACTCGCCGCGCTCGCTCGACGCAATCGCCACCGGCCTCGAGGTCAGCAAAGCGAGCGTCAGCACCGAGGCGAGGCGACTCGTTGAACGCGGCGTCGTCGAACGGACGCGTCGCGCCGGCGACCGTCGCGACTACTACGAGCTCGCACCGGACTTCTTCGCGCGGATCGTAGAAAGCCGCATCGAGCAATGGCGTCGCATCCAAACGCTCATGGCATCGATGCGAGAGACCTTCGGCAGCTTGTCGCCCGTGGTGCGTGAACGCTTCGCATCAATCGACGAAATTCACGCCGACGTCATCGATCAAATCGATACTGCGCTTGCCGAGTGGCGCGGCAGAGCGCGAAAGCGCTCGCTGGCCGCGCCGTCCCGGCGTCGGCGGTCCGCGTAGGAACCCTCGGCATGGCGCAGCCTGCACGTCTCGAAACCGATACCGCCGCGGTCAGCGCGCCTCCGGACGCAGCACCGTTGGTGCCGGTTGCCTCACGCGACCGCGGCGATCCGCACAAATACATCATCGCATTCGCCGTCGTGCTTGCCGCGCTCATGCAAGTCATCGACAGCTCGATCGTCAACGTGGCGCTGCCGGACATGATGGGAAACCTTGGCGCCGGCCTCGACGAGATCGCCTGGGTATCTACGGGCTATATCCTGGCGAGCGTCATCATCATTCCGCTCACTGGATGGCTCGGCTCGTTTTTCGGTCGGAAGCGCTACTTCGTCGGCTCGATCGTGCTCTTTACCATCGCGAGCCTGTTGTGCGGCGCATCGCATTCGCTCGGCGCGCTCATTTTCTGGCGCGTCGTGCAAGGGCTCGGCGGCGGCGCATTGATGACTGTCTCGCAGGCGGTCTTGCTCGAGTCATTTCCGCGAGCAGAAGCCGGCACCGCGATGGCGCTGTTCGGTCTCGGCGTCATGGTTGGACCGACGATCGGCCCGACGCTTGGCGGTTGGCTGACGGACAACTACGGCTGGCCGTGGATTTTCTACGTCAATCTTCCGGTCGGTATTCTGGCAGCCGTCATGATTGCCGGGTACGTGCACGACTCTGAGCATCAACGAAAGCCGCCGTCGGTAGACTATCAAGGCATCATGCTGCTCGCGTTGAGCGTCGGAGCAGCGCAGTACGTGCTCGAGCACGGCCAACGCGAAGACTGGTTCGACTCGAACCGGATCGTTTGGCTCTCGGCCATTGCGTTGGTTGGCGGAGTCGCGCTGCTGTGGCGCGAGCTGACCACCGAGCATCCGGTGATCGACTTCCGGGTCATGAAGCATCGGCAGATGTGGGTCGGCACGCTGCTTGGCGTCGTGATGGGCATTGGTCTGTACGCGATGTCGTTCACTCTGCCGGTGTTCATGCAAAGCGACCTGCGCATGACGGCGCAGCAAACCGGTATCGCGTTGTTGCCGGGCGCGATCGCGACGGCGGTATCGATGGGAGTCGTCGGCCGGCTGACGAACAAGTTCGATCCGAGAATCCTCATTACGATCGGGGCGCTCGTCTTCGCGCTCGCCGCGTGGCAGCTCGCGCATGTGACGGGACAAAGCGGGCGAGAGGATTTTTTCTGGCCACTCATCTACCGCGGCGTTGGTCTTGGACTGATGTTCGTGCCGCTCACCACAGTGACGCTGGCCGAGCTCTCGCCACAGGAGCTTCCTCAGGGCACCGGGTTGTACAACTTCTTCCGTCAGCTCGGTGGCTCGTTTGGCATTGCCGGGATCGCGACGCTCCTCGCGCGATACACGGCTCAGCTACGACAAGTGCTGGGCGATCACATTGCAATGGGCGACCCCATCACGACGGCGCGCGTCGGTGCCCTCACGAATGGAATGGTGGCGCGCGGCGCCGACGTGTGGACCGCGCGGCAGCGAGCTCTAACGCTGATCGATCACCAGATCACAGCGCAGGCGAGCGTGATCTCGTACAGCCGAATCTACGTCCTCAGCGCGCTGCTGATCCTGGGACTCATACCGCTGTTGCTCCTCGTCCGACAGACGCACGGGAGCGCGGGAGCACATGCCATCATGGAGTGACGTTTGGCGGCGTGATAGATTGGGCTGCATCTCGTTGAGCGGAGCTCATTCGATCGTGTGTCGTGCTCGCATTCTCGCTGCCGCATCACTCGCCTTCCTCGCGCATACAGCCAGCGGTCAGGATTCGCTGCCACGACGCCTGCCGCCGATGGTGACAGTGACGCGCGACATCGGCCGATCACCCCTCGATCTACCGTACGCGGTCACGACGTTGCGTCCCGACAGCCTGTCACCCGGACTCACGCATACGCTCGTCGAGCAGACGTTGGCGTTGCTCCCCGGCGTAACCGTGGCGAACCGGACAAATCCGTCACAGGACACGCGAGTCTCGATTCGCGGTTTCGGCGCGCGATCGCAGTTCGGTGCGCGCAGCATTCGCATTTTGCGCGACGGGATGCCGCTGACGCTGCCCGACGGCCAGACGCCGATCGATTATCTGGATCTCGAGTCTGTTGGACGCGTGGAAGTGATTCGCGGAGCCGCCGCATCGCTTTATGGCAACGCTGCCGGCGGAGTCGTCGACTTGCGTTCCGTTGATCCGCCAACGGTGCCGTTTGCCGTCCAAGCGCGCACATGGACCGGACCCGACGCAAACCCGGTTCGCAGCGCATCGCAGCAGCGGTTCGTCGGACTATTCGGTGGCACAGCGGGGTCGACGTCCTACGAGGGCAACATTGGTCGGACGCACTCCGACGGCTATCGCGCCTACGCGCACCAGCAGCTCACGAACGCGTTCGCGCGCGCAGTAACCAATGTTGGCGCGACGGAAATTGGACTCGTCGGGCTCGGACTCGACATGCCGGTCGCCGAGAATCCTGGCGCGTTGACGTTGGCGCAGTTCGACGCCGACCCGAAGCAGGCCGACGCGCAATCGGTGTCGAAGAAGGCGCGCAAGAGTGTTCACCAAGTACAGCTTGGCTTGTCCGCGCGACGACCGATCGCGAACGACGGTGAAGTCTCGGCTCAGGTGTATGGCGGAACACGCACGCTGTTCAACCCACTCACCTTCGCTGTTGTCGGCGTCGATCGGCGACAAGGCGGAGCGGCCGCGCGCGTCACGCTTCCGTTCGTCGTCTCCGGTCTGGAAAATCGCGTCAGCGTCGGCGCCGACGCCCAGTGGCTGAACGACGCGAGGAAGAATTGGGCGAACTGCAATGCGGTGTTGACGGCAAACGCGAGCTGCACTGGACTCCCGCGCGAGAAGGGAAGTCTCACGCTCGATCAGCGAGAGCTTGTTTCAAGCATCGGCCCGTACCTGCGCGACGAAATCGAACGCGGTCGCTGGCGCGTGACCGCTGGTGTACGCGCCGATCAGGTTCGTTTCGAGGTGCAAGATCACTTCTTGAGTGACGGCCGCGACGATTCAGGAAGTCGCACGCTCCACGCGGTGAGTCCGATGCTCGGTCTCGCGATGCGGTTGTCACCGCTCCATTCGCTCTACGCGAATGTCGGTTCCGCGTTCGAGACGCCAACGACCACAGAGCTCGGCAACCAGGCGGATGGCAGCGCCGGATTGAACCGGGATCTGAAGCCGCAGTATTCAACGACGTACGAGACGGGCGCAAAGGGTGTGGCCGGGCATGGAGTGCAGTACGACATCGCGTTGTTCGATACCGAAGTGCGCGACGAGCTCATTCCGTTCGAGGTTCCCGGCGGAAATGGCCGCACGTACTATCGCAACGCGGGCCGCACGCGTCGTCAGGGCGCCGAGGTCGGATTGGGAACCGACATCGGCCCCGTTTCGCTCAACACGGCGTATACGCTCTCGCATTTCCGCTTTCGAGATTTCTTGAATGGCACGACGCAGTATGCGGGCAACACGATCCCTGGAATTCCAGAGCATCAGATTCAGGGCTCGGCGACCTGGCGCATCGGCAAGGCGTATCTGCTTGCCGAAGGCATCGCCAAGAGCCGGGTCTTCGTGAACGATGCGAACGCCCTCACCCAGCTCTCCGGCCCGTGTCCCGCCGGAAGCGGGCGCACAGGGACATGTCAGTTTCGAGATCCGACATCGTTCGGGATCATCAACCTTCGTGTTGGCGGGACAGCAGTATTCGGGCGCCCGTGGCTCGCGCCGGTCTTCGGCGTGCAGAACTTGTTCGACAAACAGTACGCGGGCTCCGTCGCGGTCAACGCGGCGGGAGCAACGCCGGCAGCCACGAAATTCTATGAGCCGGCGCCGGGTCGCACATGGTTCGTGGGATTGAGCGCTGCAACGGTCCCCTGGTAGCAACGCGGTCATTGCGCGCGTAGCTTCTGACGCGACTCCCGACCCGACCCCGCGCGCCTCCTGCATGGATCCCTCCACGATCGAGATTCGTCCGCTCGCGACGCACGCCGAGCGGCAAGCGTGCTTCGAGTTGCAGCGCTCGACGTGGGGCGACGCATTCACCGATGTCGTTCCCGTCAGCATCCTGAAAGTCGCACAGCGGATCGGCGGCGTCGCGGCAGGAGCATTTTCGAGCGACGGTGAATTGCTCGGGTTCGTGTTCGGTCTCACGGGCGTCGAGCGCGGGCGGGTCGTTCATTGGTCGGATATGCTCGCCGTTCGTCCTGACGCCCGAAATATCGGACTCGGCAGGCGACTAAAAGAATACCAGCGGCAATTCGTGCGAACGCTCGGCGCCTCGGTCATTTACTGGACGTTCGATCCGCTCGTCGCACGCAACGCCCATCTGAACTTCAATCGACTCGGCGCCCG
This sequence comes from Gemmatimonadaceae bacterium, assembly GCA_025934075.1. Taxonomy (GTDB): domain Bacteria; phylum Gemmatimonadota; class Gemmatimonadetes; order Gemmatimonadales; family Gemmatimonadaceae; genus JAQBQB01. The sequence continues at coordinate 15,457 of JAICYT010000035.1, forward strand.
ACTCGCCGAGTACATCGAAGACATGTATGGTGTGACGGACAGCGTGCTGCACGGCGGCACGCCGACCGATCGACTGGTTGTCGCATGGCCGACACGCGATGAAGACATCGACGCAGCCATCGCCGAGGCCGAGCGGACGCTCGATTCAGCGGACTGCCGTCAGTCGCCGGTCGCCACGCCAGAATGGATCGCGGGCGCCGCGGGCGCCACGATCTTGCCGCACTGCATTCGGGTCGAGATTCCCGCCAACGCCGAGTCGCTCTTCGCCCACGCTCCAAACATCGCCGCGCAATGGCGGCAGTCTGTGCGCTTTGGTATGCAGTGGGGACTCAACGCCGGATACACAGTGAGCGCGTTTTTCACCGACGACGAGGTGGAGCGCGGATACTATCTCATGACGCGACAGAGTCGTCCGCTCGCGTCGAATGGTCGCACATGACGGCAGCTGCCTCGGTCGCTCAGCATTTTTCCTCTGCGCTCAGCTCACGGCTCATCGCGCTGCGGCGAGATATTCACCAGAACCCGGAGCTCGCGTTTCACGAATCCGAAACCGCCGCTCGACTTGTGGCCGCGTTGCGCGAATTGGGTGTCGACGACGTGCGGGTCGTTGCGAAAACTGGAGTGATTGCCCGCGTCCCCGGACGAAATCGCAGCGCGCCAGTGGTCGCGGTGCGCGGTGACATCGACGCGCTGCCGATTCAGGAGGCGACGGGGCTTCCGTTTGCGTCGCAGGTGCCCGGTGTCATGCATGCCTGCGGTCACGACGTTCATGCAACGTGGGCCGTGGCCGCCGCGGCATTGCTGCTCGCGCACCCGGCGGCAGGCGACGTCCTCGTCGTGCTGCAGCCCGCGGAAGAGACGGGGAAGGGGGCGCTGTCGATTCTCGAGACAGGAGCACTCGATAACGTTGCCGCCATTTTCGGCGGTCACGCCGATCGACGGTTCGCCGTCGGCCAAGTCGTCGCCGACGACGGACCACTTGCCGCGTCAGCAGATATGTTCGACATCGAGTTCATCGGTGGCGGCGCACACGGTGCGCGTCCACACGAGGCGCGAGATCCGATCGTTGCGCTCGCGTCCGTGGTGACGGCGCTTCAAACCATCGTCGCGCGACGACTGAACCCCGCCACTCCGGGCGTCGTCAGCGTCGGGTCGATCCATGCCGGCACGGCGCCCAACGTGATCCCGGAACGGGCCCAACTGTCGGGGACCGTTCGTGCGGTTGACGCGTCGTCGCGCGAGCTGATGCTGAACGAAGTCAAGCGCATCAGCGAAGCAGTGGCATCAGGGCTCGGTGTGGAGGCGCGTGTCACTCTCGATCTCGGCACGCCGCCGATTGTCAATCCGCCGGACGCAACCGCCTGGGCTCGCACGGCGGCATCTACGATACTTGGAGCAGAGAACGTCGTGCCGCTCGGATTCCTCAACATGGCCGGCGAGGACTTCGCGCATTACATGGAGCGAGTGCCCGGCTGCTTTCTACGGATCGGTGCGCGCGAGCCCAATGGTCCGGTCATCCCAGCGCACGCGCCGAAGTTCTACGCCGCTGAAGAAAGTATTTTCGTTGGTGCGGCGGTGCTGGCGGAATGTGCTCGCGTGGCGTCTCAAGCACTGTCCGTAAGTGGCTGATATGCTACGCGTTGCAGGTTTCACGCGGGAACGTCCTTGAGGTGTTGGGATTCGTACTGGAACAGCCTCGTTTCTTGGGGTAACGGTATCGGTCTCGACGTCCCCACATAGTCAAGTAGATGCCTCTTCGTCACTCTATACAGTGGTGCTCGCTGGTCGTTGTCGGATTTGTCGCGGCGTGCGGAAGCGACGGCGCGACGGGTCCGTCGAGCAACCCGCCGGCGCGCCTGGACGCTGTCACTGATCTTTCACGTTCAGCGCCCGTCGGCTCCGTTGTTCCCGGTGGAATCGTCGTGAAGGTCTCCGACGCATCGGGACGCGCGGTTCAGAATGCCGCCGTTGCGTTTGCGGTCACGCTCGGAAATGGCTCGACGAATCCGCGTCTCGCGACCACCGACTCCAAAGGCCAGGCTACCGCGGCATGGACGTTGGGAACGATCCTCGGTCCGAACGAAGTCACCGCTACGGTCAGCGGCGTTGCGACCCAGATCAAGTTCCAAGCGAGCGGGACGCCGGGGACTGTGAGCGCCATCGCCATCAGCCCGCCAACTGGACGTCTGTTGCCGAACGTCGACACGTTGCGCGTTACCGCGCAGAGCCTCGATGCCTTCGGGAACGTTACGTCGCCGACGCCGACCTTCCAGGTTCGCGACCCTTCGCTGCTTTCGATCGACGCCGCGGGCCTCATGCGCGCCCTGCGGCGTGGCTCGGGGACCTACGTCGTCGCCACCGCCGGAGCGAAGAGCGACAGCGTGCTGGTCACCGTGCTTGCCCCCGGGCAATCGATCTGCACCGCCGCCGCCAATCCGGTCGATCTCGCCGTCGGCCAAGTCATCACCGACGCGTCGGGCCAAGGTTTCTGCGTCCACGGATCGGCCGCCAACGCCGAGTATGCACTCGTGCCGTACTACAATTCCGGTGTGCCGAGTGCGACGACTCAGATCGAGGTTCGCGGTCAAGGAGTAGCACCTCTCGGGCTGCCGATCGCGTCGCTACTTCCGTCTCATTCGCTGCAGCCCGCCGTTCCGACGCTGGTGCCAGACGATGCGTTCGAGTCGCGGCTTCGCGACCGCGAACGCGCCGAGGCCGGACCGAAATTGGAGAGCGCACGTTCGTGGTTCCGCGCGCGACGGGACATCATCGCGGCGAATCCAGCGGCGACGGCCGCCGTGCCGGCCGTCGGCGACCTCCTCAAGCTCAACGCGAACGCGTCGTCGTTCTGCGACAACGCGGATTTCCGAACGGGACGCGTAGTGGCGATCACGGACAAAGCGATCGTCGTAGCTGACACCGCGAATCCCGCCGGCGGATTCACCGACGCCGAATATCGGTCGATCGGGGTCACGTTCGATACGTTGGTCGATCCGGTCGACCGCGCCGCATTCGGCGCGCCGACCGACATCGACAACAACGGACACGTGATCATGTTCTTCACGCGGGCCGTGAACGAGCTGACGTCCGCCGGATCGGGCAGCGTGGTCCTCGGCTTCTTCTACCAGCGCGACCTCTTTCCAAGAACGGCTTCACCTGGCCCGTGTCCCGGAAGCAATGTCGGAGAGATGTTTTATCTGCTCGTGCCGGATAGCACCGGCGTGGTCAACGACAACAAGCGCACGAAGTCCCAGGTGATTACCTTCACGAACGGCACCGTCGCGCACGAGTACCAACATCTGATCAACGCGTCGCGACGTATGTACGTGAACGGCGCCGGTACAAACTTCGAGGAGAAGTGGCTCGACGAAGGGCTCGCGCACACCGCCGAAGAGCTCAATTTCTGGCGCGCGTCCGGACGAAGCCCTCGCTCGAATCTCGACGCGTCCATATTCAACGATCCCAAGGCGACCGCGGCATACACGACGTTCGAGGTGAACAACTTCCGTCGTTATCAGACGTATCTGGCGCGGACCGAAAGCCAGTCACCCGTGGGCTTCGATGCAAATGACGACGACCTGCAAACGCGCGGCGCGATCTGGAATTTCCTTCGTTTTGCCGCCGATCATCTGCCGGCCGGCTCCGAGAGCGCCTTCTGGTTCAACCTCGTCAACTCGAAGACGTCCGGCATCACGAATCTCACCAGTGCGCTGGGTACGGCGCCGAACTCGCTCATGCGCGACTGGGCGATCTCGGTCTTCATCGATGACAACGCGGCCGGCGTCGACCCGCGGTTTCAAGAATCGAGCTGGAATCTTCGCAGCGCGTTGACGGGTGGCGGCACATCGACCCCGTTCCCGCTCGCGACGCGATCACTCACCGACGGTGTGGCGAATATCGTGCAGCTGACCGGTGGTGGCGTTTCGTTCCTGCGGTTTTCGGTGGCCAGTGGCCAGGACGCGCTCCTCACGGTAACATCGAGTGGGCAGCTCTTGCCGTCGACGGTTCAACTCGCGGTGGTGCGAGTTCGCTGATTCGTCCCTGACATCTTGCTTGGAGTCCGATCGTGCGCATGTCCTTGAATTCTCGTCCGGCCTATCGTGTCGCCGCGCGCTCGGTCGTCGCGCTGCTGGCGGTGGTGTCATTGACGAGTTGCTTGAATCTCAACGTCGACGGTCCGGGTAGCGAGCCGTCCGATCCTGCGCACGAGTCGTTCGATGCGAGCCTGCACGTCGACATCTCGACGATGCAGCGGACGCCGTCCGGGGTCTACTACAAAGACGGCCCTCTCGGCGACGGAGCGCCGTTCACGGGCCTTGGCACTCTCACCATTACCTTCGTCGGGTTTCTGAAGACCGGCGCGCTGTTCCAACAGGGTAGTGACGTGCAGATCACGCTCGGGAATGAGACGGTCGGACTCCAGGAGGGGCTTCAGGGCATGCGCGTCGGGGGCGAGCGCCTGCTCGTCATTCCGTCGGCGCTCGGATTCGGTAACACTGTAACCGGGACGGTCCCGCCGAACAGCACTCTTGTCTACGATATTGTCGTGACCTCCGTTCCGTAGTCTCACCGGCGGGCCCGAGCAGTGGAACGAAAGGGGAGAGGATCCAGCGAGATCCTCTCCCTTTTCGTACTTTTATGGACGAGCGTGAAGCGCCCCCGCCCTTACTCAGATCATCCGCAGAATGCGAAAACTCATACTCATGGCCGCCGCCGTGACCGTTGCCGCCTCCCACGGGGCGGTCGCGCAAACCTTTCCGACCAGCGATCCAATCATCAAGCGAATCTGGTCGCTCGGTATGGACAGCTCGCGCACGTATCAACTGTCGCAAGCGCTGTTCGACTCACTCGGTCCGCGACTCATGGGCGCGCCGAATCTCAAGGCGGCTCAAGACTGGCTGGTGAAGACGTATCAGTCGTGGGGCATCGATGCCAAGAACGAGCAGTACGGAACGTGGCGTGGATGGCGACGTGGATACTCTCACATCGATCTCGTCACGCCTCGCGTCCGCTCGCTCGAGGGGACGATGGTCGGGTACAGCCCGGGCACCGCCGGAAAAGACTTGACCGCCGCGACGATCGTGCTCCCCCGGTTCAAGGACAGCACCGAGTTCGTGAAATGGCTTCCGCAGGCGAAAGACAAGCTCGTTCTGGCATCGGCGCCTATGCCCACGTGCCGCCCGCCGGAGGATTGGGCGCAAAACGCGACGCCCGAGTCGCAGTTGCGAATGGATTCGCTCGCGGTCGCGATACAAAACGAGTGGGCATCGGCGCGTGGACCAAACGTCGCGCCGGGCGCTGGTGGCGTCCGCGGAACTGGATATTCACTCGCGCTCGGCGGCGGCACGCTCGGTATGCGACTCGAGCAAGCAGGCGTGGCGGGCCTCATCACGTCGCGGCCCAAGCTGTCGTTCCGTATTCCGAATCCGAATGCGCCAGCGGGTGGTCGAGGTGGCGGCGGGTTCGGCGGCGGGCCGAATGGGACGGGGGGTTGGGGCACGATGGAAATCTTCGAGACGTACGACACCAAAGCGCCGACCATCGCGCTGAGCTGCGAAGACTATGGCCTCGTGTTTCGTCTCACGGAGAATCACCAAAGCCCAACGCTGAAGCTCAATCTCGATGCGCAGCTCCTTGGCGAGCAGCCGGTGTTCAACACGGTCGCGCGCATTCCCGGAACTGAAAAGCCGAACGAGTACGTGTTGCTGTCCGCGCACTTCGATTCGTGGGACGGATCCTCTGGCGCGACGGATAACGGCACGGGCACGATCACGATGCTCGAGGCGATGCGCATCTTGAAGAAAGTGTATCCGCGGCCCAAGCGAACGATTCTTGTCGGCCACTGGAGCGGCGAGGAGGAAGGCGAAGTCGGTTCAGCCGCGTTTCGCGAGGACCACCCCGAGGTGATCAAGGGGCTGCAAGCGCTGTTCAATCAAGACAACGGCACGGGGCGCATCGTTCGCATGAGCGCCGGCGGTATTCCCGACGCGGATGCACACGTCCGTCACTGGCTCGACATCGTTCCGGTCGAGTTCAAGACGCAAATCCAATATGGCGGCGTGGGTGGTCCCGCGGGCGGTGGCAGCGACGACTTCAACTTTTCCTGCGCTGGCCTGCCCGCGTTCGGACTCGGTGCGCTCAACTGGGACTATGGCAATTATACCTGGCACACCGATCGCGACACCTTCGACAAGATTGTCTTCGACGATCTCAAATCGAATGCCACGCTCACGGCGATGCTTGCCTACCTCGCGTCGGAGGATCCAACGATGATCGCGCACATCAACCCTGACTCCGCGCGCGCCACGGCGGCGGCAGCCGCAGCCAACGCCCCGGCGGATCCGAACGCTGCCGGTCGTGGCGGCCGAGGCTTCGGCGGTCCGCGTCTCTGGCCCAAGTGTGAGAAAGCACCGCGCTCGACCAACCCGCGTTTGCGCTAGTACGATCCTCAATCGGAGATCTCTCATGACGTGTATGCGTTCCTTGGCGCTGCTTGGAGTGCTGGCTGCCGCGCCTGGCTTCACGCTCGCCGCGCAAACGGGAACAACGGATCCAGTGCTCAAGCGCATGTGGACGCTCGGCATGGACAGCTCGCACACCTGGGATCTCGCGCAAGTCTTGTTCGACTCGATCGGTCCGCGCTTGACCGGCACGCCGCAGGGCACGCAGGCGAGCGATTGGGTCATCAAGACGTACAAGTCCTGGGGCATCGACGCCAAGCGCGAACAATACGGCACGTGGCGTGGATGGCGGCGCGGCGTCAGCCACATCGATCTCATCAAACCGCGCATTCGATCGCTCGAGGCGACGATCCTCGGGTACAGTCCGAACACGGGCGGCAAGGACCTCGTGGCTGGCACGATCATCCTGCCGATGGTCCAGGACAGCAACGAATTCGTAAAGTGGCTGCCGAACGCGAGGGGGAAGTTCGTGCTGATCTCCGCCGCCTACCCGACGTGTCGTCCTGAGGAGGAATGGGCGGCGCAGGCCACGCCCGAGTCCAAGGCGCGAATGGACACCACGATCGTCAAGCTCGTGAGTGATTGGACAACGCGCATTCGCAACACTGGCTACCCGGTCACCGCCGGCAATCCCACCGGCAATCTCGGGGTACGTCTCGAGAAGGGCGGCGCCGCGGGGGTCATTGTGTCGAATCTCGCCAGCCCGTTGGGCGGCGCATGGGGCACGTGGACCGTGTACGACACAAAGAACAAAACGACCCCGGCGATCGCCATGAGCTGCGAGGACTACGGCTTGCTCTATCGGCTCACCGAGCGCAAGCAAGGGCCACAGGTTCGGGTCAATGCGCAGAGTGAATCGTTGGGTGAAGTCCCTGTGTTCAACACGATCGGCACGATTCGCGGGACGGAGAAGCCGAACGAGTACATCCTGTTGTCGGCCCACTTCGATTCGTGGGATGGATCGCAAGGCGCAACCGACAACGGCACCGGAACGATCATGATGATGGAAGCGATGCGAATTCTCAAACAAGCGTACCCACGTCCGAAACGAACCATCATGGTTGGTCATTGGCCCGGAGAAGAGCAGGGGCTCAACGGATCGCGCGCGTTTGCCTTCGATCATCCGGAGATCGTGCGCGCCATTCAGGCCGGATTCAATCAGGACAATGGAACTGGACGCATTCAGACGACATCCGGTGTTGGCCTGCCGGACGCCGGTGCGCACATGGAACAATGGTTGGCCAAGCTGCCGCGAGAATATCAGCAGCAGGTGCGCTACACCGGGGTCGGTGCGCCGGCCACCGGCGGCACCGACAACGCGTCATTCGACTGCTACGGCGCGCCCGTGTTTGGCCTCGGCGCGGTTGGCTGGGATTATGGCTCGTACACACATCACACCAACCGTGACAGCTTCGACAAGATCGTGTTCGATGATCTCGAGTCGAACGCGACGCTTGCCGCGATGCTCGCCTATTTGGCGTCGGAGGATCCGACCGTCATCGCGCGAGCGCGCGCCGACCTGACCGCCGCCGGGGCCGGCCGCGGGCGCGGTGGACGAGGCGCTCCGAGTGGACGCGGGGCGATCACCCTGGGCGGTCCTGGTCGCGGCGCGGGCCGCGGTAACGATGTCGACGAAAAAGGCTGGGCGCGCACGTGCGCGAAGGCGCCGCGCTTCACCGCTGACACTTCGCGCGTCACGACGCCGTCGATCCGACCGTAGCTCGTGTCGCAGCAGCCACTCTGGACGCCAACGCCGGAGCAGATTGCCCGTGCGAACCTGACGCGGTTCATCGCGCCGGTTCGCACGCTCGACGAAGGCGCGGCTGCAATCGACGATTTCGACTCACTCTATGAGTGGTCCATTCGGAATCTCGAATTGTTTTGGTCCGAGGTCCGACGGTTCGGCGGAATCGTGACGGGTGCGCAGGATCCCGCGGTTGCGTGTGAGCGAGTGCTCATTGGCCGCGATCGCGTTGCACCGCCCGATCCGGAGCTCGGCCCGAAGTGGTTCGTCGGCACTCGGCTCAACTTCGCCGAGAATCTGCTGCGTTGTCGAGACGACCGGGAGGCGATCGTCTTCTGGAACGAGCTGGGTGCGCAGCGCCGACTGACGTATCGCCAACTGTTCGAAGAAGTGACTCGGGTCGCCGCGGCGCTTCGCGGCGCTGGGGTCGGTGTCGGCGACCGCGTCGCGGCGTTCATGCCGAACATTCCGGAAACTGTCATCGCGATGCTTGCGACGACGAGTATTGGCGCGCTGTGGTCGTCGTGCTCGCCTGACTTTGGGGTCAGCGGAGTTCTCGATCGATTCGGCCAAATCCAGCCGCGAGTGCTGTTCGTCGCTGACGGCTATCGCTACGCCGGGCGCGAGATCGACTGCATCGACCGTGTTCGAGAGATCGCCGCACGGATTCCAGAGATCGAGCGCGTGGTGGTCGTGCCCTATCTCGAGCTCGACCCCGACATCTCACCGGTGCGCGGGGCCGTTCGGTGGGCGGATTTCGTCGCGGGAGTGCCGCGCGACGCAATGCTGGCCTTCGAGCATCTGCCATTCGACCATCCGCTCTACATCATGTATTCGTCGGGCACGACTGGGTTGCCAAAATGCATGGTGCACGGTGCGGGCGGCACCTTGATCCAGCATCTCAAGGAGCTTGTGCTGCACACCGACCTTCGTCGCGAGGATCGTGTGTTCTACTTCACGACCTGCGGCTGGATGATGTGGAATTGGCTGATGTCGTGCCTCGCCGTTGGCTCGACGATCATTCTTTACGACGGCGCTTCACTCATTCGCGACCGGCCCATTCTTTGGGACATGGCGGCCGACGAACGCATCACAGTCTTCGGCACGAGCGCAAAGTGGTTGGCGCTCGCCGAGAAAGCTGGACTTGCGCCGATCGAGACGCATGACCTGTCGTCGCTCGCCGCCATTCTGTCGACGGGGAGCCCGCTCGCGGCGCACAGCTTCGATTATGTCTACACGAAGGTGAAACACGACGTGCGATTGAGCAGCATCAGCGGCGGCACGGACATCATCTCGTGTTTCGCCGGCGGAAATCCGATCGGGCCGGTGTGGCGTGGTGAGCTGCAGAAGCGCGCGCTTGGCATGAGCGTTCAAATTTTCGACGAAGCCGGACGTTCGGTTGTCGGACAACCGGGAGAGCTCGTCTGTACCACGCCGTTCCCGAGTATGCCGGTCGCGTTCTGGAACGACCCCGACGGATCCAAGTACCGCGCGGCGTACTTCGACTACTACCCGAACGTCTGGCGACATGGGGATTGGGCCGAGCTCACCGAGCATGGCGGGATGATCATTTACGGCCGAAGCGATGCCACGCTCAACCCGGGCGGCGTCCGCATCGGCACCGCGGAGATCTACCGCCAAGTGGAGCAGTTGCCGGAGATCGTCGAGAGCATCGTCATCGGTCAGGACGTCGCGGGCGAGGCCGGCACCGATGTCCGGATCGTGTTATTCGTGCGACTCGCTGACGGTCTCCATCTCGACGAGCCGTTGAAAGAACGAATTCGTCGGCAGATCAAAGCGAACGCAAGTCCGCACCACGTGCCAAAGAAGATCATCCAAGTTGCCGATATTCCGCGCACGATCAGCGGTAAGATCACGGAGCTTGCGGTGCGCGACGTTGTCCACGGTCGCGCGGTGAAGAACGTGGATGCGCTGGCGAATCCGCAGGCGCTGGATCTGTTCAGAGACCTGCCCGAGCTGCTGTCATCCTGAGCGAAGCGAAGGATCTGCTTTTGTCATCCTGAGCGACGCGAAGGATCTGCTGTTATGAACGGCGTTGCCACAAGCAGATCCTTCGTCGCTGCGCTCCTCAGGATGACAAGAGATCTGCGCTCGTCAGAATGACGCGGGTGGCAGTTTGGTTCCCGCGCCGGCAATCGATTCGCGCGCCTGAGCAGCAAGCGCTTCCGCAAGCTCGCGCAGCACGGCCTCCCGCTTTCGCGAAGCTCGACCGAACAGCCCGCGTGCAGCTCCAAAGGAAAGGCTGATGGTCGCGGTCCACATCCCCAGCGTGAAAACCGCGCTGTGCACGTTGAAGCCAATGGCGAGCCAGATGGGAGCGCTCGCGCCGCTGAGGCCGCCCATGAACCCGCCGAACAAACCGCCGGCGAGCGCGCGCATGCTTTCAGAAACTCTAATGGTCGTCTTCCCGCCGCGCGGAAGGACAGTGACGTGGAGCGTTCCCTTGACTGGATTGCTCTGCCATGAAAACGATCGGCCAACGGCCGCCAATTGGCCGGCTTGCTTTTGCATCCCGCCTCCCGCGCTTTGCGGAGCCGGCTTCCTTAGCAGCGCTTTTGATCCGTAAATCCCGAGTGCGATAACGAGACAGGCCGCGAGCCCCCACGCCAGGACTCTCAACCGCGACGTGCGCGCAGCGTCAGCTTCGGCTTTGAAGCTGCGAAACTCCGCAAAGCATGGCGAGCAGGAGGCGAGGTGCAGCCGCGCCGGGTGATCCGGGG
>JAICYT010000169.1 GCA_025934075.1 Gemmatimonadaceae bacterium
ATGCGCACGCATCTTTCCCGCGGCGAGCATCGCACGATCATCGGCTGTATCGGCGACGAATCGTTGCTCCACGAGCTGCCGCTCCGCTCCCTCCCGGGCGTCGAGTCGGTCACCCCGATCCTCAAGCCGTACAAGCTCGCCTCGCGCGAGTTCGCGGTCGACCGCACGGTCGTTCGCGTCGGTGGACGGAATGGCGTCGCGACGTTCGGTGGCCCAACGATCACTGTCATCGCCGGTCCGTGTTCGGTCGAGAGTCGTGAGATGCTCCTCCAGACCGCGCACGAGGTACGCGCCGCGGGCGCGACGATGCTGCGGGGCGGCGCATTCAAGCCGCGTACGTCGCCCTACGCCTTCCAGGGGCTTGGCGCCGAGGCCCTGAGGCTCCTCGCCGACGTCCGCAATGAGACCGGATTGCCGGTCGTCACCGAGGTGATGGATACACGGCAGGTCGATCTCGTCGCCGAGCACGCGGACATGCTGCAGGTCGGTGCGCGCAACATGCAGAACTTCGCGCTCTTGGCCGAGCTCGGACACGTTCGCCGTCCGATCCTGCTCAAGCGCGGGCTGTCGGCCACGATCAAGGAACTCTTAATGGCGGCCGAGTATATCATGGCCAATGGGAATCATGACATCGTATTGTGCGAGCGCGGTATCCGCACGTACGAGACGGCTACTCGCAACACGCTCGATATCGCGGCGATCCCTGTGCTCAAGCGCGAGACGCATCTCCCAGTGATCGTCGATCCGAGTCATGCCGGCGGTGACGCATCGCTCGTCGCACCGCTCGCCTTCGCGGCCATTGCTGCCGGCGCCGACGGTCTCATCGTCGAAGTGCATCCGGACCCCGAGAACGCTCTCTCAGACGGCGATCAGTCGCTGGCGCCGCCGGCGTTCGCGACCATGATGCAGCAACTCGAGGCGTTCGCCGCTGCGACCGGTCGTTCCATCGGACTCGAGGCCCCAACTGCATGGGCGGTAGCATGACAGATCGCGCGACAAACACGGATTCCCTGGCCGAGCTGACGCGTTGTCGCGAAGAGATCGAACGCATCGACAACGAGATCGTTGGTTTGTTGGCTCGTCGCCTCGCACTTGGCAAGCGGACCGGTGAGCTCAAGCGCCTCGCCGGCCTCCCGATTCTCGATCCAACGCGCGAGGCCGCGGTCATTCGCCGCGTGGCCGGGGTCGCGCGCGATGCTGGGCTTCCACCCGAGGCGGTGCGCGACGTGTTTTGGCAGATCGTCGGCATGTCGCGCCGCGCGCAGGAAGAAGGTCGCGAATGATGGAGGACGACTTTAGAAGCGCGGCGATCGTCGGGCTTGGATTGATTGGAGGCTCGCTGGCGCGCGACTTGGCCGAACGCGGCGTTCCCGTGCGCGCGTACGACGCCGATCCGCAACATCTGGCCTCCGCGTTGCGCGAGGGCTTCGTCGCCGACGCAATCGACGCCAGCTTGAGCGGCGTGTGCGATGCCGACGTCATCATCGTCGCTGTTCCGGTCGATGCGGCGACTGAAGTGTTGCGCCGCATCGAGCCATTCGCGGCAAACGCGAGACTGATCACTGACGTCGGCAGCACAAAGGCGCGGATCGTCGCTCTGGCCGACGAGCTTGGCCTTGCTTCACGCTTTGTTGGATCGCATCCGTTGGCCGGCGACCATCGCTCGGGCTGGGACGCATCGCGGACGGGACTGTTCTCGAACGCCCGGGTCTACATCTGTCCGCCGTCCAATACGCTGGGCGGAGTCGTCGAGCTCGCCGCACAGTTCTGGCGCCAATTGGGCGCGAGCCCGGCCGTCTTGAGCGCCGACGATCATGATCGCCAACTCGCGTGGACGAGCCACCTGCCTCACATGGTCTCGACCGCGCTCGCTCTCGCGCTCGCCCGGACGGGGGTCGAACGAGGCGACCTTGGCCCCGGTGGACGCGACGTCACGCGACTTGCCGGCGGCTCGCCGGATGTATGGACGGCGATCGCGCGCGACAACGCGGACGCACTCGATGTCGCACTCGCGACCGCCGAGCGTGAGCTGGCTGAGATTCGCGGCGCGCTGCGACGGACGGATGCGGCGGAACTGCACCAGCGGCTCGCGTCGGCTCGGGCGTGGTTTGACGTCTGACATCGCGGCATTAACGTCTTAGCTATCGCCGGCTTCGCCAACAGCAGGTCACCACCTTCTGGCCACTGCCTATGCTGAACTCACAGGGTCGTTTCGTCTGGCATGATCTCGCCACATCGAACACCGACGCGGCGGAGTCCTTCTACACGCAAGTCACACCGTGGAAGACGCAACCCGGGGATTACGATCCCAAGTACACCATGTGGGTCAATGATGGCCAGCCGTTGGGCGGCTTCGAACTGCTCGGCGACGAGCTCAAAGCGCGCAACGTCGCGCCGCAATGGCTTCCGTACGTCTACGTCTACGACGTCGACGCGTGCACACGACAGGTCAAGACACTCGGCGGCGAAGTGCGAATGGGCCCGTATGAAGTGCCGAATGTCGGTGGCTGGTCCGTGATCACGGATCCGTTCGGTGCGAGAATCGGCATGTATGAGCCAGAGGCAAAGGTGCCCGTCGAGCATCGCGCACCGCGTCGCGGCGAATTCTCATGGCACGAGCTTATGACTGCGGACTACAAGGCTGCATTCGAGTTCTATCACGAGCTGTTTGGATGGGAGAAGACGGGCGAGTCCGACATGGGCGAGATGGGCATCTATCTCATGTTCGGAAAAAAGGGAGTGCCGTACGGGGGAATGTTCAATCGGCGACCAGAGATGCCGCCTCCAAATTGGTTGTCGTACATTCGCGTCGACGACGTTCGACAGACCGCCGAGGCGGTCAAAAAATTCGGCGGCGTCGTGCACCGAGGGCCGATGGAGGTTCCGGGTGGCGATATGGTCGCGATCTGCTCGGATCCGCAATCGGCAATGATCGCGTTTCACACGCCGTCAGCGCCCTGAATCGGCTCGCCGGTCATCACCACTCTCATAAGGTCAACCATGTCTCGGCTTTCCCGCCGCGCAGCCGCGGTCGCGGTGGTCGCGACAGCTGCGCTCATCGCTCTTCCAGCCTTCGTCTTCGCGTGGGGCGAGGCCGGTCATCGGCTCACCGGTGAGGCGGCGGCGCTCGAGCTGCCGCCGTCGGCGCCGGCATTCTTACGGAATGCGTCGCGCCAACTTGGCTATCTGAACCCCGAACCCGATCGCTGGCGCAACCGTGCCGAGCGGACACTGGACCCCGCCCTCGACGGCGCAACGGCGCCCGATCATTTCATCGATATGGAGATGGCTCCGCCGAGCGTTCTCGCCGCGGCGCTCAAAGCACCGGATCGATACGGCTATCTCGACACGCTCGCGGCGGCAGGCGTGAAAGGTGTGGTGATGGGACTTCTTCCGTTTCGTATGCTCGAGTTGTCACAGCAACTGCGCGAGGATTTTCGTCAGTGGCGTGTCGCGCCGGACTCGACGAAGCCATGGATCGAAGCACGCATCATCGACGACGCCGGCATCCTCGGGCACTACGTTGCCGACGGCTCGAATCCGGCGCATACGACCATTCAATACAACGGTTGGACGGGTCCAAACCCGAACGGCTATGCGACCGACAAGCGGTTCCACTCGCGCTTCGAGTCCGCGTACGTCGGCGCAAACATCAAGCTTGCGGACGTGGTGTCGAAAATGGACACGACGGCGCGACTGCTACCAGATCTTCGGGCGGCGATCATCACCTATCTTCACGAGACGAACGCGCAGGTCGAGCATCTGTACAAGCTCGACAAGGCACATCCGTTCGATACGAACACATCGGACGTCGAAGACAAGGCGTTCACGGTCGACCGTCTCGCCGCGGGCGCGAAGATGTTGCGCGACGTTTGGTGGACGGCTTGGATCACGAGCGGCCAACCGGTGCCTGACCGGCCGCGATGACCGTGCGATGGCTGGCCATGACCACCCCTGGGTCATTACCTATCCAGCCATCCATTCATCCGCGTGTCCACGATGCCCAACACGGCACCCGAGCTTCTCTATCTCCTCCACGGTGACCCAGCCGAGCTAGCCGAGACGCTCGCCGGGATGCGTGCGGCCGACATCGCCGAGTCCCTGCGCAATCTACCGTCGGCAGGCGCGGCTAAGGTCATGGCGGCACTTCCATTCGATCTCGCCGTCCAAGTGTTCGACGAGCCCGAGCTCGAGCATCGATACGAGATCGTGCAACGCATGGAGACGGACGCCGCGACCGCGCTCGTCGAGGCGATGTCGGCGGATCAGCAGGCCGACCTGTTTCGCGAGCTCCGCCCCGTAGATCGGGAGCGACTCCTCGGCAAGCTCGACGAGCAGTCACGTCGCGCCTTGACGCTGCTCCTGCGCTATCGAGCCGAATCCGCCGGCGGCATTATGACGACGGAGGTCTTGACCGTTTCACAAGATTGGACCGTCGAGCGAACCTTGAGCCACATCAGGGAAGTCGCTCACGGCAAAGAGACGGTTTACGTCATCTATGTGCTCGACGACAGCCAGCATCTGGTTCACGTCGTTTCACTGCGTCAGCTCATCGTCGCCGACCCGTCGACTACCGTCCGCGAGGTCGGCGATCGACGGAGACCGGTGACCGTATCGCCAGATACGGATCGCGAAGAAGTGGCACGAGTCATCGCGAAATACAATCTGCTCGCGGTCCCCGTCGTCGACGAAGAACGCCGCGTGCTCGGCATCGTCACCGTCGACGACGTGATCGACGCGATCGTGCGTGAGCAGACGGAAGACGTTCAGAAGTTCGGCGGTATGGAAGCGCTGGGCGCACCGTACATGGACATCAGCCTCGGTCGCATGATCGGAAAGCGCGCGCCATGGCTGTGCGCACTATTTCTGTCCGAGATGCTCACGGCGACGGCAATGCAGCGCTTTCAGTCGGAGATCGACAAGGCGACGCTGCTCGCGATGTTCATTCCGCTCGTCATGAGCTCCGGCGGGAACTCGGGCTCGCAAGCGACCTCGCTGATCATTCGCGCGCTCGCGTTGGGTGAGATCAAGCTGCGCGACTGGTGGCGCATCGCCGTCCGCGAGCTGCCCACCGGTCTCACGCTCGGCGGCATACTCGGGGTGATCGGATTCGTCCGCATCATGGTCTGGCAGCAACTCGGATTTTTCGACTACGGCGTGCACCACGTTCTCGTCGCGCTCACGGTCGGCTGCTCGCTCGTCGGCATCGTCACGTTTGGTTCGCTCGCCGGCTCGATGCTGCCATTCGTGTTGCGCCGCCTTGGTTTCGATCCGGCGTCGGCGTCGGCGCCGTTCGTCGCAACGCTCGTGGACGTGACCGGCCTCGTGATTTATTTCAGCGTCGCGTGGGTGATCCTGCATGGGACGCTCTTATAA
This sequence comes from Gemmatimonadaceae bacterium, assembly GCA_025934075.1. GTDB lineage: Bacteria > Gemmatimonadota > Gemmatimonadetes > Gemmatimonadales > Gemmatimonadaceae > JAQBQB01. The sequence goes on from JAICYT010000169.1 coordinate 5,377, forward strand.
GGCTGACGATTGCGAGGTGGAGGCAACGCTCAAAAGGGCGCATGCGGGGTAGTTACCTTCGCCCGGTCCCGCCCCTATGCTGTTCGTTGAACTCCCACCGTTCGCTCCATCAGAGGACTCTCGTGCAGTCGTGTCGTGCCCTGTTCGTGGTGCTCGCGCTCGCTGTCGTTGCCGGTTGTCGCGATGCGACGTCGCCGCCGAAGCCCGCGTCGATGAAGGTCATCGCCGGCAACGGACAAACCGCCGCGGCCGGCAAGACCTTGCCGACGCCGCCGACGTTCATCGTCTACGATGACAATGGTCGCGCGATCGACGGCGTCAGCGTCACGATCAATGTCACGGCCGGGAATGGCATTTTGTCCGGCGCGCCCACCAAGACACGCGCCGGCGAAACGAGCGTCGGCACGTGGAGCTTGGGTCCGCGCGTCGGTCCGAATCAACTGACGATCACCGTGCCCGGGTTGCCGCCGCAGATCGTGAATGCGACGGCGGTGGCCGGTGCGGCGGCGAAGATCGTCCCATCGACCATCGGGACGATCACCGGTCGTGTGGCCGAGCCGATCATGACGCCGTTGACTGCGCGCGTAACGGATGCGTTCGGCAACGGCGTCGCGTCCGCATCGGTGAGCCTGAGCGTAACTGGTGGCGGTAACGCCCCGTCGTCACTGACGACCGACGCCGACGGAAACGTCACCATCGATCACTGGATCGCGGGGACCATCGCGGGCCAAAGCGTTCTCACGTTGACGTCTGGTTCGGCAACCGTGTCGTTCATCGCCAACGTCGCGGCAGGTGATCCGGCGCAGATCGTCATTGTCTCCGGCGATCAACAGCACGCACTTGCCGGCGTCTCGATCTCGCCGGCAGTCGTGCGCGTCGTGGATCGCTTTGGCAACGGCGTACCATCCCAAAGTGTCGCGCTCTCCGTTACGAGCGGAGCAGGATCGGTTTCGGATACCACCGCGACGAGTGCGTCGGATGGCACCGTCACGCTGCCCACTTGGACACTCGGTCGGAGCGCACTCCCGCAAACCTTGCACGTCGGGGTCGGCACGATCGGCGCCGATGTCTCGGCAGCGGTGCAAACCGACTACAACATCGATGTTCGATTTTTTGGCGCCGACCCAACCGATGCGCAAAAGGCCTTGTTCACCAATGCCGCCGCGCGCATCAGCGCGATCGTCACCGGCGACATTCCCGACGTCAATCTCACGAACTTCAGCGCGACGGCGAGTTGCGGCCTCGCTGGCCTGCCCGTGGTGAACGAGACCGTTGACGATTTGCTCATCTTCGCCGCGGTCCAGAACATCGATGGCCCGGGCGGAATTCTCGCGGAAGCCGGGCCGTGTCTCTTTCGAAACGCCACGTCGGGCAATTTCGCGGTCGTTGGGGTGATGCTGCTCGACGCTGCCGACATCGAGTCCGCGACGTCGCGTGGAATGTTGCAGGACATCATCACGCACGAGATGCTGCACATCGTTGGGATTGGCACGCTATGGGATGTGAAAAATCTCATCGCCGCCGCCGGCACTCCAAGCGTCGCGTATTACGGCCAGGCCGGGCGTCAGGGATGTCTCGACTCTGGCGGCGCCGGGGTGTGCGGCTCGAGCGTCCCCGTCGAGAACAATGGTGTTCCGGGCACAGCCGATTCGCATTGGCGGGAATCCACGTTTCAGTCCGAGCTGATGACGGGCTACGTCAACCTCGGCGGCATGCCCTTGAGTGCGATCACCGTTGGCAGTCTGGCCGACATGGGCTACACGGTGAATGCGCTCGCCGCGGATCCATTTCGCGTGCCCGGTACGCCGTCGGCCAACACCGTTCCGAGCACCGGCCAAGGGTGGGAGAAGCCGCTTGGGTCGCCGGGCATGATATTGCAGCCGGACGGAACCGCGACGAAGATCAAGCGTCCCTGACGTCGACGGTCACGGTTTCGACGGAGACAGCGGCAGTCGCGCGAGGTCGATGATCTCGACTGAATTCGACGCGAAGTTCGTCACGATCAACGTCGTACCATCTGATGTCACGCGCATCTCGCGCGGAAACGCGCCGGCGGGAAGCGAGCCGACGATCGCTCCCGCTCCGGATTCGACCTTGGTCGCATCGACAACAGTCAGTGTCTGATGATCGTTGCTCGAACCTGCGAATCGGTTGGAGTTGGTGACGATCACCTTTCGCCCATTATCGACGACCGCGACTCCGACCGGCGCCGTGCCGACCGGAATGCTCGCGATGCGCGCATGACCGGGATCGCTGCGCAGCTTGTCAGTATCGAACACCAGCAGTGCATTGCTGTTTCGCGCCGTCACATATGCTCGATCTCCCGACGGCGATAACACGAGTCGAACGGCGCTGCATCCAGCCGGGACTGCGCCGACGAGCGAATGTGCCGGATCGGTTCGCGCCCGCTCCACGTCGACGATGAGAATCGCACCTTGCGGATTCACTGATGTCGTATCGGCGGTTGCTCCTTCGCGCTTGCACTCGGCCGGCCAGTTCAAGCTCTTTGGCGCCCACTGGCTCGTTGTGTAGAGCAATTTCTCATCGGGCGAGAATGACAGCGCGATCGGCAGCGTACCGGTCGGAATCTTTCCAACGATCGACGACGCGTGAAAGCGCGACGAGCGAATCTTCTCGAGATCGACGACGCTGATCGTCTGCGCGTTTTCATCGGCGACGAACAATGTCTTGTCGTCATGCGTCACGTTCGCGTAGATGCGTCCGAGACGTCCGCCCGGCGCCGGCTCGTCGAGATAGCCGAGCACTGCGTCGCGGCGCGTTTTCACGAGCTTGTCGACATCGACGAACGCGAGACGCGGCCCGTCGGCGACGATCAACGTGCGTCCATCATGCGTGAGCACCATGCCAGTCGGATTTCCCTGGATCGGCATCGTGCGTTCGACGGTGATCTTTCCGCCGGCTCGCCGAAGCACGCCGATCGTCGCGGCGCCGCGTGCTGCACGGCCAGGCATCGAAACGAAAATCCAACAGCCATCGACACTGGGCAGCGCTTGAAATGGGCTGCCCGGAACGTCGACAAAGGTGACCGGGTCGGCGGGCGCGTCGTTGCAACCGGCCGCCTGCTGCGCGACTACCGAGCGTCCCGCACTCGCCGCTGCGAGCACGAATGCAATTACAGTCGCGCGCGCTGCGGTCATACGACGGTTGATTGCGCGGCGTAGTGCAGCTTCACAGCCTTCGATAGCGACTCGCTCAATCCCATCGTCGCCAGACCGACCAGCAGGTGTGCGAGTCGCACTGCCCAATGCGCGCTGCCAACAAGAAGTGTCGTCTGCGCCATTCCAAACCACAGCACGACACCGGCAATGAGCAACGTGATCAGTGGGAGCGTGCGCTGCGGCAGCGCAAAGAGAGCAATGATCGCGATGATCCACACCACGAGCACGA
>JAICYT010000021.1 GCA_025934075.1 Gemmatimonadaceae bacterium
GCGAGCATGTGTCGCGCGTCGCTCCGCCAGGCGTCACGGTCACGGTGACGCATCTGCATGGCGGCGCTCCATGGCGCGCTGATCTCGACGGTCCGCTGTTCGACGCCGCGCGCCGCGCGCTCGCGACGGCATTCGATCGCCAGCCGGTGATCACCGGCGAAGGCGGCTCCATCCCCGTCGTCGGCGACTTTCAACGCATCCTCGGCGCGCCGGTGCTGCTCGTCGGCTTCGGCTTGCCTGGTGAGAATGCCCACGCGCCAAACGAGTGGATGAGCGAAGAGAATTATTTCAAGGGAATGCGCGCGATGGCCGCGCTGTGGGAGGAGTTGAAGTAGGGCGCTCGTTTCCGCGGAGAACTTCGTTTGTTGTTCCAGAGCGCTCGCGGGCATCGTCCTTCCTCACCGTTCCGCGCAACGACCCAATGGCCCGGCGAGACTAGAATCTCCACTCTCGAATGATGAACCCGCCGTATGCGGGCACGGTGCGATACGGCTGAGCATTCAACGTCGGCTCGCTCAACAGAATTCGCGGCTCTGCGCTCGCGCGGAATTGCCAGCCATCCGCCGTGCGATGCTCGATGGCGAGGCCGGGACGCATGGCTTGCTCTTGCACCGTCAAGAACGTGCGCGGGTTCACGTATTTGCCGGCTTCGATCTTCGTCTGCGTCAAGAAGTTTCCGATGCCGCGACCACCGATCTCGGTCGGTACGTCCGCTGGCGTGATGTCGAACACGTCGGTGCCGAACGCGCGGCCAGCCTGCTGTTGGAGCTGCTCGACTGCCACGCCGAGGGCCACACCCTCGAGACGGCGAACCGCCAGCTGCGCGCCGGCGCCGAACAAGTCGCTCGTTGCAGCGTTACCGGCGACGCTCGACGACGAGAACGCGAGAAGCGACGTCGTCGATTGACCAAAGGCCAAGAGACTGAGCAGCTCCGATTGCGTGCGTGGAGGTTGTGCGTCGCTCTCGAGCGTGAGCTTGGGACGCCGCAGCGTCCCGCCGATGAGCACGCGAATGTTGAGCGCGCCGCGCGACGCGACTTCCACTTGGTATTCGCCGGTGATCTGCAGCGTCGGATTCAGGTCCGGGCTCCCGACGAACATCGCCGAGCCGCGTCTGATCTGAAATCGCTTGCTCAGGAAATTGTATTCGCCACGATCGGTCGTCACGACGCCGACGAGGCTGAGCGCCTGCTGCTCGTCGTGTATCGTCACCGGCTGGTCCGTGTACACTTCGACGTTCGCTTCGCGATTGCGTACCCACGTGTCGTGCTTGATGCTCAAGGCGACGTCGACGCGAAGGTTCGACAACAGCGGAGATTGCGCAGGGAAGAGCTCGCGGTCGGTCGCGACTGCCGTATCGAGCACATTGAACAGCGCGGGGTCGCCGGCGCCGATCATGTGCCGGCCTGTCGGCTCTGGCGCGTAGATCACACCCCGCGTGATCGTCGCCGCGCCACTTGCATACGCCGAGCGGAATGGACCGGTCAGCGCCAAGCCGGCGTCGACCTGAACGCTCGCGCGGTCGTTGTTCATGAGTTGTGCGCCGCTCGACACGAGATACAGATTGAACTCCGGCTCGCGCCAGTTGCCGACGGCGAGCGTTCCGCGCAGCCGCACCGGCCCTTTGGCCCACGCCGCGACGGAATCGACATACACGGTGTCGTTCGCCATGCGCACAGCGGCGTTGAGATCATCGAATTGTGCGCCGGTCGAGACGAGCGTCACCGACCCACGATTCAGCGTGAGTGCGCCGACGAGCGTTGGCCGGCGGAGCGTACCCCGCATGGCCACTTTACCGGCGGCTTGTCCATGAAAGTTTGCTATGACATCTGTAAACTGCGGAATCAGCTCGAGCGGGAGGCTGTCGGCAACGAGATCCACCGACATCGGTCGCGGCAGCAACCGATCGGCCGGTGCGTTGCTCATCGCCAGGTCGATCGGCAAACGTGCATCGACGGTCGCCATGCTTTGCCCGGTGCCGCGGAGGGCGTCGACATGCGTCACGAGCTCGCGATCCGCGTAGCCAAACCGCGCTCGCAAATCCGGCACGGGCGTTCCGTTATATAGCCCGTCGATCATGCCGAATGCGCCGCGGAATGCCGGGTTGCTCAACGTCCCGTTCATGGTTCCGTGCAGCGTCAGCATACCGCTCATGTCGACGTCTGTCTGCGCCAGATCCACGATGTTCGCCACTGGGAAGTTGTCGACGTCGAGCGTGAAGTCACCGACCCCGCTCGTCGGCAGCAATCCGTTCGCGTAGATCCGGCCATTGCCGCGATTGACGAGCTCCAGGTTGGTCACGCGCAACCCAGGTCCGCCCCACCGCAACTCTGATTCGTGCGGCATGGACCAATAGGCGGTGTCGAAGCGGAAGCTCATGTTCGCGAGCTTGAGCTCTTTGCGGTCCGGATAAAGCGCATAGTCGCCCTTCGCCGCATACTGCCGATTGCCCGCTTGCGTCACCACCAATTCGGCGTGTCCACCGGGAGACGCGTAGGTCACGCGAACATTCGCGGTATCGAACGCAAAGCCCATCGCGCTGACGCCGCCCGCGTCCACGCCGACGGCGAGATTCGATTGCGGCGTCCGCGCGTGCGTCCATGCGTATTCGGTTTGAAGCAGTCGCGCCGCGTTGCCCCGGACGACGATGTTTTCGCCGGCCGCGCGTCCGCGCAGATCGAAGTCGTACAAGTTGCCGCGCAACGTGCCTCTCGCGTACACGGCGCCGGTCATGGTGTCGCGCGGTACAGGCTTCGGCGCGACGACAACCAGCTTCGGTCCGGGGCGCCCGGAGATAAGTCTCTCCATCTCCGTCGCGCGTGCAATACGCGCCGAGTCGGCGCGTGCCTGTCGTAGAGCGCGTGCAACCACACCCGGTCGTGGTGGAACCACTGCCGGCACGCTTGCCGCACTCGGCGCGGTTGCCGCAACCGATGTCGATTGAGTGCGAGGCAACCAACGATTGAATGCGCCGAGTGAATCGACGGCGACGGTGTAAATCAGCTCACCACTCGTTCCCCGCACCAAACCAAAATTCCCCGTCACGGTCGCCGCTGTATGCGCGCCGCTCGCGTACAATCGCTGAACCTGGGCCACGCCACCTGCCACGCTCGCCCGCACCGACATCGTATCGACCGCGATGCTGTCCCATCGCGACGTCGATAGATCGGCGGCGAGCGTGGTGTGCATCGTCGCGAGCTGCGTCCCACGTCCGTGCACGGCGACCTGCGCCGTCAACGAAGTGACGGGCGCCTTCGCGTCGATCGTGCGCAGGTTGAGCGTGTAGAGCGACGCGGAGAGGTTGTACGCTTTCTCCTTGCTCGCGACGTCCAATGTGCCGCGAGTCGCGAAGCGCCCCCCATCCGGAAGCCGTAGATCCGTCCGCACACGCAAATCACGCAGCGGTCCTTCGAGACGCACTGGCCCGGTCGCGCTTCCTTGCAGCCCGACCGCGGGGAAGAACCGTCCAACTTCCACCAACGACACGGGACGCGCGGTGATGTCGACGTCGAGCCACTGTGCGTTTCCGGTGCGGATCGTCGCCTTGCCATTCGCCACCGACTGCGTCCCACGATCGCGCAAATCAACGTTGCCGGCGACGACGAGTTGCGTTGTCGTCGATCCATCGAGGGTCGCCGCGCCCGTCACCACACCGCTGATCGGCAGCGTTGGATACCACGTCCGCGCCATGTCGACCTGCACTGGCAGCATCTGCACGCGAAGATTCCGTGCACGCATGCCGCGTCCGGGAAAACCAACTTCACCCACGGTGATCAGCCGGCTCCGCCCTGCGCGCACGTCGTCGAACGTAACGTCGCCGTTCAGCGCGAGCGCATTTCGTCCACCGCTCACTGTCGCGCGTCCGGCCAACACCCCGCGCCGTGGCGACTTCAGATGAGGAATGAGTTGCTCGAGCAGATGCGTGTCCACGCCGGAGAAGCGCACGTTCGTGTCGTGAATCGTGATGGTGTCGCCCAGCGTGACACCGAACGACCCGGTGGTGTGCGCGTCGCCGATCGTGATGTCGGTGTTCGTGAACGCGTAGTCCTGCACCGCACCATGCCACATCAACTTCAGGTCGAGCTTTCCATGTCCGTCCGCGGGCAGTCGCGGATATACCCACCGCATGTCGCCGAAGTTGGCGGGATCACTGTGAACAACGAGTCGCAGGTCTCCGGTGCTCAGCCCATAACTTCCGTCGCCCGATGCTTTCGAATTCGGCAATGCGGCGTAGGCTCCCTTCCACCACACCGAGTCGTTATTGAACGGGAACACACCCTTCAGGTCGACGACGCGCGCGGCGGGCGGACGGAAGGGAAACGCTACCATCGACAATGCCGAAACCTCCGCCAACCGATTCGCCATCCCAGGTTCGGCGAGGCGCAGCAGTGGAATGCTCGCCGTCATTGAATCGAATTGCACGATCTTTTGAAAGCCGGCGGGCACCCGCTGAATCATCAGGCGCGAACCACCGCCAAGTGCCTCGCGAATGGCGCTGTCGCGCGCCGCTCCGTGCGGTTGCTCGTTCGGATTCCACGGCGTGCGAACGATGAGCTGGCCGTTTTGCATTTTCGTATTGCTGAAACGAATCCAGTCGCCCCAACCCGGCTGCTGCGCCGGCGGCTTCGGCATCGTGTCGCGTCTGAAGATGCGCTGCCAGTTCCATTGTCCGTTCGGTGGACGATTGAGCACGATGAGGGGCCGCACGACGACGGCGTCTCTGATCCAAATGTGCTTGCGTAAGAGACTGACGATATCGTATCTGGCCGTGAACGATTCGACGGCGACGAATGGCTGTCCCGCACTGTCGGTAATGACGAGATTGTGAACCGTCATGCCGGTCAGCAGGTTGCCGGACAGTTGCCCAATGGTCGCCTTGCCGTGAATCATTCCGTTCAGCGCGCCTTGTGCGGTGCGACGGACGCGCTCGTGTCCCCAGTCGGTCCCGGTGATGACCCAGACCGCGATCACGGCGAGTAGCAGCAGCGATGCGATAATCGAGACGCCCACGAGAATCCCGCGCCGCCAATTGAGCGGCTCGTACTGCGGTCGCATCACGGCGATTTGTTCGCGGTCGTTCGGGCTCGGCGCTCCGTCGCGGCCGCCCTGGTTGTGTCGCCACGCCGCCATCAGTACGCCTCGCCAATCGAGAAATGCAGCACCAGGCGGTTCAGCAGCGTCTTTCCTTGCGAGTAATTCCGCGACACGCCGAGCGGCACGATTCTCCGCTGACCTGTGCTGTCTCGCACGGCCGTCACCACGCCGAGTGCTTCCGAGCGACTTGGGTTGATGCCGAAATCGACGCGAATCGGCCCGACCGGCGACTGATAGCGGACGCCGAAGCCCGGTGTGATCGCGGCCGTTCCTTTCACGATGTTCGTCACGGTCTGAATACCGCGAATGCTTCCCGAGCCTACGACGCCGCCGTCGACGAACACCGCGCCGACGAAGTTGCGCAGGTGGGGTCCGAGCGGGAGTGGAACGCGATACTCCACGCTTCCTTCGATCAGCGACGTGCCACCCAACGGTTGCGGAATGAAGTCGCTGGTCTTGAGCTTGGGCGAATTCGGATCGCAGAACTTCACGGCTTCCGGCGTCAGCGCGCACGTCCCGCCGCCGATGCTCGTCGCGCCTTTGATCAGTGTCGAGTCGTCGATCGTCAGAATGCGCGGGCCGAGCTGATTCTCCGAGTAGCCGCGCACCGAGTTCGCCCCACCCGCATAGAAGCGTTTGCGAGGGTGCAGCAGCCCGATGTCGGCTCCGCTGTTTATCGGCCGTACCCAGCCGACTCTCAAATGCGCCGTGTAGACATTTTGCGTGCGGCTCTTGTGACCGTACACGGCGGCATCGAAGAACAACCGGTTGTAGCGATAGTCCGATCCGGTATACGCCGAGGCGTGCTCGAAATCGAGTCGGGCAACGTAGCCTTTCGTCGGCGAAAACGGAACGTCGGAGCGATCGATGAACCCGGTTAGCGTCAGCGGCGACAATGATTGGTGTGATCGCAATGTGCCGATCGTCAGAGAATCACAGACGCCGAAGTTGACGCAGAAGTACACGTCGCTCGCCTGCACGCGGTTGATCTCGTAGCGGTAGTTCACGCTGACCGGCGCGCGGATTTTGACCTGATGCGTGAACGTCGCCGTGCCCCCGACGCCGCGATCGATGAACACGCCAGGATTGATGTTGCGATGCGCGAAAGCGCCGAACCCCGCGGCGTCAGCCGGCCGTTGAAAGAACGCCGGCTGCTTGAAGTCGATGCTCGCCGTGTATGTCGGCTGCACGTACGGCGAGATGTTCGTGTCCGGCGCCGCGAGATCGTTGCGAATGTTTCGGAACGTGCCGCGTCCCTGGAGCGACGATGCGAACAGATTGCCGACCGAAGCATCGACGTCCAATCGCCGCGCGCCACCGAACAGGTTGTAGCTCGTGTAGTGCGTCTGAAACTGCAGGAAATCGACGTTCGTGAGGCCCGGCCCGACGCGTGCTTCGTGCAGCGGCGCCTCGGTCACGTCGATGTTGACGTTCTTGACGCTGTCGAACTGCACCGGCACGTCGATCGTCGCAAGACGAAAGAGATTCGACTCGTAGAGGTTGCGCTGGCTCTCGAGCACGTCCGACTGCCGAAACAGATCGCCCTGGCGAAACGTGATGGACCGGCGAATCGTCGCGACATCGACCCGCTCCGCGCCGGTGACCGTGATGCGACCCACGGTCGTCAGTCGATTCGGTATGAGCGTCAGGCCGACGTCAGCCAAACGCGACGCCGTGTCGACGACGACCGACGTGTCCACGGACGCGTCGCCGTAGCCTCTGTCCCAAAGCTCGTCCTGAAACAACACCCGCATCGAGTCGAGCACGACGAGGTCGAGCGGATCGTTCGCGCGGAGCAGCGTCAGACGGTCGCGAATCTTGTTGCTGATCAGCGTCGAGTCGTAACTGATCGCGATCTTCCGAATGAGTGTCGGACGATTCTCGTGCACGTCGAACGTGACGCGCGCCTGTCGCGGCCCAATGATCTTGACCGCGGTGTCGACTTCCGCCTCTCGATATCCACGCTTCCAGTAATACAGCCGGATGCGAAGCACGTCGCGCCGGAATTCGCCGGCGTTGAAGAAGTGGCGGTCTTGAAACGTTCCCGAATGCGTGAGTAGGCAGAACGGCTCGAGCAAGAGACTTCTGCACTTCGTCGCCTGGGTCGAAATGCTCCGCTCGAGATCGCGCACGTCCACGTGCTTTACGCCCGTGATGACGAGTTGCCGCACCTCGGGCGCTTCACGCTGGAGGTCGTGGGTATTTTGGGCGGACGCTCGCTGCGGAGAGACAGCGAGCATCACTCCAACAGCAAATGCGGCCACCCGCACGGAGATTGGGCGACGCATGGCCTTGCCCAATGAAGCAAGGCGCGGACCGGCTTGTTACAGAAGCCACGGAAGGGCCCGCCACGCGGGCGGGCGAACTGCTCGACGGGGCTGGCTTGAGGGCGCAGGAAGTCGGCGCCGTTAGGAATTCGGCGCCGTTAGGAATTCGGCGCCGCTAGGAATGCCGCGTAGTTAGGAACTCAGCGCTGCTTTCAGCTATAGCCCTGCCAACAACGCATCATTCGACGGCGTGGCCGCGATGCGCTTGATCAGCCACTCCATCGCCGACTGCGGCGGCATCTGACTCAAGCCGCGGCGCAGCGTGTAAACGCTGTCGATCTGATCGGGACGGAACAACTTCTCCTCGCGACGCGTTCCACTCGTCCCGATGTCGATCGCCGGATAAATGCGCTTCTCGGCCAAGCTCCGATCGAGCTTGATCTCGCAGTTGCCCGTGCCTTTGAACTCCTCGAAGATCACATCGTCCATGCGCGAGCCGGTCTCGACCAGCGCTGTGGCGATGATCGTCAACGAGCCGCCGCCGGACGTGTCCGGAATCGATCGCGCCGATCCAAAGAATGCCTTCGGCTTGGCCATCGCCGTCGCGTCGAGTCCACCCGACAACGTGCGTCCCGTACCACGCTCGGCGGTGTTGTGCGCGCGGGCCATGCGCGTGAGCGAGTCGAGCACGATCACGACGTCCTTTCCGCTCTCGACGAGTCGATGCGCGCGGTTGAGCACGATGTCGGTGACTTCGACGTGTCGTTGCGCCGGTTGATCGAAGCTCGACGAGATCACTTCGCCGACACCCCACGAAATTGCCTCACTCACTTCCTCGGGACGTTCGTCCACGAGAAGAATGAGCAGCACCGCGTTTGGATGATTGACCGCCACGCCTTCCGTGATCGCGTGCAGCAGCGTCGTCTTTCCCGCACGCGCCGGCGCGACGATCAACGCGCGCTGTCCGTACCCGATCGGCGCGATCAAGTCGATCGTTCGGCGAGTGAGCTCGGGTCCACCCTTGGCGGGACGTCCGGTCTCCATGAACAGCTTGCGCTCAGGGTACGAAGCGGGCAGCGAATTGAATTCGGGACGCTTGACCGCGAGCTCCGGATCTGCGTCGTTGATCGTCCGAATCTCGACGACCGTTGGGCGGCCGCGTGGATCGAATCCGATCGTCGCATCGACGAGATCGGCCCGGCGCAGCCCGAACTGCCGCACGAGGTTCGGCGGCACGTAGGCGTCGCCGGAATCGGCGAGATAGCTGTTGCCCGGCCGACGAATGAACCCGGCGTCCCGCGCCGAGTCGAACCAGCCGCGCATTTCCCCGGTCGCGACGACCTGCACCGGGGCTTGCGGCTGCTGCGTCTGTTGCTGCTCGCGACGAGGACCGCGCCCGCGTCCTCGACGGTGCCGGCGGCCGTTTCGGCGATCCTGAAAACCGCCGTCGCCACGGTCGGTGCGATCACCACGATCACCACGATCACCGCGATCCGTTCGATCGCCGCGATCGGGACGGTCGCCTCGGTCGCGGTTCGGCATGTTCTGAGACTGCTGATAACCGCGCGATGGATTGCCACCGTTCGCCGTTCCTGCATCGTTTCGGACAGGGGACGATGGGAGGCCAGCGCCGTTGCCAGCGCTGCCGGCGCCGTCCGTCTCGCCACTGCGCCGATCGTTGTTCGGCCCGCCCTCTCGCGGTGCTGGCGGCGGAGCGCTCGTTGGCTCGGTGTCGGCTGCGGTGATGCGTTCGGCACGTTCGGCACGTTCGGCACGTTCGGCACGTTCGGCACGTGGTGCCGGCGGCGGAGGTGGGGATGCCGCATCCGAATCGTTGTCGCCGCGCGTCGTGACGCCGGTCTCGGGACCGGCCGCGCCACCAGCGTCATCGCGATACGGATTGTCGCCGGTGTCCGCGTCGGCCTTGTTGGACGGGCGTCGGCCACGGCCGCGACGAGGTGGGCGTCGACTTTCAGTCATGCCTTTGTTGGGTAAAAGGGTGAATCTCGTTCAGTCTGCCCGCGCTCTGTGCGGGCCTTTGCAAGTTCCTATCTCGCGCTGCCTGTCCTGGCGATTCCCAAGCGCATACGCTCGTCTGGTTCGCTCGCAATCGGTGCGCGCGATGAACGCGATGTATGACGGGAATAAAATGCGGCGCGACGCGTGCTCTGCTGTCGGTACCGTCAGGGCGCGGATAAGGCACGCGATTCCAACGATGCTGGCGCTACGGCGTGGCTCTCGACGACTGGATCTGGTCGCTCGTTTCGCGAGGGACCGACAATCCCGACGTACTGGCCGGAGGGACGACGTCGCGGTCGTGCCGGCGGACGACAAGAGTATCGCCACTTCCCCAGCTTGGCGCAACCCTAGGTTCGCCGTTCCCCGGTCCGGGAACCGCTGCGAACTTCGTGCCGGGTCCCTAACTTTCGCGCCATGTCATCCGGTAGTGCACCTGGCAACTCCCAATACCCCACGTCGGACCCCACGTTCCCCGCGCGCGACGAGGTAGCCTCCCACGTCGAGGCCTACCACCGCTCGGGTGACGTCGGCATACTGCTCGACCAGCTCCGCGCACTGGCCAAACGCACGCCGCCGGACCGCCTCAAGGCGCTCGCCCAGGACTATCGCGAGATGCCAGAAGTAGTCATCCCGCTCTACGAGCGCGTCGTCGCCGAGCAGCCCGATGACGCCCAGGCGATCGTCGTCCTCGCGAACTCGTATTGGCTCGTTGGTCGCGGCCCCGATGTCGTCGGGTCGATGGCGGCGCGCGCCAAACAGATCGATCCCGAGAATCGTGGTGCCTGGCATCTGTGGGCGCTCGCCGAAGCGGATTTGCGAAAGCGCGTCGATCGTTGGCATGATGTGACGAAACGGTTCCCGGGCGATCAGCTGGCCCGAGCAGCGTTGGCTGACAACGCCGCGAGCCTTGCGAGTGACGAAGAAGATGCGGCGGCGCTCAACCTCGCGATCGCGACGTACGAGAGATTGCTCGCCGAGTCGACGCAGACGGCGCAGCGCTTGGCGTTGGAGCACACGCTCGAGACGTTGAGAAGCTGGCGCTGGTGACCGGTTGCTGCCCCGGTAACGACTCAGCCGGCGGCGTCGTGAATGCGTGGCGCGAGCGCGGCGATCGAGTCCCACATGTCGCGTAGATCGAACGGCTTTCGCAAGAAGTTGCACTTGCAGGCGGCAATGAGCTCGTGCGCTCGCTCCGTGATGTCGCCCGTCATGAACAACGTTTGGTAGCGGAGGTGCGGCTGGAATCCCGCCGCGAGCTCGAAGATGATATCGCCGCGCATATCGGGAATGCGAAAGTCGACCAGCATGACGTCGACATGTTCGCTGCGGATGATCGCAAGCGCAGACTCCCCTGACTGTGCCGCGATGGCTTCGTAGCCAGAGCGCGACAACGCCATGGAGAGTGCCTTGCAGATCGACGGCTCATCGTCCACGATGAGCACCCGCAGCTTTTTCCCAAACGCCATCGAGTCCTTCGCCTTTCCTGGTGGGCCGGTCGGCGGCGCACCCGCGCGCCGACAGAATCCGATACGACATACAACGTCATTGCTTGCGCCGCCGCCGCCGCACCTGCTCGGCGAGGCGGGCGACGAGTGCTTCGCCTGTCAACTCACGTCGAACCTGTTCTGTCGTGTAGCCCGTCATCTCACGCATCTGCTGCGAGAGCTGCCAGGACGAGTGGTAACCTGTCTTCGCCGCCACATCCTTGATCGATCGTCCAGGGTCCTGCAGATACGCGTAGGCGCGGAGCAACCGGGCCGACACGACCAATGCACGCGCCGAGAAGATCCCAGCCGGCTCGAGATTTCGATACAGCGTGCGCAGGTTCATTCCCGCAGCCGCAGCGACGTCTTGAGCGTTCTTGAAACGCGCGGGCGACCGGAATAGCTGATCGATCGCGCGGACCACCATGACCGGCAAGCAGGACAGCGGACCGGCCAATTCCAGCAGCATTCGGTCACCGAGCGCGTAACCAGGAATGCTTTCCAGCAACTCCAGGAATTTTCGCGGCTCATCGTCGAACCGATTCAGAACCACATGCTCGACGCCCGACTTCGCGAGCCGCACGATCGCCTTGATCGAGGCGGGTGCGAGCTGCGTATAGACGACGATCGGCAAAGTGGGGTAGTGACGACGAAGGTATTCGAGCGCGTCGACCTGCACCGAGCCGGTCACGGACGGATCAGCAACGATGACGTCCGTGGTCTGATGGTGGACCATGGATTGGAGCTCCGACCAACTCGCGACGGGAGTGAGTGAGTGCTCCGAACCGAGGACGACTCTGAGGTGCGACAGGAGATGACGTGAGAGGAATGCTACGACGTCCACGCTCGATCGGGATCGGTGTCATGAAACAGCGAAAACCTGACACAAAATGCGAGTTTACGCTCCGAGCCGCGACCCTAAACTCTCGCTCAGTTGTTTCCCGCCAAGAAACGCCTTCACGAGCCACGCCTTCGATGGAGATCGCGCCCATGTCCCGCCGCCCACTGGTCCTCCTCGCGCTCGCTATTTCCTCCTTTGTTTTGGCCGCGTGCAGTGATACGACTGCGCCCAGCCCCAAGGGTGATACCTGCAGTGGTTGGGTTACCGCAGATGGTCGTTGCATCGAGACCTGACGTCAACGTTCTGCCACTCGAGGACCGACCGTCGCTAGCGGTCGGTCCTTTTTTAGCTGATTCCCGCCGTTTCCTTCATGCCGTGAATTGCATCAATCACGACGTGGATCGACGCGTCGACCTCGTCGACCGCACGCACTGAGGGACGAGCTTCTCGCCGTCGTGCCTCGACCAACGCTTCCTCGGCCTCGAACATCAATTGATTCAGACTGTAGTTTGACGCCATCTGGACCGCTCGCTCCAAGTACGGAATGCCGGCATCCGCGTGCCCGAGCGCGCTGTATCCACGCCCGACATGTAAGAGGTACGTGATTCTCAGTTGGGGACTGAAATCCGCCGTACTCAGGTCTCTCCGATACTTGTCGAAGTCGAGCTCCATGCCTTGGTGCGCTGCCAATTCCATCAGGTTCAGCTCGGACATCCAACGGATGTATTGCTCTTGGGCGGTCGCCGCGAGCACCAGATACGCGTCTCGTGCGACATCCATCAGGCCAAGATATCGAAAGCCGGTCGCGATGTTCGCGAGCGTTCGATCCCGATCACGCTGATTGTTCGACAATCCCAGGGCATCGTACGAATAACGAATCGCCTGCTCGTATCGGCCGCCGGTGCCGGCGATAAATGCGCGGTGCGTCAGCGCGCGCGAGCGAATGTCGTCGAACCCGGCCGACTGCGCCTTTTCGAGCGTCTCCTCGAGAATCGACTCGGCTTTTGGCATGTTGCCGCGAGCCATCGCGATCGTGGCATCGCCAAGTCGAGCGTTGAGGACGCCAATCATGTCGCCGGCGGCGAGTGCGACCACCGATGCTTCGTTGTACGATCGCGCGGCTGCGTCGAGATCGCCGGTATTCTTGTGACAGACCGCCAGGCGAATCAGCGCCGTCACAACCAAGTCGGCGTCAGCGTGCGAATCCGCGTGCTGTGCAACGGTCTGGTAGACGTCTGTCGCCAGCGACCATTTCGCGTCGTACTCGAGCGCCTGCCCGTACGCGATGAGCCGCGGGCACAGCGTATGAAACTCCACACTCGACGACGACGTCATCGTATCGACGATCGCCGTCAGAATTCGACGCACCGGCGTCGTCTCGGAAACTTCCTCGATCGCCCCTCGCACCGCACTGACCGCCCACGAACCAACCGCAACATCGCAATACTCGCCAGCCAACCAATGGTCGACGAGCCGCATCGCCACCAAGCCAGCGCTCACCGAACGCCAGCTTGCGTCCGATTCGTCGAGCTTGGCCAACTCCTCGAAGAACGCGAGGTGCCGCAACATACCGTCTGATTCCATTATTCCCGACCTCCTAGTCGGCGAGACGCCTGCATCTCAGCCTTCAAACCATATATCGGCACTGGCAACGCAATCATCAAGTGCGGATTCATGTCCGTTACACCATCGATTCGTGACATTATCCACATTCTGAAATGCTTGAGACACGCTGGCGCCGCCCGTGACAGAAGCGCTGGCTCGAGCGTCAGGAACCACAACCGATTCTCAGCGATTAATCGTTTTGCGCGCCAATAGGATTGCCACGCGCGGGAGTCATACGCAGCGCGGTCTTTCCTTCGTGCCGATACTTGAAGCGGGCGATCTGCTCGACGAGCGCGTCGATCTCGCCCTCGGGCAAGTGGCAGATCACAGGCTGCAAGCGCGAGCGTATCCGCCGCCGCAACTCCATGAGCATCCGCTCACGCTCGGCGCCGGCGTCCGCATGTCTGTCCGCAGACCGCTCGAAAGGAAGCGGACCGTCCTCGAGCGCACTCATTGATCGACGTTCCTCGGCTTCATCGAGGAAACGCCCCGGTGACGACCAACAAAATCGATGTGCCAGCAATGCGACATCTTTGCGTCGGCGCGAGTGTCATGCACTAGCATCGACAGGCAAAGCTCAGGCCGTCCGTTGGTGCCCGGATTACGCGTGCACTTTCCGAGAAGTCGGCGCAGAGTCGCTCACCGGCACGCGCAATGCTTCTGACTATGACCCTGTTCCGCCCGACGATGAACGGAACCTCGACCCCGGCCCTGACGTGGATCCTGATCCCGCACATGTTCCGCGCATCGAGCGGCTCGAGTCTCGATCCGTTCGCGACACGGACGGAGTCACCTGGCTCGTCCAAGAGATTCGCGATTGGGGATACGACCGACGCGCCTCGTCGTCCCTCGTCTTCACGAGCGACGATGTAATGCGGCGCGTCCGCGACTATCCGGCGAACTGGATCGAGCTGCCGGCCACCGAGCTGCTCAGGATCAGCTTCGGCGTGTGACATCATCCCATAGAGCCAAGTGAGGCTCGCGCGACCGTAGCCGGCTCAGGATATCTCGCCCCACGTTTACGGGCGCAGCTACAGCTGCTGGCGCCGCACTTTTTCCGGCTACACCGGCCGAGTTCGATACGCCGGCTCCGCCACCCGCCGGCGGGACGATCGGCTACACAGTTGAGTAGCCGCGACAGTGATGACCTGACAGCCAAGCTACACAACGTTCACCGCTGCTCCAGAACATCAGGCCTGATGCACGGCAACTCCGCCAACGACCGTGCGGACAATCTGAATATCCTTGATCTTCTCGGGCGCAACGGTGTGTGGATCGTCGGCCAACACCACGAAGTCCGCCAGCTTGCCGGCCACGATCGACCCTTTCAGAGATTCCTCATGTGAGGCGTAGGCGCCGTTGATCGTGTTGACCTTGAGCGCCTCGTCGACCGTGATGCGCTGGTTGGCGCCCCAGGTCGTTCCATCCCATCCGGTGCGCGTCACCATCCCCTGAATCCCCATCAACGGAGCGAACGGGCCTGGACTGAAGTCCGATCCCGCCGCGGCGTTCACACCCGCGTCCAACATCGTGCGATAGGCCATCGAGCGCTTCATCAGTTCCTCGCCGTAGAACGGGAACTTGTCACTATTGTAATAGGCGTATGTGCTGAACATCGCTGGTACTGCGCCTGCCGCTTTGATGCGGCGTACGAGATCATCGTTGATCAAGGTGCAGTGCGTGATCTTGGGGCGCGCATCAGTCCGAGGAAAGAGTTTCTGCGCGCGCTCGAATGCCGTGAGATACATGTCGATTGCCACGTCGCCATTCGCGTGACAATTCACTTGGATGCCGGCCCGATGCACCTTCTCTACCCACGCGTTGAGATCGTCCTGCGTCTCCGTCACATTCCCCTTATATGGCGGCTGAACACCGGGATACGGAATGCTCAACGCCATCGTGCGCTCTGAGAACGAGCCGTCGACCGTGTGCTCCGACGTCGCCCCGAACTTGATCCAGTCGTCGCCGAAGCCGCTCATGATTCCGCCCGCGATCATCGAATCCAACACTCGGCCGCTCGCCTCATAGCTGATGCGATGATGCAGGTCGCCGCGGGCACGCACTTCTTGAATCGCCGCGAGATCGCCGCCTTCGTGATGCACGGTCGTCAATCCGTAGCGTACAAACTGCTTCGAGATGTACGCGATCCCATCGCGATCACGCTGCGCGCGCTGCTCGGCGGTGAACCGCTGCCGGTTGCCGACGTTGCTGAACACGCTGCGAGCTCGATCCGTGACACGACCATTGAGCTCACCATTCGCGTCGCGATCGAACGTGCCGCCCGGCGGATTCGGCGTGTCCTTCGTGATCTTCGCGAGCTCCAGCGCCTTGCTGTTGTAGAACGACGTATGGCCGCCGCGATGTTGAACCACCACGGGATGCTCGGTGGACACTTTGTCGAGATCGTGCAGGTTGAGCGGCCGCTTGTCCTTGAGCTTCGTGTCGTCGTGGAAATACCCCGCGACCCACGTGCCGGCCGGCGTCTGCAGCGCCTTCGCCCGAAGCTTGTCGATGATGCTCGCGATCGTCACGAACTCCACCTCGAACGGATTGCCGACGAGCACCTCATACAAGAGCGTGTCGCCACCGGCGTGGTTGTGACAGTCGGTGAATCCCGGCACGATGGTCATTTGCTTCGCGTCGAACATCTGACTGTGTTTGCCGGCGAGCGCCTTCATCTCGTCGCTGTCTCCCACGGCCGCGAATCGGCCTCCGCTGATGGCGAACCCTCCAACTCTCGGCGACGCGGAATCCATCGTGTATACCTTGGCGTTGAACACGACGAGATCAGGATCCGTGTTTCCGGTCAGCAGCGCGAAGGCCGCGCGCGCGTTGCCGATCCATGGCCGCGTGAGCGCACCAGCGACGCCGACAGCGGCGACGCCCATGAACTCTCTGCGGGTATGGCGATCGTTCATAGCATCCTCGGTTTTTCAGTTGGCCTGGACGAGAGCAGAATCGTGCTGGGTAGCGCCATCGAGAGAATACCGATCGTGCAGGCCCCCGTCCATCACTGTAGTTGTTGCCGTGTGCATTCTCACCGCGCCTTGACCGCATACAGGAAACGAACGACGCCAATTTCAGCCGCGTTCTTCGTGAGCTCGAGGTTGAGCCATGCGACGATGTCGCCGAACGGACAGTTCGTGTATGGCCATCTCGATCGGGCCGCGGATTGCAGGTCGGCGTCCGCTAGTTGGTCGAGTGTCTTCCGCCACTCATCGTGGAACCCGGCGAGTTGCGCGCGTAGCGCGTCGGCGTCGCCGGGCCACAGCACTTGCTCGCGTGAAAGACTCCCCGACCCAAACGAGTGATCGATCACCATCGACCACCAGAAGACGATATGCCACGTGATCCACGCGATGCTGGGCGGCCCGATGTCATAGGTTTCGCGATCCGGCCAGTCGGCGGACCACCGCTCGTCAGCCCGCTGGTGGACGTGCAGGCCCGTCGACGCCGGCCGCCACAAGCACTCCGCGGTGGCGAGCCCGTCGAGATGATACGAGGCGAGCTTCCACGCGGTGTCGAACTGCCTGATCAAATAGGCGCACGCTTCGTCGGACATGATGAGTGGCTCCGGTGCGGGCGAGTTCGGGAAATATCCACGAAACCGCTGTGACTGCGAGAGCGTCCCTTCGTGGACGACATGTCGTGGGGCCTTGCCTGCGCGACGGCGATTGTCGGAGCGACCGACACACCACTCGCGAAAAAACGAGGACGTGGTCAGCGGCACGCTTTCTAAGCGGCATGCTTTCTATATGAAGGAGCGAGCCGAAAACGATGACAGCGCTCTGAGCATCGCCGAGCAAACAGGTCCCTTGCAACTCATTGCAATTCCCTGGCATGAACGCCCGTTGCGCAAATTGCCCCATCTACTCACTATCACAACGCGCTTCCACTCCTCTTCACGAGACACCATATGAAGATCTCGCATGCAGCGATTCTGGCGTTGGCTCTGCCCTTGGCACTCGCGGCTCAGCAGCCTCCCGCCGGCCCGCAAGCAAATCCGATCACCGCGGCCTTCCGAGGCCGAACTCTGGGCCTTCAGCGCAACATCGCGCAGGCATTCGATTCTATTCCTGCATCTAAATTCGACTACAAGCCGACGCCCTCACAACTCAGCATTGGCTACATCGCCCAGCACGTGGCGAGCGACAACTATTTCTTCTGCAATAATTTCGGCGCGATGAAGGCCACCGTGCCGGCGATAGATACCACGACTGCCGACTCGATCAAGGCGAAATGGCCGAAAGACACGCTGGTCGCCAAGCTCAAGGCGTCGTTGACGTTCTGCGAAAACGCGTTCGCGCAGCTCGACGATTCGAAGCTCGCGGAACCGATCTCGCTCACGTTCAACGGCCAAACGCGCAGCTCGACCCGCGTCGTGATGGTCCTCGGCCACGCACTCGACTTGGCGGATCACTACAGTCAGTTGGCAAACTACATGCGCCTGAACAACATCTTGCCGCCAACCGCGCTGCCGCGGCCGGGTCGCGGCGGTAACTGAGTCACGTCACTCCAGATATCGCCACTGTTGCGGATCCGCGGACCTCGCTGTCACCTGTTTGATGACGCGAGTCTGTTGATGACGTCGGCGCAAATACGTTGACCTGTTTGGTCCGCGTCCGCACCAAGCGTTACCGACCGCCGCCTGCGCACGCCCAGCCCGCGGCAAGGATCACGGCACCGCTGATCGCGAACCGAAGGATTCGGTGTCGCACCACGAAGAATGGCAGCGCGACCATCATCAATGCCGCAACCCACTGCGCAGGCGTGAGCCCAACGTAGCGAACGTCCGCGACGCGCAGCATGTCGAATGCAAACCGGACCGGAAGGTACAGCGCAGCGAACGCCACGAGGTAGAAACCCGCCGGCCGCTGACGACGATTCCACCAAACGAACAGAGGGACAATCATCAATGAGAGAAACAGAAACTCATAGAGGCCAAGATCGTGAAAGCCCATCGTCGACGCGCCCTGCGGAAGGACGAGACCCGCGGCCTGATACACGGCGCTCATATAGTCGCGCGCAGCCCCGGTCTTGAGACTGATCGCGAGCGGGAAGGTCGTCACCGTTCCCGGATGGTCGTGCGCGAGTGTACACCCGAACCGTCCGATCGCGAGGGCTGTCGGAAATACAAACGCAATCGCGTCGAGATAGGCGAGCCTGGAGGCTCTGTCCAACGCCCGTGCCCGAGCGGCGAAGAAAATCACCGCGGCGGACACACCACCGAGAAATCCTCCCACTGAGCTGATGTCCTCCCAGATCCGGAGTATCAGCCAAGGGTCCTCGCGAAGTCGATCAGGAAAATAGAACAGTACGGAAAAGAGATGTGCGCCGAGGATGCCGCCGAGAAGCATCCACCCGCCGAGCCGCTGTCCGAGCACCGGATCCAAACCGAGACGCGCAAACCGCCGCTGGACCATCGTCAGTCCGACCCACGCGGCTATGGCGACCACGAGCCCGAATGCGTGGATGGTGATCGGACCAAGTTGCCACACCGGTTGTTCGAAGTACGGAAGCATTCTGACGATCCTCATGATGTATTGCAAATCGGGGACTCTGCGCCCCTCCGAATCTTAGCGGCTGTCGCGCCGGGCGTCAGAGCGGCGCTCATCGTCGCCGAACTGGGCCGCGAGCATCGCGGAATAACGATCGAGCAAATCTCGCGTGATGCGAGAATGCTCCGTCTCCTCATGGGGTCAGGGCCGTCAGAGACGGTTGTCGAGACGCATCACGCCGGCCGCGCTGTCTCGAAATCCGGCGGCATGATAAAACGCGGTGAGCGCTGCCTCGTAGTCGACGTGCAGCCATTTGCAGCCGCGCTCGCGCGCCAAGTCCGCCGCGCGCCGAACGAGCTCAGTGCCGATTCCTCGCCGCCGATGGTCGGGATCGACCGTAGGGTCGAGCAAGAACGCGTGTTCGCCGCCGTCGGTCGCCAGGTTGACGAGACCAACCAACCTTGTGGAGTCAAATGCGCACACGACACCGAGACTATGCGCGAGGACACTCGCGAACTGGCGAGGTACGTGATCGCTCCATGCGCGAGCGAACAAATCGTTCAGTGCCGGGTCATCGAGTGGCGGGTCGATGCGATAGTCGATGCTCATCACATCAACATTCGCTAAATGGCGCCAGGATGAGAAGTACGCCCGAGCCATCGACGCAGCATCCGCTCGAAGAGCCCTGCGGCGAGCACCCCGAGTGTATACGCCAAGAGATCTCGCGGATCGAAACCAGTTCCAAGCGTCAACGCTCCGAATGTCGTCAGCCGAAGCGCGTCCAACGCGGGCGTGTGATAGAGCTGACTCGCCTCGACCGCAAAGCAAACCGCCAGCGCGACGAATCCGCGATCGCGAATCGACGCGGCGGGGATGAGTACCGCGACCCACCACACCATCATTGCCGCCCAAGTGGCGTCGCCGAGGACATCTCGAGCCGCCGGCCCGAGAGCGCCTCCATGCAAATGCACTCCCAACCCGAGCAAGATGGTCGCGAGGGCGAGTAACGCGTACGACACACGAGAAAAGAGCGAGCTACGCATACTTGGGCGCTAACTGATGCGCGCCTTCAAGAACGCCAGAACTTCCGCTTCATGTCTGCGCAGCGCCGGTCCATGCGGCCGGCGTTCCTGCCACACTCGTTCCGGCAGCGGTGGCAGCACTGCACCCTCGAGATAGGCCTCGATCAGCACAGGGTGGATGTAATACTTGCGACACACTGCGCGCGTGTTGCCGAGTCGGCCAGCGGTGTGGTCGATGGCATGCAGCACGTTGCGCTCCGCGCCGCGTTTCGTCGACGCCGCCCCCAGCTCGCGCAACGATTCGGCCGCGAGCATCGTGCCGGTCCAAGTACGAAAGTCCTTCGCCGTAACTTCGCGGCCGGTGATCTCTCGGAGATACGTATTGACGTCGTCCGCGTAGACGATCTGGCGCCGACCGCGTGCGTCGACGTATTGGAAGAGTTCACGGCCCGGCAACTCACGACAACGCTGCACGATCCGCGCGATGCGGCGATCAGTCACGGCCACAGCATGCGCGACGCCGCTCTTGCCGCGGAACTCGAACCGGAGCGTCGCACCTTCGATCGATACATGACGACGACGAAGCGTCGTCAGACCGAAAGAGTTGTTCACCTTCGCCAGCTCGTGGCTGCCGACCCGGATCAACGTACGCTCGAGCAGCCAAACAATCGTCGCCATCACCTTCCTTCGCTGTAGACCGGGCAGCGCAATATCGTGCTCGACCCGCTCGCGAATCTTCCACAGCACGTCGCTCAGCGTCACCATTCGCTCGAACTTCGCTCCATCGCGGTGCGCGCGAAAATGTGGATGGTAGCGGTATTGCTTTCGTCCGCGCGCGTCGCGTGCCGTGACTTGCAAATGTCCTTCCGGGATCGGACATATCCAGACGTCGCTCCACGCCGGCGGAATCACGAGCGAGCGAAATCGGCGAATGCGCTCTCGCTCCCGAATGACGCAACCGTCCGGGTCGACGTATGAAAAGCCTCGGCCGACTCGACGCCGGCGGATGCCCGGGACCGAATCCGTCACATACCGAAGCCCTGCCGCTTCCGCGGAGACAACGAATTCTCGGGACGGCCTCTGGCGCATGATTCGTCGAGAAGATGGGCCGGTGACGTCGTATCCGAGCGCGGGTTTGCGCTCGGGCATCGCGTGAACGACGCTGATCGCGAGCGCGGGGCAACGCGAACGGCCGAATAGTCGCCGAAGCCACCCCGATTCACGGGGTTAACTCGCTCGCCGCGACGATGATCGAGAATTCGGCGAAAGCCGGGGACTCAATCGTTTCGTAGTGCCAGCATCGGGTCGACGCGATTCGCCCGTCGTGCCGGTCCAAACGCCGCGCCGAGCGTCGTGAGGCCAAGGACAATCGCGGCCACCGCATAGATCGGCAGGGAATGCCCATCGACGCCCCAGAGCGAGGACACCAGCCATCGCGACGCCAACGCTGCACCGAGCAAACCCAGTGCGACACCCATCGCCGCGAGCGCCGTCGCCTGCCGCATCACCATCGCGGCGACGGCGGCCGGCTCCGCGCCGAGTGCGACGCGCAACCCGAGCTCTCGCCGGCGGCGCTCTACGATGAACGCCATGAGTCCGTACAGGCCCGCTGCGGCGAGCAGCAGCGCGATCGTCGCGAACGTCGTGAGCAGATTGCGGAAGTTGCGGCTCGACGTCGTCACTTGATCGAGCAACGCAGTCATCGACGAGACATTGAACATCGGCACCGTCGGATCGACGTCGTGCAGCACGTGACGCGCGGCGGTGACGATCGCGGCCGTGTCCCCGCGCGTGCGAAGCATGAACGTGATGCGTGTCCATGGGTCCTGCGCGTACGGGCGGAAGAACTGCGGTGTCGGGCCGTCCAGCAATCCGTTTTGCTTGATGTCACGCACGATGCCGATGATGCGCGCATCACCGATGCCGGTATTGATGTGATGGCCGATCGCATCGCCGTGCGGCCAATACTTCGCCGCGAACGTTTCATTGATGACCGTCACGAGTGGCGCGCCGTTGTCGTCCGATGCGCTGAACGTTCGTCCGGCCACCCGCTGAATCCCGAGCGCGTCGAAGTAGCCGGGCGTTGCGATTGTACCTGTGATCATTCGCTGATGACCGGCGGCCGTCGGTTGCCCCTCGATCTCGGTTCCGAATCGCGAGCAGCAGCCGATGATCGGCGGTCGATCGGCGCCGCCTGCGGCGAGCGCGCCCGGCAGTGCGCGGAGTCGCTCGCTGACGGTGGCGACAAACGCGGCGCGAGCGTGGGGATCGTCGTACCGTGGACCTTGGATGGCCGCGTCGAAGATCACCACGTCGGTGGGGTCAATCCCGAGCGGGATGCGTCGAATGCGCGCGACGCTCTCGAGCGCGAGTGATGCGCCCACGATGAGCGTGATCGAGATCGCCACCTCGGCCACGACGAACGCGCGTTGTACTCGATTGTGACCGCCGGTCGAGGCGGCACCACCGCGCAACGCCTCGAGCGCCGACAGCTTGCCGAGACTCAACGCCGGCGTGAGGCCGACGAGCATCCCACTGAGCATCGAGACGCCGAGCGCGAATGCGACCACACGCCAATCGATGTCGAACGTCATCCACGCTGGCGTTCCCGAAAGGACGGCGTGCGCGAGCAGCGGACGGCTCCAGATCGTCAGGACTACGCCGGCCGCACCGCCGAGGATCGCGAGCACGATGCTCTCGGTCAACAGTTGTCGAAGGATGCGCCCACGGCCCGCTCCAATCGCGACACGGACGGCGATCTCCCGCACGCGCACCGAGGAACGTGCAAGCTGCAGCGCGGCGACGTTCGCGCACGCGATGAGCAGCACGAGCAACGTCGCGACGATCATCGCGGTCAACGCCGGCCGCGCGGATCCTATGAAGCGCTCGCGAAGTGGCGAGATGGAAGTCGTCACGTCGCCGTCGGATGTCGGATGTTCGCGGGCGAGACGTGCGGCGATGGCCGCGAGATCCTTTCGCGCCATATCCACCGTGACCCCCGGTCGCAGTGTGCCGAACACCTCGAGGTTTCGATTTCCGCGATCGGATTCCTTGCGAGCCGCCGCGCTGTAGCCGCCCGTCTGGATCGGCAGCCACGCTTCGACGCGCGACGGATAGCGCCAGTCGTCCCCTATCACGCCGATGATGGTGCGCTGCGCACCGTTCATGAGAATCGGCTGGCCGAGTGCATGCCGCGCGTCGCCGAACTCGTTGTGGGCGAACGCATCGGATACGATCACCACCGCCGGTGCGCCGGCCTGGTCGTCGCTGTCTTCGAAAGAACGGCCCACTTTGACCGTGACGCCGAAGGCGCGGAAGAAATTGGCGCTGACGAGCGCGGACGACACGCGTCGCGCGCTCCCGCGCAGCATGATGAAGTCGGTCTGGCCCAGTGCGGCCAGGTCGGTGAACGAATGCTGCGCCGCGTTCCAGTCGAGATAGTCGAGGTATGAGCTCACGCTGGCGTGATCGTCGCCCTTCGCGGTGGAGACCGTCACGAGACGATCGCCGTTCGGGTAGGGAAGCGGCCGCAGGAGCAAACGCTCGGCGATGCTGAACATGCCCGCCGTCGCGGCGACGCCGATCGCCATGCAGAGCATCGCGGCGAGCGACGGAATCCACTGGCGTCGCAGCACGCGGAGCGCGTACGCGGCATCCTGCACGAGTGTCATCAGCATCTGCGCACGGCCCTCTCGTCTCGCTGCGTAATCGTGAATGACCAAACACTCTTCGCGTGCGCGCGTCATGCTGCCGAACCGCTCCTCGGCACGGCGATGCGCTTCACCCGGATCGATTCCGGCGCGGACGTACTCGGCCGCGCGCATCTCGATGTGGAAGCAGAGCTCGTCGTCGATGTCACGGTTTGCGTTCGCGCCCCAAAACTGGAGATAGCGGCGCCACGCGGGCGGCTTGCGCTGCGGATTGAGGTGCGGCACGGTCGGCGGTGGCTAGGCTGGCTGCGGGGGCGCCTCGAGCGCCGCGAAAATTGCGTTAGCGAAGCGCGTCCACGTCGCCGCCTCGACACGCAGCTGCGCGCGTCCCTTCGTCGTGAGCGTGTAGTACTTGGCTCGTCGGTTGTTCTCGGACGCGCCCCACTCGGACTCGATCCACCCGCGCGTCTCGAGGCGATGCAGAGCCGGATAGAGGGAGCCTTCCTCGATGCGGAGAACATCGCTCGTCGCCTGCTCGATCCAGCGTGCGATCGCGTACCCGTGCGACGGACCCCAGCTCGCGGCCTTGAGAATCAACAGGTCCAGCGTGCCGCGGAGAACTTCGATTGGTGCGTTGGGCATCGGCATCCCATAGAGTTTCTACTGGAGTCTAGTATTCGACGACTCCCAAAGAAAGTCAAGGGGAGAGCAACAGCCGGCAGTGGTACAGTTTCAAACTGTACCAATGCCGCAACAGCCCGTCACGATTACGAATCTCACGCGCTGCCGAGCACCCGCGCCGGATCCGTCCTGCCCGCGCGGCGCGCCGGGCCGATGCTCGCCGCGATCGCGACCGCGCCGGTGACGACAATCACGCTCGCGAACGTCAGCGGATCCGTCGGCGTCACACCCTGAAGCATTCGGGTCATGAGACGCGTGAGCAGCAACGCGATGACGATCCCCGCAACAAGGCCCGCACCCGCCTGTCGCGTGCCGGTGCGGAGACTGAGCATCACGAGCTCTCGCGGTGTCGCTCCCAGTGCGGCCCGCACACCGAATTCGTGCGCGCGCGACGCGACGACTTGCGACACGATCCCGAAGATGCCGATCGCCGACAAGACGAGCGCCAGCACACCGAACACGCCGAGCGCCTGCATCGCGAAGCGGGGACCGGCGATCGATGCGTTGACGATGTCCTGCATCGTTCGGATCTCGGAAACCGGCAAGCGCGAGTCGAGCGATTTCACGACGGCGCGCACCGGTCCGACCAAGGACGCGGGATCTCCGTCGGTCTTCACGACGAGGCTCATGCTCCGCCGCGTGTTGCCCGGTGCGCGCGCGAACTGCGCGAGCGTGACGTAAAACTCTGGTTTCGCCTGAGCCGTGAGCGCGTTGTGGCGGACGTCGTCGACGACGCCGACGACCGTGTAGACGGAAAGGCTGTCGCTGCCGCCGATGCGCACGCGTCCACCAATCGGGTCGCGACCCTCGAAGTATCGCTCTACGAAGGCGCGGTTCACGACCATCGAGAGCGGCGCGGCCATGTCGTCGCGCGTGTCGAGCACCCGACCCTTGCGCGTGGCGAGGCCCATTGTCTCGAAGTAGCCGGGCGTGACGATCTGCCAATCGCCAGGCGAACCCTGGCCCATCGGCGGTGTGTAGCCTTCGACTTGAAGTCCCCAGTCGCCCATTTCGGTCGCGAGCGGAAGCAGCCGCACGGCACCCACGCGTTTCACGCCGGGAACCGCAGCGACGCGTCGTTCCACTTCATTCCAGAACGCGACGACGCGCACTGAATCCGGATACCAAGCCGACGGTGTCGAGATCCGCATCGTCAGAACGCCACCGGCCTTGAAGCCCGCGTCGATGTCGAGAAGGTTGCGCACGCTCCGAATCATGAGCCCGGCCGCCGCCACGAGCACCACGGCGAGCGCGATTTCCGCGGCGACGAGCGCCTGACGCCAACGCAGGCGCGCACGGCTCGTCGTCGCGCCGCGACCGCCGTCCTTGAGCTCTCCAGCAGGGGCGAGCTTGCTCGCTTGCCATGCCGGGAGTATTCCCGCGATGAGCGCCGCGCCGAGTGACGTGATCACGGCGAATAGCATGACGCTCCAGTCGACCGAGGTCTCGGCGACGCGCGGCAGGCTGACGGGCGCGTTGGCGCGCACGAGTCGAACGCCGGCGACGGCGAGGGCAATGCCACACGCGCCGCCAAACGCCGCGAGCACCGCGCTCTCGGCGATGAGCAATCTCGTAAGTCGTCTCGGCCCGGCGCCGAGGGCGACGCGAACGGCCATCTCTCGGCGACGCGATTCGCCGCGGACGAGCAGCAGTCCGGCGACGTTGGCGCACGCGATCAGCAGCACGAAGACGACCGCACCGAAGACGATCAGCAACACGGGACGAACGCGTCCGGTGATCTGTTCCTCGATGGGGATGGTGAATGCGTGAAAGCCGACGTTCGCCATGTAGCCCCAGCGTTCGAGCTCGGCGACGAGAGTGCGTAGCTGTGTGTTGGCGGTGGACGCGGTCGCGCCGGGCGCGAGGCGCGCGACCGCGTAGAAGCCGTGGCTCGCACCGTTCTTCGGGAATTCCGGTCCCGGTACTGCGCCCTGGCTCGCGGCGTCAGTCGCGAGAGGGAAATACGCTTCGATCCTCTCGCCGCCGCCGAAATCAATCGGCAGATGGAAGCCATTCGGCAGCACACCGACGACGGTCGACGCCTGGCCGGAGATCTGAATACGTCGCCCGACGATCGATCGGTCTCCGCCGAAGCGGCGCTGCCAAATGCCGTTGCCGAGAATGACGACGTTGGCTCCCTTCGGTCGATCCTCTTCCGCGGTGAAGTTGCGCCCTAGCTCCGGTTTGACGCCGAGGATGGTGAGAACGTTCGCATGCATCGCCGCTGTGCGGACGCGTTCGGGCGAATCACCGTCGAACGTCGCCGCGCCATCGCTGAACAGTCCGATGTCGGCAAACGCGGGAATGCGCGCTTTCCAACCTTCCCACTCGTCGTACGAGAGCCAGGTTTGATCGAAGCCCTTCCACGCGCTCCACACACCGACGATCGACTCGGGCTGACGATAGGGCAACGGCGCGAGGAGCACTTGCTTCATTACACCGAAGAGCGCGGTCGTCGCACCGATGCCGAGGGCGAGCGTGATCGTCGCGGCCGCGGTGAAGCCGGGGCGACGCAGCAGCGAGCGTGCGGCGAAGCGGACGTCGCTCAATGCGTCGAAGAAGGCGCCGGCGCCGCGCTCGTCGCGAACGTCGTCCATGTGTCGTTCGACGCCGCCGAACTCGCGCGTCGCGACGCGACGGGCATCCGCTTCCGAGAGTCCACGCTTCATGTTGCGATCAGTCTCCATGTCGATGTGAAAGCGGATCTCGTCGCGCAATTCAGCTTCTTGCCGGCGGCGTGCAATGAGCGCGGCAATCGACGACGCGACCTCATGAAACCAGCCCATGTCAACCTCCCTGGAACGCGAGACGAAGCACGCGGTTTACCGCGGCCGAGGATCGCTGCCACTCGGAGATCTCGCTCTCGAGCTGCGCGCGTCCTTCGCGGGTGATCGAGTAATAGCGCGCGCGGCGGTTGTTTTCGCTCGGCCCCCACTCGGCCTTGATCCAGCCGCGCCGGAGCATGGCCTGGAGCGCGGGGTAGAGAGAGCCTTGGTTGACGTCGAAGACGTCGCGCGACATCTCGCGCAAGCGTACTGAGATGCCCCACCCATGCATGGGGCCGTCGCTGAGCAGTGTGAGCGCGAGCATCTCGAGCGTGCCGCGCAGTACTTCGGCGCGTTGGGAAGCGAGTGCGTCCATAGTCAAGACTTGTTGGTTGCCTACAGGTCGACTGACCTATAGGTAACCAACAAGAAAAGATTCCGCAAGATCCGGAGTTTCCAGGAACGATTACGCCGTGTTTATCTTGTCCCCACGAGCCTTCGCATCGTGATCGAACAGCCGCGGCGGCACCGCAGCCGGCCAGCCCGACGAGGCCGTCAACCCCAGCGCGCACGCCAATGCCAATACGGTTTCGCGCACTCTCACACTCCGCAAAACTGACGGACGCACGCGACCGTTACTCGCTCGTTCGCGATCCGCAATGCATGATGAGGGATTGGTGAAGGAATCGAGCGACGCAAACCCGGTGAAAGCGCCGCGAAGCGCGAGTGCCACCGCGCGGAGCGTTGCGGTGCTGCGGGCCGCGCACCGCATCATTGATGCGGAGCCGGCGCTGTTGAACGACACGGTCATTGCGCGCCTCATCGGCGGTGATCTGGACGCGCAGATCCGCTCGCGAGTCGATGAGTTACAGACGCCATTTGTCCGCGGCCTGCGTTCGCACGTGCTCCTCCGCAGCAGATTCGCCGAAGATTCGCTCGAGACTGCCGCGATCAACGACGTTCGCCAGTACCTCCTGCTCGGCGCGGGACTCGATACGTTCGCCTACCGTCAACCCGCCTGGGCGGCAGGGCTCACGATCGTCGAAGTCGATCATCCGGCGAGTCAGGCCGCGAAGCGTGCGGCACTTGCCGCCGCAGGAATCGAGATTCCGTCAAACGTCCGCTTCGCGCCGGTGGATTTCGAGCGCGAGAGTCTCACCGACGGCCTCGTGCGCGGTGGTGTCGACCTCGCGAAGCGAACGTTCTTCTCCTGGCTTGGTGTCACGATGTACCTCACACGAGCCGCGATCGAGCAGACACTGCGCACGCTGTTGGCGTTTCCAGGCGGCAGTGAAATCGTGTTCACCTTTGCGCAACCGAGCTCCGATTCCGCGTCACCGAGTCATCAGCTGGCCGCGGGAGCGGCGTCGGTCGGCGAACCATGGATCAGCTACTTCGCACCGGAAGACGTCGAGACGATGCTCCGATCGCTTGGTTTCGCGAGCGTGTGGTTTCTCACGCGCGACGAAGCGGCGCGCCGCTACTACACTGGGCGTTCCGACGGCTTAGTCGCCCCGCAACGCGTGTCAATCGTCAGAGCTACTGTATGATGATGCAGGTTCGAAACTGCCGTTCCCATTTCATGATTTCGCCTTCCGCTTCACCGACTCGGCCCTAAGATAAACCAGTCAACCTCGCGACCCAGCTTCCTGAGCCCCGAGTCTCCGTTCCCCTTTCCCCACGCTCCGCTCACGTGATCATTTCCAAAACGTCCCACCGTCTTCGGTGGAGTCTTGGCGCCTTCTTGATTGGCCTCGTCATCGCGGGTTGTTCAGCCGCTAGCCAGAGGTCCGGTCCTCGCGTCGTCTGCGTATCGAAGCAGATCAACGAATTCCTGTACGCGATCGGCGCCGAGTCGGTCCTCGTCGCGCGGGATCTCACGTCGATCTACCCGCCGCAAATCACCAAGCTTCCGTCCGTCGGCTATCACCGAGCATTGAGCGCCGAGGGCATCGTCTCGATGCACCCGACGATGCTGCTCACCGACGGGAATCTCGGGCCGGAGGCGGTCGTAAATCAGGTCAAGCAAGTGGGGATTCCAGTAGTGATCATGACGCCGGGCGGCACGCCCGACAGCGCGCAGCTCCTGATGACGCGCCTGGGCCAGCAGTTTCATCACGAGCGCGAGGCCGATACGGTGATCGCGCGCTGGCGAGGCGACATGGCGGCCGTGTTGGCGGACACGCTCGCGTGGGCGAACAAGCCGAAACCACGGGTGCTCATCATGCACATGGGTCAGATCGCGAACAACTATCTGGCGCTCAAGCGCGGATCGGCGGGCGACCAAGTCCTTCGCTGGGCCGGCGGCACCAACGCGGTTGATTCCGTTGGTGGTATGATGCGGTTGACGCCCGAGCTCATCGCGAAGGCGGCGCCGGACATCATCATCGCGACCGACGTCGGATTCGATCGACTCGGCACCGCGGAGAAATTTGCCGAAATGCCCGGAGTGGCGGAAACGCCCGCGGGTCAGTCGAAACGCATCTACCGCGTCGACGAGACCGAGGTCATGTACTTCGGGCCGCGCACGGCGGCGAGCGTGCGGAAGATCGCCGGATTCTTGCATCCGCCGATCGCGGCGGCGGCGGCCGGTCCGCACGCTCCTTGATGGGCGAAGAGCGGCGGTCGTTTGCCGGAACCCACATCGCGCTCGGCGTACTACTGATCGTCGCCGTCGCAGCGTCGGCGGGCATCGGTGCGTTCACGTTTACGCCGGCCCAGATGTACCGCTACATCGGGCAATCGGCCGGGTTCATTCCCGTTGCTGCGTCCGACGCCCTCGGGCGCAACGTGTTCTTCCAACTTCGATTGCCGCGCGTCCTGATGTCGGCGCTCACGGGTGCCGTGCTCGGGGTTTCTGGAACTCTCATGCAAGGATTGTTTCGAAATCCGATCGTCGAGCCCGGACTCGCCGGCACGTCGGCGGGCGCAGCGTTTGGCGCCGCATTGGTGTTCGTGCTCGGCAGCGGAACAATGCTCGCGTTCACCACCGTGGCCGGGTCGCTGGCCGTGCCGCTGCTCGCGTTCGGCGGCGCCTTTGCCGCGACGATGATCGTGTATCGGGTCGCATCGTCGTTCCGAAAGGTGAATGTGTTCACGCTCCTTCTGGCGGGCATCGCCGTGAATGCGGTGTGCGGCGCCGGAACGGGGTTTCTTTCATACATCGCGCGAGATCCGCAGGCGCGAAACATTACGTTCTGGAATCTTGGGACGTTCACGACGGCGGATTGGCGCGGCGTGACCATCGTTGCC
>JAICYT010000079.1 GCA_025934075.1 Gemmatimonadaceae bacterium
GTCGCGAATCGTCGTTCTCGCCCATCCCGTTCATCGCGACCTTGCCGTGTCCTCGATCGACGTGCCCCGCGCCGTCGTCAGCGGCGACACCATTGAAGCGCGCGTCGGAGTCGTAGCCGGAAGCGGCGGCGCTCGCGCGGGGACGCTCACCGTCGCTCTCGAGGGCCGTACGATTGCGACGTCGCCCATAGACTCGCTCGCCCCATTCGCCGAGCGGACGATCGTCGTGAAATCGAAGCTCGAAGGCTCGAGTGGGCCGTCGATTCTTCGCGCCATCGTCGCGTCGGCCGGCGACGCCGAGCCGCGCAACGATACCGCGTCGGTAACGATCGATCTCTCACGCGCGGCGACTGCCGTCTTCGTCTCGACGTCGCCCGACTTCGACGCACGTTACGCTCTTGCGGTGCTTCGCGGTTCGTTGGGCATCCCGACCCGCGGCTTCTTTCGCGTTGCGCCGGGTGAGTGGCGGATCGAGGGTGCATTGACGCCCGTCTCCGAGAGCGACGTCCGGCAAGCGGTACACGAGGCGCCGGTCGCGATCATTCACGGAGACACCTCGGCCTTCGGCCCTCCGCGTTCGATCACACTCGGGCCGTTGGCTCTCATCGTCACGTCGTCGACCGAAGGCGAATGGTATCCCTCGGCCGCGCCATCGTCGCCGTTGGCCGCGGCGTTGTCTGGACTCGTGTGGGACAGCCTGCCGCCTGTCGGCATCGCCGCGAACCCGCCCAAGGGCACGTGGGAAGGTGTCGAGGCGCGACGCGGACGCGGTGAGGAGCGCAAGCCAATCGTTGTCGGTACGGACGAGCCACGGCGTGTGGCGATCATCGCGGCGTCGGGTCTATGGCGCTGGCGATTTCGCGGCGGTGTCGCGTCGGATGCTTTCACGGCGTTCTGGGGCAGCATCTTCGACTGGCTTGCCGCGGAGCGGGCCGATCACCGCGCGGCGGTTCCTGACGATCGAATGCTTCGGGCGGGGGATCCTGTCCGCTGGCGTCGCGGATCGCCCACCGACTCGGCGGTCGTCGTGACGTTGCATCAACGCGGTACGGCCCGCGTCGATTCGCTGATGCTTCGGTTCGCCGGAAATGCGAGTGTTACGGAGACACGCCCGCTGCGGCCGGGCATTTACGACGTCACCACGCGCGGCGGCAGTTCACTCCTTGCAGTGAATCCGTCTCGCGAGTGGCTGCCGCGTCCCCCGCGCGTGGCCGCCGGCGCTGTTCACGGCGCGATCTCGGCCGATCTTGGGCCGCGGCTGCGCAACGCGGGTTGGGCCTA
Organism: Gemmatimonadaceae bacterium; assembly: GCA_025934075.1. Taxonomy (GTDB): domain Bacteria; phylum Gemmatimonadota; class Gemmatimonadetes; order Gemmatimonadales; family Gemmatimonadaceae; genus JAQBQB01. The sequence continues at coordinate 1,282 of JAICYT010000079.1, forward strand.
CGCGCTCGCGATAGTGTTGCTCTGCGCGGAGTGGATTCTCCGGCGCAAACGAGGCATGCGATGATGAGACCAGTGATTCGGACGGAGATCGATGCGGTTACTGCGTAAATCCGGCGACGTTCCCAAACGCTCACTGTGGCAGCGCATCAAGGACGTCGCATTGATGGACGTCGCGGTGCTTGCGCGGGGCGGCGTGTCGCCCGGATCACTCGAGCAGCTCGAGCAATTGTTGCTCGAGGCGGACTTCGGCGTGCCGGTCACCCTGCGCCTCGTCGCCGAGGTCGAGCGCAAGGCGATGCGTGGCGTCGTGAAGACGCAGGATCAATTTCAAGAGGCGCTCGCCGAAGGCATCGAGGCGTCGCTGCGCGCAGGAAACAGCGATCCGAGTCTCGTGATGGCGCCGTCACCGCCGACCGTCATCGCGGTGGTTGGCGTCAACGGCGCCGGAAAGACCACGTTCATCGGCAAGTTGAGCGAGCGATTCAAGACCGAGAAAAAACGTGTCATGGTCGCGGCCGGCGACACGTTTCGCGCCGGCGCCGTCGACCAATTGCGCGTGTGGGCCGAGCGAACGGGCGCCGAATTTCACGGCGCCAAAGCCGGCGCTGATCCCGGCGCCGTCGCCTTCGACGCAATCGATTCGGCGATCAATCGCGGCGTCGATGTGCTGATCGTCGACACGGCCGGGCGACTGCACACGAGCGAAGGGCTGATGGACGAGCTCAAGAAAGTCGTTCGCGTGATTGCCAAGCGACTCCCTGGTGCGCCGCATGAAACACTGCTCGTGCTCGACGGCACGATCGGGCAGAACGCGGTGCAGCAGGCGAAGATTTTTTCTTCCGCGGTGCCCATCACGGGACTCGTCGTCACGAAGCTCGACGGCACGGCGCGTGGCGGCGTCGTCATCGCGGTTCACGAGGCGATCGACGCGCCGGTGAAATTCCTGGGCGTCGGCGAAAGCGCGGCCGACCTTCTGACCTTCGATCCGGCCGAGTTCGCGCGAGACTTGTTGAGCGAAGAGTGAGCAACGAGTGACGCAGACGCAGCGGCCGCAGCGCCTGTACCTCGATACACCGGTCACGTACCTCAAGGGCGTCGGCACTGTCCGCGCCGAGGCGCTGCGTCGTCTCGGGATCATCACGGCGGGCGACCTGCTGTTCCATGTGCCGCATCGCTACGAGGACGCGAGCACGGTCACGCCGATCAAGAGTCTCGAACCGGGCATGCACGGGACGATGATCGGCACCGTGATCTCGAAGGGCGTCATTCCGACCCGAAAGGGCCTGCGCATCTTTCAGGCCGTGCTCCGCGATGACACTGGAATGATCGAAGTCTCATGGCCGGGGCAGCCGTTCCTGGATCGGACGATCAACAAGGGTGACGTGTTGCTGGTGACCGGTTCTGTGCGCTTCTTCCACGGCCGGCAGTTCCAACCGCGCGAGTTCGTGAATTTGGGAGACGAAGAGGGCGCGACGACGCAGGGCCGTGTGCTATCCGTGTATCCGGCCACGGAAGGACTGTCATTCAAGCTGATCCGATCGATCATCGACACGCATCTGGACGCGCTGCTGCCCCAGGTGTCCGAGTATCTGCCGTCCGACGTGCTCGGGACGGCCGGCGTTCCCGGCATCGCCGATGCGCTGCGAATGGTGCACCGCCCGACGTCCATCGCGGAGGCGATGGCCGGTAGATCGCGTCTCGCGTTCGAAGAATTGTTCTTCGTGCAACTCTTGCAGCTTCGCGCGAAAGAGCTGGCGCGGGAGCGGCGAGCCGGCATCACCTTCGTGAACAGGCGTGAGCTGACCAGCCAGCTGCGTGAACGACTCTCCTTCCAGCTGACAGGCGCGCAGACGCGGGCGATCCGCGAGATCTTCGCCGACATGTGCAGCGATCGCCGCATGCATCGCCTGCTGCAGGGCGATGTCGGCAGCGGCAAAACGATCGTCGCGCTGTTCGCCGCGCTGCTGGCGATCGAGAATGGCTATCAAGCCGCGATCATGGTACCGACCGAGCTGCTCGCCGAGCAGCACGCCCGAACGATGACGGAGCTGCTCGCGCCGCTCGGCGTCGAGCCGATTCTATTGACGGGAAGTCTCCCCGTACGCGAGCGGAAGGCGATCGCGGCGCGGCTCGCGACTGGTGACCCGGTGCTTGTCGTCGGCACGCACGCGCTCGTGCAAGACGCGACGTCGTTCGCGAAGCTCGGGTTCGCCGCGATCGACGAACAGCACCGATTTGGCGTCGAGCAACGCAAAGCGCTCGGCGCCAAAGGCGAAGCGCCCGACATTTTGTTGATGTCCGCGACGCCGATTCCACGATCGCTCGCGCTCACCCTGTACGGCGACCTCGATCTCAGCATTCTCGACGAGCGCCCGCCCGGGCGCCGGCCGATCATGACCGCATTACGCCACGAGTCGGGACGTGCCCGCGTGCTGCAGTTCATCGATCGGCAAATCGAGCAAGGGCGACAAGGGTACGTCGTGTACCCAATCATCGAGGAATCTGAAAAGAGCGATCTCAAAGCGGCCACCACGATGTACGAGACGCTCGCGACCGGGCCGTTCGCGGCACGACGCTTGGCATTGCTTCACGGGCGCGTTCCGAACGACGAGCGCGACGACACCATGCGACGCTTCAGAGACCGGCAGATCGATCTTCTCATCGCGACCACGGTCATCGAGGTCGGGATCGACGTGCCCAACGCGACCGTGATGCTGATCGAGCACCCGGAGCGGTTCGGCCTGTCGCAACTGCATCAGCTGCGCGGACGCGTCGGTCGAGGCGCCGAAGAATCGTTCTGCATTCTGCTCGGCGACGTCAGCCCGGATGTCTCGGAGCGATTGCAGATCTTTGCCCACAGCGAAGACGGATTCGAGATCGCTCGCGAGGATCTGCGGCTGCGCGGTATGGGCGACTTGTTCGGCGAGCGGCAGAGCGGCGTGCCGACGTTCCGCATCGCCGACCCGTTGCGCGACGAGGAACTGAACGATCGCGCTCGCGCGGCGGCGGCGCAGTTGTTGGCGCGCGATCCTGGCCTCGAGCGCCCGGAACATGCTGGCCTCCGACGCGTCCTCGGCGAGCGTTACGCGCGATCCTTGGAGCTGTTTCGAGTCGGGTAGAGGCGCGGGGCGGCGTCGCTTAGCGGCGCGGCGGCGGAGGCTGAGCCAAGCGTCGTCGGATCCGCTCCAACTCCGCATTGGCTCGCGCCAGCTCGTCCTTGAGGCGTTTGATCTCGACGTCGGCGGGCGTCGGCGCCACGTCCCCGGCGACTGCCGGTTTTGGATCTAGGCGAGCTTCGGCGGCCGAAGGTTTGGCCGCGGTGGTCGTGTCGTGCGCCTCGGCAAGCGCCGTGGCGGCCAGCTTGTTCAGCTCCTCCATGTGCCCCGCAATGCGACGAAGCGTCGTCGCCTCCGCACCATGCTCGTGCGGATGTCGGTCCGACAAATAGGCGTCGAGCGATGCCATCGCGCTTCGAAAGGACGCGGCGTGGTTCGCTGGATCCAGCTCGAACAAGGCGCGCCAATAGGCCGTCTCGAGTGCCTCGGGCGTTCCCGGGTAGCGACTGGCGAAACGCGACATGAGCGTATCGGCCTCGCCGAACTTGCCTTCGGTTGCGCGCACGCGCGCCAAGAGCAGGGCATTGTCCCATTCCCGATCGATGCTCGGCTCCATGAACCAAGGACGGTGCACGCTGATGCAGCCGCCGCTCGACGCGGCGAGGAATGCTGCGATGACGATGCGTGCGCCACGCGGTCCAAGGATCATATGCCAGCCGGTTGTGGACGCTGCATGGAGGTTCGACGTGTCACTTGGACCGGAAGAACGATAGAAAAAGTCGTGCCGACGCCCGGAGTGCTCTCGCACGAGATCGTTCCGCCGTGCGCCTCGACGATTTGCTTCGCGATGGCCAGTCCCAAGCCGGCCCCGGACGCTCTCGCCGAGCGCTGATTGTCGGCCTGATAGAACTTCTCGAATATGTGCGGCAATTGCTCCGGCGGAATGCCCGCGCCCGTATCGTGCACCTCCATGAGCACGGCGTGGTCGACCCGCTCCAGACGAAGCTCGACGGAGCCACCGTGCGGCGTGAACTTGAACGCGTTCGACAACAGGTTGCCAAGCACCTCGTTGACGCGGTCCAAATCCCAGTAGACGTTGTCGGGCAGACCCTCGTGGCGCTCGACGCGGAAGTGAATTTGTCGCTGCACGGCGAGCACGTGGAATGCGTTTTCCAACTCCGCGAGAATCGAGTCGAGTTGTATGACACGCGGCTCGAGACGCCCGCCGCCGGCCTCGAACCGGCTGACGTCGAGCAACTGCGTCGCCAATCGTGCGAGGGTGTGCGCCTGCAAGGCGAGCGTCTTGTGAACTTCTTGCTGCTTTGGATTGAGGGGTCCGTACACGCCCTCCTCGAGAAGCTGGAGATAGCCCATCATCACGTTGATCGGCGTCTTGAGCTCGTGCGAAGCAACGGACACGAACTCCGCCTTGAGCTTGTCGAGCTCACCGAGCTGACGCGTCATTGCCTGAAAGCTTCGCGCCAGTTCCCCGAACTCGTCCGACCGGTCATTTGGAATTCCGAGACGGTAGCTCAGGTCCCCCTCGGCCACGGCGTGCATGCCTGATTTGAGATCGACGATCGGTTGGCTGATGGATCGCGTCAGCCAAATGGCGATGATGCCCGCGAGGACGAGGGCGAGCACGAGCGCGGCAATCGATCCGGTCGCCGTCGCTGTAATCCGCGCCGCTTGCGCTTGGACGCGCTCGGTCGTTCGCACGCGGAGCTCGGTCTCGGCGACCCTCACAATGGAATCCGCTCGGTTCAGCGCCGGGACGAAGACGTGCGCCGAAAGAGAATCGGCGACGACCGTATCGCTCGCGAGCGCGGCGCCATATTCCGCCGGCGCGGCCTGGGCGACGAGACGAACCGACTCGCCGATGTCGCGCGCGTACGACGCGAACTGAAAGTGCTTCAGCGAGTCCGAGAGATTCGCCACGCGATCGAGTTGCTTGTTCATGGCGTCGCGAGACGCAACGTCTTTCGAGAACAGCAAGCTCAACTCCTGGCGCCGAAGATCGTTCAGACCTTCGCGGAGGCGTCCGAGTAGCAGCGACGCGGCGAAATCTCCCTCGCGGAGTGCGACGGCGTCGTTGTGCAGCCCGCGCAGTGACTGAATGGCGAACACGAGCGGGCACACGAGAATGATCGCGATTGTGACGAGGCCAGCCGCGAGCCTCGAGCGCAAGGTCATGTTGGTGCGGGAACGATCTGGTAATTAATGGTACCGTGGCACTGCAAACGAAAACTCCGCAAGGACGACGCCGCCAGCCGGTACGCCGGCGACGAGTTGCTCGATGAGGGTACCATCGGTTCCACGAGAAGTGTAGCCTTAGTGCTTGTCCCACCAACAGCTTAGCCCGTCATTCATGCCCGATACGACCCCACGCATCGCCAACCTTTCTGATCATGTCGGCCAGACCGTGACCGTTCGCGGCTGGGTGACGCACGTAAGATCGTCGGGCAAGGTGGCGTTTGCTGTGATCCGCGACGGCACGGGTGTCATGCAGGCAGTATTTGTAAAAACTCAGCTGCCACCTGAGGTTTGGGAGCGCTTTAAAGAATTGACGCTGGAGACCAGCGTCTACGTCACCGGCGAAGTGCGCGCCGAGCCCCGCGCACCGGGCGGGTTCGAAATGGGCGTTGTCGGTCTGGCGATCTTCGGCTCCAGCCCGCTGGACTACCCAATTCAGCCGAAGGAACATGGCATCGACTTTCTGCTCGATCATCGCCATTTCTGGCTTCGGAGCAACCGGCAGCGCGCGATCTTCTCGGTTCGAAACGAGATCGAACAGTCGATCCACGATTTTTTCTATGAGCGTGGCTTTTTGCGCATCGACACGCCGATTCTGACGGCGGCGATCGGCGAGCGCAGCGGCCTCTTCTCGACCGAATACTTCGAGGAAGGGAATGCCTACCTCGCGCAGACGGGCCAACTGTATGGCGAGGCCGCGGCGGCGGCGTTCGGCAAGATCTACACGTTCGGCCCGACGTTCCGCGCCGAGAAGTCCAAGACGCGCCGTCACCTGACCGAGTTCTGGATGATCGAGCCGGAGGTCGCATGGAACGACTCGGCAGACAACATGCGGCTGCAGGAAGACTTCATCTCATACATCGTGCAGCGGTGTTTGGAGCGCCGCGGCGCGGAGCTTCGCGAGCTCGAGCGCGACATCGCGCCGCTCGAACGCGTGAAAGCGCCGTTTCATCGCGTGAACTACACCGACGCCGTCGCCGTGATTCAAGACAAGGGAAGTGAGACCAAATGGGGCGACGACCTCGGCGCTGAGGACGAATCGCTGCTGGTCGCGGACTACGACCGCCCCGTGTTTGTGATGAACTATCCCAAGGAAGCGAAGGCGTTCTACATGAAGGAGAATCCCGAGGACCCGCGCACCGTGCTGTGCGACGATTGCCTGGCGCCCGAGGGATATGGAGAGATCATCGGCGGATCACAGCGCGAAGACGACTACGACAAGCTGCTCCGTCGCATCCACGAAGAAGCGCTGCCGGTCGACGCCTACGGTTGGTATCTCGACCTGCGAAAGTACGGCACGTTCGTGCACTCAGGGTTCGGCCTCGGCCTCGAGCGCACGGTCGCTTGGATCTGCGGCCTGCCGCACATTCGCGAAGCGAGCGCGTTCCCGCGCATGATGCATCGCTTGCGACCGTAGGCGCGCTACGGCCGTGATCCGATCGGGACGCTCACCGCGGTCAGGTTGTCGCGGAGTACGACGGTAGTCGTCGCGATGTGATCGCCGTCGCGCGACGCTTCGATGAGGACCGTCATTCCCGGCTGCAATCCGTGCCCGCAAAATTGAAAGAGCCCATCCGAGTCAGTCGTGAACGACTCGGGCAGCGCCTTTCGTTCGTTGCCGATCTGCGCATCCAGCGAGATGGTCAAGCCCTTCACCGAGGTACCGTCAGCGAGCAGCGCCCGTCCGATGAGCAGCACGGAATCGCCGGGCGTGTATCGTCGCTTTGCGACGCACCGTCCGATCACGAAATCTTCCGTCGTGGTCGCGACGAGCTCACGCTGCAATGTCGAATCTCGATCGGCGACGAAGTGCAGCGAGGTCGCGATCTCGAAACCCAACGGCGCGAGTCGCGGATCTCTGATCGTGAGCGAGTAAGGACCTGGCACCAGATCGTGGATCTCGATGTTGCCGTTCGAGTCCGCAACGGCGCGATACTGCGTGTCGATCAGATGAACCTCGGTGCCGATCGCGGGCCGACCGTCGCTCATCGTCGCGTGAATCCGCAAAGTCCCAAGCGACGCGTGCCAGATGCTGCCGTCGGGCCACGTTGCGCGCGCGACCTCGCCGCCGTTCTCCGATGCATGAAACGACGCGCGTACCTGGGGGATCGGAAGCGTCAGGCGACGACCCTGTGCGAAGGCGGGCGTATTGATCGTGTCCAATTGTCCGCCAACGAGCCGCAGTGACCAGCGGTCGATCATCACGATGCCGTTCGCCATCTCACGGAAATAGACGTGACCACCTGGGCGCAACGCCTCGATGCGCCGATCGAGTCCGACGTATCGGTGCTCGATGTCCCGCAGCGCGCGAGCGACGGTATCGACCCACAGGGTCCCTTCGATGTCCACGCGATTGCGCCGGCGATCTGCGGCCGAGAAGCCGAGGCCAATTTCGTTCGGACGAGCCGGATCGGCATCGACGATTCGAAAGCAGTAACCGTCGGCAAAACCCTGGTCGAGTAATACATCGGCGTCTGGCGCGAAGAAGATCTGACGCTTCGCACTGTCGGCCATGAAGCCGCGCTGAATAAAATCCGTCGCGGTGTGCGCGGCGTTGAACGATGTCGTCACACGATCGGCCGAGTCGGTGCGCACCGTCTGGCTGGCGATGCGATCGCTCGCACCTTCCATCGTGCGCTCGAACGTCAGACGGACGAGCGTTGCCGGATTCGCTTCGCGCGCGACGACAATGGTCAACAGTCCCGCGCGCGCCTGCTCGAGCAGTGCGAAGGTCGTTGCCTCGTCGGAACGGCGGGGACAATGCGCGTTGGCCGACACGCGCACCGGCTCGAGCAAAGTCGGCAACGCGCGCATGGCGATGTCCAATTCCGTGGTGCCAGGTGAAGTCGGAATCGCAACTTCCTGCGGCCGGAATCCGATGCGAACGGCGCGCACTCGCTGGGTGCGATCGCTCAGCACGAGTCGATACTCCCCGCGCTCGTTGCTGATGTTGCGGCCAAGGACGCCGCCGGACGTGTCGAGCAGCATGAGCACGGCGCCGGCGATGGGTTGGCGGTTCGCGCTGTCGCGAACCGTGCCGTGAAGCTCTTGCGCGGCCAGGTCGACTGCCAGACCGGCCGAGAGTAGAGAAGCGAAAAGAACCGCCCGAAATCGCATCTGCCAACTCTAGAATGAGACGCCGCTAACGACAGCCCCTGCGCGGGATCACTCCGTGTCTTTCACCTCGTCCCACATCCCGTCCAACTGATCGAGCGACGCTTCGCCGGGTTTGAATCCGCGCGCGGCAGCCATTTGCTCCACAGCGCCGAACCGTCTCGCAAACTTCACATTTGCCTTGTCGAGCGCCAGCGCCGGATGGACGCCGGCTTTCCGGCTCAAATTCACTACCGCGAACAGCAAGTCGCCGATCTCTTCCTCCAGGCGCTGGTACGCCGCATCGAAGACAGGCGCGGACGATTTCGACGCCGGCGACTCCTTCAGCTCGTTGCGCACTTCTCCCAGCTCCTCTTCGACCTTTTCGATCGGGCCGGCGACATCCGGCCAATCGAATCCGACACCAGCGGCGCGGTCCTGCAACCGAAACGCGCGGTGCAACGCAGGCAGGTCGGCCGGCAACCCGTCGACGATACTCGAGCGCCGCTTGGCCTTCATCTCCTCCCAAGACTGCCTGACGCCATCGCCGTACAGATGCGGATGCCGTCCCTTCATCTTCGTGATGAATCCTTCCGCGACGTCGTACATCGTGAATGCCCCTCGCTCCTCGGCCAGTACGGCGTGGAACAGTACCTGGAGAAGCAAATCACCCAACTCCTCGCGAAGTTTCACGTCGTCGCCGGCGCGAATGGCGTCGTCGACCTCGTAGGCTTCCTCGATCAGGTATGGCCGCAGCGACTCGTGCGTCTGAGCGGCATCCCAGTCGCAGCGGGCGCGCAAATCGCGCATCAACGACAGCGTATCTTCAAGTGACGGTTTCGCTTGCATAGCCTCCTCGGGTCCGATATACTACCCGCCCTCTGAACCACGGGTCAATGCATAGTTCGATCAGGCGCGCCTGGGTCGAAGTCGACCTCGGCGCGTTGTTACGCAACGGCGCCGCGATCGCGGCCCATGCCGGCGTGAACATCGTGCCGATGGTCAAGGCGGACGCGTATGGCCTTGGCGCCGTCGCGGTCGCACGCACGCTGGACCAGCTCGATCCCTGGGGGTTCGGCGTTGCCACCGTGGCCGAGGGCGAAGAATTGCGGCGCGCCGGGATTCACCCGCGAATCGTCGTATTCAGTCCACTGTTGCCGGGCGACTTCGACGCCGCCGTTCGCGCGAAACTTACGCCGACGCTCGGGACTCGCGAGGGCATCGAGCGCTGGCAAGAGACGCGGCTCCCTTGGCAACTTGCAATCGACACGGGAATGAATCGCGCCGGCGTCCAGTGGGACGAGATCAATGCGCTGAACGACTTGATTCTGCGAAGTCCGCCGGAAGCGGCGTTCACTCACTTCCATTCCGCCGAGCGTGAGGACGAGACGCGCGCGTTGCAAGAGCGGCGGTTCGAGGAGGCGTTGGGACGGATGCCGACGCGGCCAGCGTTGATCCATGCGGAAAATGGCGCCGCGGTCGAGCATCGCGCGCCATCCAGGTGGAACATTGCGCGGCCGGGAATCTTTCTGTATGGCATCACGAGTGGCAACTCGCCGAAGATCCACCCCGAGCCGGTCGTCTCGTTGCGGGCGCGGGTGATTGATCTTCGCACAATCGCGGCGGGAGAAACCGTGAGCTATGGGGCCACGTATCGCGCTCCGACTGAGCGGCGGATCGCCACGCTGGGAATTGGCTACGCCGACGGATACCGCCGTGTCTTGGGCAATCGAGCGAGCGTGCTGCTTCACGGCCGCCGCGCACGGGTCGTCGGCGTCGTCACCATGGACATGACGATGGTCGACGTGACGGACGTCCAATGCGAGATTGGTGACAGCGCCACGCTCATCGGCTCAGACGGTGCGGACCGAATCGACGTCGTCGAAGTCGCCGCGTGGGGCGAGATGAGTCCTTATGAGATATTGACTGGTTTGCGCGGGCGACTGCCCCGGCGCTACGTCGGCGTCGAGGAGAGCGAATGAGCCGCCGCGCCGCGATCGTCGTTCTCGATGGAGTCGGCATCGGCGAAGCGCCCGATGCATCCCAGTACGGCGACGTTGGAAGCAATACGCTCGGCAACGTTGGCCGCGCGGTTGGCGGAATGGATTTGCCCGAGCTGGAACGCGCCGGATTGGGAAACATTGCGCCGATCCGTGGTGTGGCGCCAACAAGCTCGGCGGTCGGTGCGTGGGGTCTCATGATCCCGAATTCCGCCGGGAAGGACAGCACAACTGGCCACTGGGAGATCGCCGGCGTGCAGCTCGCCCGCCCGTTTCCGACCTATCCGGACGGATTCCCCGCCGACGTGATCGCGGAGTTCAGCCGGCGCACGGGTCGGGGCGTCATCGGGAACGTCGTCGGGAGCGGCACCGCGGTCATCGACGAATTCGGACCTGAGCATCAACGCACCGGCTCGTGGATCGTTTACACGTCCGCCGACTCGGTCTTTCAGATTGCGTCGCACGAGGGCGTCATCCCGCTCGATGCGTTGTACCGCGGCTGTGAGGCGGCCCGCGACATGCTCGTCGCGCCGCACGACGTCTCACGTGTCATCGCGCGACCGTTTGTGGGTCAGCCGGGTAATTACGAGCGCACGAAGAATCGGCGCGACTTTTCAATCGCGCCGCCGGAGAAAACCCTACTCGACGCGCTGGAACAGGCGGGGATCGAACGGTCGGGCGTGGGGAAGGTCGATGATCTGTTCGCGGGACGCGCGGTCAAGTCGAGGCACACCGCGAGCAACGCGGAAGGGATCGCTTTGATCGAGAAGTGGCTTGGTAGCGGGTCAAGTGGGTTACTATTCGCCAACTTGGTAGATTTCGACCAGGCGTTCGGGCACCGAAACGATGTTCCGGGGTTCTATGGTGCGCTGCGGGAGTTCGACGCGGCACTGCCCGGTTTGCTGTCCCTGTTACGAGAGGACGATCTGCTCTTCATTACGGCCGACCACGGAAACGACCCGACAACGCCTTCGACCGACCATGCGCGCGAATGCGTTCCGCTCCTCGCGCTCGGTCCGTCGGTCCGCCCCGTCGATCTCGGACGCCGGTCGACCTTCGCAGACCTCGGCGCGACTGTCGCTGAGTGGTTCGGCGTCGCCTACCGGGGACGCGGCACGTCCTTTGTCCCGCAGTTGGTTGCTCGCTAGGATGGCGGCAGCGGATCGGCCGGTGACTGGTGCACAGCCGCCGAGCGACGAGCGGACACTTACCGTGTTGCGCGAGCGCGCGTTTGCCGCGATGGAGCGCGCTTACGCGCCCTACTCGAACTTTCGGGTGGGCGCGGCGATTCTGTCCTCGGACGGCAGCATCACGGAAGGCTGCAACGTCGAAAACGCCGCGTTTCCGTCTGGGATCTGCGCCGAGCGGGGCGCCGTCGCGAGTGCCGTCGCGCGCGGCAACCGGAGCTTCGAGACGATTCTCATCGCGACGGAAGCCGATGAGCCCACGCCTCCCTGCGGGATGTGCCGCCAGGTCTTAGAGGAATTTTCGCCGCATCTGCTGGTCGTGAGCGTGACTCGCTCTGGCCGAGAGGCGCATTGGACGTTGGACGAATTGCTACCCCGCGCGTTTACCCCGAATTCACTGGACCGGCGATGAACCGGAGAGCTCGTTTTGCTTAAGAAAGTCGCGTTGTTGCTCACGGGCATCGCAGTGGTGTTTTCGATCGCGGCGTGCAGCGAAAAGCTCGAGGCGGGCAAGTCCTGTCCGCTTCTGTGTCCGGAGCAGGCGATCACCCTTGTCGATACGACCATCGACGCCGCCGTCTCCGACACGACGATCGCCGGGCTGCCGCCGATCGGCGCCGAAGGCTATCTCATGCTCGCGTCGCACGGCGACACCGTCGAGACGCGCGCCATCATTCGCTACGACACGTTGCCGCAGTCGTACACCAAAAGCGGCGTCGATAGTACCATAGCAAACATCGATAGCGCGTATCTCATCACGCCGATCGTCAAGCCGGACAGTCTGAAGCGGCCGAAGGCGCCCGTAACGATCGAGGCCTACGACGTCGATACCACGGCGACCGACACGGTCGCGGCGATACTCGCACCGCTCTTTCGCCCGGATCGGCTCATCGGCTCGAAGACGTTCGCGCCCGAGTCGCTCCTCGACACGCTGCGCATTCCCGTTTCAACGGACTCGGTGCTGGATCGCGTCAAGAACGGCACCAAGCTCCGGGTCGGGCTTCGCATCGTCAGCACACAGGGCGTCGATCTGCGCGTCGGCAGCACGACGCTTGGACTTGGCGTGACGCTGCACATCACCGCGTCGAAGGACACGGGAGCGGCGCCTGTGAACGTCGCGCCCGTGTCGAATACGCCAACGGATCAACCGTTTTTATCCGGACCGCTCTCCGATTACACGATCGTGTTGAATGGCACCACGCGTACGCCCGCCATACTGCTGGGCGTGGGCGGTGTACCATCGCGCCGTTCGTTCATTCGGTTCAACGTGCCGTCGCGCATCGTCGATTCGACGACGATCGTACGCGCGTCGCTGCTGCTGACTCAATCGCCGAACCGGCGACTCGATCCGCACGATTCGTTGTATGTCTATCCGCTCGCCGTGCTCGCGGGTCCCGCGATCACTGATATCAGCTCGTTGCTGCAGTTCGTTGGAACGCCGGGACAGTTCAATCTGGACTCACTGCGCCTCGCGCCGGCGGATAGCGGTGTCGTCTCGTTCGAGATTGTCGGCCTCGTACGCACCTGGCGCGGCCAATCGAGCACGGTGAGCCCGCGAAGCGTCGCGCTTCGAAGCGCCGTCGAAGGCCAGAGCCCGGGCGAGATCGACTTTTTTTCGACGAAGGCCCCGACGGCCGTTCGCCCGCGCCTGCGCATCACGTACGTGCCACAGACCAGCTTCGGGTTGCCATGATGATGCAATTGGTGAGTCACGCGACGAGCAGGAGAATCGGCGCATTCGTGGTCGCGCTCCTTCTGTCGTTCGTTCCCGCGGCCGTCCGCGCACAGGCGAATCTCAGCGCGCAAGGATTCGGATTCCCGACGGGTCAGTTCAGCACACGGACTTGGGGCACGGGCGGCGCACTCGCCGAGCTCGATCCTCTGTCGCCGGTCAATTCGGCGAGCCTCGCGCTGATCCCGACGCGCCTCGTCACGTTTCAGATCGAGCCGGAATTCCGCAGCGTCACCACGGCCAGCGGGACTGATCACACGACCACCGCGCGCTACCCGAACGTGTTTGGCGCAATCCCCGTGGGACGCGGCTGGGTTTTGAGCCTCGGTGCTTCGACGCTGCTCGATCGCACGGCGACGAGTGTCTTCAACACCACGCAGTTCCTGACGGCGACCGATAGCGTGCCGATGACGACGCAATTTCGTGTCGACGGCGCGATGGACGATGTACGATTGGGCGCCGGATGGGCGCCGGCGAGCTGGCTGCGCGTCGGGGTCGGCGCGCACGCGATCACCGGACACAATCTGATCAGCATCACTCAGTCGTTCGCCGATTCGGCGCAGTTCGCGACGTTCACGCAGCAACGCGTGCTGGGATTCAGCGGCGGCGCGGTGTCGGCCGGTATTCAACTGGTCTCCAAGGTCGTGACCGCGGGCTTCTCTGCCCGGCGCGGCGGCAATTTGGATCTCTCGTCGGAGGACACGCTGCTGACGTCGGCCAAAGTTCCGAATCGCTTCGGCGCGTCGGTCGCATTCACCGGGATCGCGAACTCGGCGATCGCTGTCCGGACGTCGCACGACGACTGGTCGTCGCTCGGCAGTCTAGGTACTCCGGGCCTTCACGCTGTGGATGCTTGGGATACGAGCGTCGGCGCCGACTTGGCCGGCCCGCGCATCGGAGACCACATCTTGTTTCTCCGTGGCGGGTTCCGCACGCGCACCTTGCCATTTCAAGCCGGAGATCATACGGTCACGGAACAGAGCTTCACCGGCGGACTCGGCTCGGCGTTCGCTGCCGGACATGTCCTTGGCGACTTCGCCCTCATCCACTCGAGTCGAACCGCATCGGGGCTGTCCGCCTCCGAGCATGCCTGGACGGTCAGCCTTGGGATCAGCGTTCGCCCGTGATCGAGCCGTGGACAACAATCTTCCGCCCGCGAATGCTCCGCTGATTCTCGTCGCCGACGACGTGGCGGCGAATGTGGAGTTGTTGTTCGACCAATTGCACGTGTTGGGGTTTCGCGCGATCGCCGCATCCGATGGTCCGTCGGCGTTGGCTGCCTGCTTCGAGCACAAACCCGACCTTGCGATCCTCGACGTCTCGATGCCCGCCGGCGATCTTGGCGTCGACGACCGCTCGACCGGCTTCGAAGTGTGTCGTCGCATCAAGCGTGATTCGCGGACGAAGAGCATACCGGTCATCTTCGTCACGGCGCTGAACGACACGACCGATCGCGTGAAGGCAATCGAGGCGGGCGGCGACGACTTCCTCACCAAGCCGCACAATCGTCTCGTGCTCGGTGCGCGCGTTCGAAGTTTGCTCAAGCTCAAGGCCGCGACGGATTCGCTCGAGGACGCCCTGCGCAAACTGCGCGAAGTCGAGAAGATGCGCGACGATCTGATGAAGATGATCGTGCATGATCTCAAGACGCCGCTCACGTCGATTCTCGCCACGACAGAAATGTTGATCGACGGCGATTTCGGTCCCCTCAATGCCGAGCAGCGAAAGATGCTCACCGACGCGGAGGGGAAAGCCGACGATCTGCTCGCGCTGATTGGAGATCTCCTCGAGGTCTCGCGCATCGAAGAGGCGACGATGACGCTGGACCTTCAGCCCATCGCGCCGGCGGCCCTGCTCAACGAGGTCGCGCACGAGTGGTCGATTCGGTTTCAGCAGGAAGGCGCGACGGCGGTCGTCGATGTCACCGACGACGCGCCGGTGTTCGAGGCCGATCGATCGCTCATCAAGCGCGTGCTCGGCAATCTGGTGCAAAATGCGCTCACGCATTCGGCGACCGCGGTCACCTTGCAACTCTGCGCTCGCCGCAATGACGAAGGCATCTTGTTCACGGTCGCCGACAATGGGCCCGGTATTCCGCCGGAGTATCGCGAGGTGATCTTCCGCAAGTTCGAGCGTGTGAAGAATCCCAACATCCCGCGCACGCGAAGCTCAGGGCTCGGTTTGGCGTTCTGCAAGCTCGCGATCGATGCGCATGGCGGCCGCATCTGGGTGCAGAGCGCGGGCGAGGGAAAGGGCAGCGCATTCCACTTCTCGCTGCCCAAGAAACCGCTGCACCGCGAGGTGCGCGTCACGTCGAGCGGGGCGGTGCCGGCGTGAAGGTGTATCTGCGGACCTTCGGGTGCCGCGCGAATCACTACGATACCGAGGTGGTTCGCGCGATGATCGAGACGAGCGGACACGCGATCGTCTCGTCACCAGCCGAGGCGGACGTCGCGCTGTTCAACAGCTGCGCGGTGACCGCCGAGGCCGA
>JAICYT010000015.1 GCA_025934075.1 Gemmatimonadaceae bacterium
GATGCCGAGCGCGTTGCCTTGCTGGAGATGATTGTCGAGCAGCGCCGCGAGGAGCGCGTGCGCGGTGGAGATCGCGTGGAAATCGCCGGTGAAATGAAGATTGATGTCCTCCATCGGAACGACCTGCGCGTAACCGCCGCCCGCCGCGCCGCCTTTCACGCCAAAGACTGGTCCAAGACTTGGCTCGCGGATGCACAGCGCCACCCTGTGTCCCATACGCCGCAAGGCTTGCGCGAGGCCGACCGACACGGTGCTCTTGCCTTCTCCGGCTGGCGTTGGATTCGTCGACGTGACGACGACGAGGCGTCCGCGAATCGGTCGCTGCGAAACCTCGAGCGGAATCTTCGCCTTGTACTTGCCGTAGAAGTCGAGCTCATCGCGCTCGAGGCCAAGCTCGGCGGCGACGTCCTCGATGGGGCGCATCTTCACGCTTTGCGCGATTTCAATATCGGAAGGCACGACGGAGGTGTTCACGACTGACGGTCCTCAGGTGATGCGTTCAGGGTGGCTGTGCACGTTTGCCGTTCGACCACGGAGCAATCCGACGAGCGTGACTCCCGACACTGCGGCCAGGCGGATCGCGAGCCCCGTCGGACGAGAGATCGCCGCGACCAGCTCGATGCCGCGCAGCGCGGCCTTTTGAATCATCTCATAACTCGCGCGGCTGGTGATGACGATGAATCCGTTACTCGCCGTGCGATTGGTGCGCGCGAGGGCGCCCAACACCTTGTCGAGCGCGTTGTGACGGCCGACGTCTTCGCGCACGACGTGCAACACGCCGTCGGAAGTCGCCCATCCGGCGGCGTGCGCGGTGTTCGTGTCGTTGTTGAGCGTTTGCTGATGCGACAGGGCGTCGAGGGCACGCCACATCGCGTCGCGCGTAATGTCGAGCGTGTGGCTGACCGGAGCGGGCATGCGCAGCACTTCGCCGATCGACTCGATGCCGCACAATCCGCAGCCCGTGCGCGACGCCATCCCTCGCGATCGTTCGTCGAGCCGTGCGGCGTCCTCCGACCCAATGTCGATCTGGAGCTCGATGCCGTGGCTCGCCCGCACGACATCGAGGCGCCGAATGCCCTGCCCCGAGCTGACGACGCCTTCGGTGAGACTGAAGCCAACCGCAAGATCCTCGAGATCGGACGGCGTTCCCATCACCACGACGTACGGCCGTCCGTTGTAAACGAACGCGATGGGAACTTCTTCCGCGACTGCCGCGGATGCGGTGGCCAGGTCGCCATCAGTCAGACGATGCATGGGATATACGGACGACGGCTCCACGTAGCCCAAGCCCATCAGCGGATGCTCAGCGACCGTCACCGTTACCCGCTCCGTTGCCTCCGGGCACCGCATCGCGATTCTGTACGAATCGCCACCCGAATCGACCTTTGATGCACAGATTGCCTTGCGTGATCGAATTCTCGAGCGGAGACGTCGCTTTCACGATCACGCCATCGTCGACATGCAGACGTAGCGTACACCCGACGCCGCAATAGGGGCAAATCGTATCGGTCGTCGTCATGCGCGACTCGTCCCATGTCCCCGCGGCGCGCTTCTCATACTCGGTCGTCGCCATGAGCGCACCGGTCGGGCAGACCGCGATGCAGTTGCCGCAGTACACGCACGCCGACTCGGGCAGCGGGACCGCGAACTCGGTCGAGATGTGCGCGTCGAAGCCGCGGCCGGCGACAGCGATGGCGAACGTGTTCTGATGATCCGGGCCGCACGCCTCGACGCACTTGTAACAGAGAATGCACTTCGCGTAATCGCGCACGTACAGATCATTGTCGATCTTCGCCGGCTCGGCCACGGTGGCGGCGAACTCGGGATTCGGCGGCGCGTGGTGACCGGGAACTGAAGCATCGCGCGTACCCGGCGCCGCGGGCGGGGCCGGCGGACCAAACCGCTCCGGCTTCGCCTCGTACTCCTCGATCCACTCGGCCACCTGCGGCGTGGTCGACAAATCGACCGACGACGCAAGCATCTCGAGCACGAGCTTCCGGCTGTGTTTCACGCGCGACGACTGCGTGTGCACGACCATTCCTTCTTCTGCCGCGCGTGAGCACGACGGCACGAGCACCCGACCGCCTTCGACTTCCACGACGCAGATGCGACACGCGTTGATCGGGTGCAACGTCTCGAGAAAGCAGAGCGTCGGGATCTCGATGCCGATCTCGCGACACGCGGCGAGAATCGTCGTCCCCTCGCGAACCGACACTTTCCGCCCGTCGATCGTGAGCGACACCGTGCGCGTCGACGAGCGTCGACGCTGATCGGTCGCGATTGTCGGACGCTGAAGTTGGACGAGAGGACCAGTCGAAACGGCGGTCAAATGTGGATCTCCGATTTTCCGTTCAGCAAACCAACACGATGAATCGCCGATTCGATCGCGGCGTACGCGGTTTGGCCGAGTCCGCAGATGGATGAGTCCTTCATGGCGAGTCCGACTTCGTCGAGCAACGCGATCTCCCCAGATACGCCGCCGATCGTCTTTCCGCTGGCGATGCGATAGAGCGCTTCCTCTTGCCGCACCGTCCCGACGCGACAGGGCACGCATTGGCCGCACGATTCGTCGCGGAAGAAAGAAGCGATGCGCAGCAGAATCTGCTTCATGTCGACCGCCTCGTCGAACGCAACGAGGACACCGGAGCCCAGCGTTGCCTTTGCGGCACGCGCGCCCTCGAACGTCAGTGGAATGTCGAGGTCGTTCGGGCCGATGAACACACCGGCGGCGCCACCGAGCAGCATCGCTTGGAGCTTGCGGCCATTGGTGACTCCGCCGGCCATGTCCAATAGATCGCGCACCGTTTTGCCGAACTCGACTTCGTACACTCCTGGACGTTCGACGTTGCCGCTCAGACAGAAGAGCTTCGTGCCCGTCGACTCCTCGGTGCCGATGCGCGCGAACGCTTGGCCGCCGTTGAGCACGATCGCCGGGATGTTGGCGAGCGTCTCGACGTTGTTGACGACCGTTGGCAGCCCGAACAGACCGGCCTGTACGGGAAATGGCGGCTTGTTGCGCGGTTCGCCGCGGAACCCTTCGATCGAATTGAAGATCGCCGTCTCCTCGCCGCAGATGTACGCGCCCGCTCCGCGACGAATCTCGATGTCGAAGCGAATACCGCGGCCGAGAATGTTGCCGCCGAGGAATCCGTGCTTGCGCGCCTCGTCGATTGCGTGCTGCACGCGACTCGCACCGAGCGGATATTCGCCGCGAATGTAGAGGAATCCGCGCTCGCATCCTGTCGCGAAGCCGGCAATTGCCATGGACTCGACGATGGCGAACGGATCGCCGTCGAGTAGCACACGATCCTTGAACGTTCCCGGCTCCGATTCGTCGGCGTTGCAGATGAGATAGTGCGGATGCGCGGACTGCTTGGCGACCGCGTCCCATTTGCGGCCCGTCGGGAATGCGGCCCCGCCGCGTCCCATGAGCTTCGAGTCGATGACCTCGCGGATCACGGCGTCGGGTCCGAGCTCGATGGCTCTCCGCAGCGCATCGAAGCCGCCGGTGTTTCGATACGCGGCGATGTCCGTCGGGTCGACGATGCCGATGCGGTCGAGCAATCCGCGATGCTGAGGTGCATCGTTGTCGTCTTGCGGCAGACGCAACGTCGACGTCTCGGTCATGAGCGGACTGTCATCCTGCATGAAGAACGGACGCCTATGCTCCATGGAGTACACGAGCTGCTTCGGCATGTCGCTGTGCGGGACAAACGCCGGCGGCGGCTCCTGGAGCAGAGTTACCGCGCGCTCCACGGTAAGCTCACCGACGAGCCGCTCATGGCGCGCGTCGCCGGCCTGCTGAAGAAATGCGGCCGGTGCCTGATCACAGAGTCCGAGACATGGCGATCGCATCCACACGGCGCTGTGCGGATCGATCTCGACGTGATCACCGTGTGGTCCGTGCGAATGCGCTGGGCCAACTTTGCGTTCGAGCTGTTCGATCAGCTCGGCCGCGCCTTTGCATCGGCACGCCACGTCGTCGCAGACATGCAGCACGCGCGGCGCGCGCGGCGTCGTTGAAAGCAGCGCGTAGAATGTCGCGACGCCCCACGCATCGGCCGGCGGAACACCGAGTCTCGTGCAGACGTACTCGAGCCCCGTCTCGCTGATCCAACCGACGCGCGCCTGCAGTGCCTCCAGCGCGGGCAGCAGCAGATGTCGCTGCTCGCGAGTCTCGCGTCCACCGTGCGCGACGTGCGTGTCACGCGCGACGTCACCCCGTGTACCGCCCAACCACGACGACGTTGGCGGTCCGAGGAGCGCGTCCACCGCGGCACGCTCTTGGTCGGTTGGGGCGGCGTGCCGCAGGTGCAGGTCCATCAGTCGTCTCCGGCGGCAGCAAAAGTTTCCGCGCGCGCCGGCGAGTACGACGGCGCCGTGCGTACCGGTTCGACGCGCACCGCACAAGCTTTGAATTCTGCGGTGCCCGACTTGGGATCAGTCGCGTTGATCGTCAAGAGATTCGTTGCCACTTCGTCTGGAAAATGGAGCGTCATGAATACGACGCCAGCGCGCAGGCCGCGATCAATATGGGCCGGTGCGTCGATCGTGCCTCGTCGGGACGTAACCCGCACGATGTCGCCCTGGGCAATGCCAAGCCGTCGAGCGTCTTCCGGTGACACGTCGAGCGACTCACCACGGTGCAGCGGCGAGAGATAGCCGCCCGACTGCACGCCGGTGTTGTACGACTCGAGCCGGCGACCCGTGCTGAGGATGAGAGGATACTCATCGTCCGGCTGCTCCACGGGGCCCGCATGGTGAACGACCGAGAATGGCGCGAGTCGTCCGCGGCGTGACGGATCGTCTTCCCACAGGCGCGCGTGCAAGAACTTCGTTCCCGGATGCGATGTGTCGGGACACGGCCACTGAATACCATCCAGCTCTTCGAGTCGTGCGTAGGTCATTCCCGACAGCTGCGGCGACAACGCGCGCACTTCATTCCAAACGTCCTCGGCGCTCGGATGTCCCCAGTCGTACCCGAGCCGCTTGGCCAACTCGGCCATGATCCAGATTTCGTCACGCGCGTCGCCGGGCAGCTCGACCGCTTTGCGCACGCGCTGCACGCGACGCTCGCTGTTGGTGACGGTTCCTTCGCCTTCGGCCCACGTCGCGGCGGCGGGCAGCACGACGTGCGCGAGCTGCGCGGTCTTGGTGAGAAAGATCTCCTGCACCACGAGGTGATCGAGATGCTCGAGCAAATGGCCAATGTGCGTCGCGTCAGCATCCGACTGGGCCGGGTTCTCGCCGATGACGTACAGTGCCGTGAGCGTTTTCTTATCCATCGCGTCGATCATCTCGCTCAGATGCAAGCCGGGCAGCGGGTCGATGTCTCGTCCCCAGGCATGCTCGAACTTGACGCGATGCGCGACCGTGTCGACGTCCTGGAATCCAGGAAGCTTGTTGGGCAGTGCGCCCATGTCGCCGCCGCCCTGCACGTTGTTCTGCCCGCGCAACGGGTTGCATCCGCTGCCGTAGCGACCGACGTGTCCCGTGAGCAGCGAGAGATTGATCAACGCCAATACATTGTCGACGGCATTGTGATGCTCGGTGATACCCAACGTCCAGCAGATCATTGCGCGATCGGCGCTGGCGTAGGCGTGCGCGGCGTCGCGAATCACGTCGACAGGAATGCCACTGATGGCGGAGCCAAACTCGAGCGTGTAGGGCTCGACTGACGCCTTGTATGCCTCGAACCCACTCGTTCCCCGTTCGATGAAGCTCTGATGCACGAGCCCAGCGTGAATGATCTCGCGCGCCATGGTGTTGGCGAGCGCGACATCAGCGCCCACATTGAGACCGAGCCATACGTCGGCCCACGCCGCGGACGACGTGCGTCGCGGGTCGACGACGTAGAGCTTCGCGCCGTTCTGGATTCCCTTCAATAGATGGTGGAACCAGATCGGGTGTGCTTCACGGGCGTTCGATCCCCACAAGAAGACGAAGTCGGTGTGCTCCGCTTCTTCATATGAGCTCGTGCTGCCGCCCGCTCCCAGGATTGTCGTCAGACCGACGACTGAGGGAGCGTGTCAGGTCCGGTTGCAGCTATCGACGTTGTTGTTACCGAAGACTTGCCGGGCGAATTTCGACGCCAGGAAGTTGACTTCGTTCGTCGACTTCGAGCAGCTGAATATGCCCGTCGCGGTGCGGCCGTTTTGGGCCAGATTGCGACGGAACCCCTCGGCGGCGCGGTCCAAGGCTTCGTCCCAGGAGGCGGGGCGGAGTCGGCCGTTGTCGCGGACGAGGGGTTGAGTGAGGCGAGGATAGGCGCCTGGGGGGTTGGAGCGGGTTTTCACGTGCATCTCCAATGCGGCGATGATGTTCGGAGGATGCACTAGGGCGCGTGGCCGGGCAAGTGGTAGCCACACGCAGGCGCGGACTGAAGAAACAGGCACGAACCCAACCGTCTCGTTCGACGCGATGTCCAAGATGCGACGCCATCGGAGATTCGTTGTGGATTCCGTGTTGCTCGACCTCCGCTTCGCCATCCGCTCGTTGCGCCGGCGACCAACCTTCGCCACCATCGCGATCGCGACGATCGCGCTCTCGATCGGCGCGGCGACATCCATCTACAGCGTCGTCGACGGCGTCTTATTTCGCTCCCTGCCCTACCACGACGCCCGGCGGCTCGTGGCCATCTGGCAAACGGAACCCGAACGGAAGAAGAACCCGATCCTCGCTGCCTACTGGGACCGCGCTCCGCTCGACTACACCGATTTCATCACCTGGCGTGCGCGACAAACGTCCTTCGACGCGGTCGGAGTCTGGTCGGGATTCGGCGCCATGGTGCCAGGCGCTCGGGGCCCCGAGCAGATCACCGGCTCGCGCCTGAGCCCCGGGTTGCTCGAATTGCTCGGTGTTCGCCCGATAGTCGGCCGAACGTTCTTGCCTGGAGAAGACATCGTCGGTGGGCCGCGCGTGACCATGCTCAGCTACGAGACATGGGCCGCTCGATACGGCGGGCGAAGAGATGTCGTGGGGACGTTCGTACGCTTCGACGACGTGCCGTATGAGATCATTGGTGTGTTGCCGCGTGGATTCACGTTGGAGCGCGGCAAGCCCGGCGCGCCGTACTGGATCGCGGCCGGCCAACGAGACGGCGACGTCGGGCAACACAACCGCGGCTTTCACGCGGTCGGACGCCTGAAACGCGGAGTGACGCTCGAACAAGCGAGCGTCGAGACGCGACAGCTACTGAACGCGAACGATCCCACGCTCAATAGAGGCGTGCGCATCACCGATTTCGTTCGAGATGAGACACGCGACGTTCGCGCGCCCCTGCTCATTCTGCTCGGTGCAGTCGGACTGCTCGTCCTCATCTCGTGCGTCAACATTGCCACGCTGCTGCTCGGCGAAGCGGCGTCGCGCGACATCGAGATGAGCGCGCGCGTCGCACTCGGAGCAACGCGAATGCGCATCGTTCGCCAACTACTCACGGAGAGCTTGTTGCTGTCGACCGTTGGTGCGATGGTCGGCGCTGTGCTCGCATGGTGGGGCACAAAAGCGATCGTCGCTCTCGCACCGGCGAAGATTCCGGGAATCCTCGGTGCAACGGTCGATTGGCGCGTTCTCTCGGTCACGCTCGCGATGGCCACCATCACGGGTGTGCTCTTCGGTTTGGCGCCGGCGCTCACGCTTGCGGAGTCGGGGCCGGCAACGCTGCTTCGCTCGGGGCAGACGGTGCGTGGACGCGGCACACTTCAACGTGCGATGATCGCCACCGAGCTCGCGTTGTCTGTCGTGCTCCTCATCGGCGCCGCGCTCCTGTCGCGCAGTCTGGAGAAACGCTCGGTCGTCGACCCAGGGTTCCGGCCCGACCATCTGCTCGCTGTGCGTTTGTCGTTCGCAAACCCGTGGCGAGACACCGTGGCGCTGCGCGCATTCTACGATGACGCGTTGTCGCGACTCCGTGCATTGCCTGGAGTCACCGGCGTGACAGCCGCGAGCAACGTCCCCTTCACCGGAGGCTCGAGCAGCAGCCCGTATCTTCTGCAAGGCGAGGGCGACGCCGAACGGAAGGCGCACAAGCACGAAGTGCAGCAGCGCGTGATCGAGGCCAACTATTTCGCGACCATGGGCATCCCGCTCATCACAGGACGCGCATTCACGTCAACCGATCGAAGCGATGCAATGCCGGTCGCGATCATCAGTGAAGCCGCGGCGCGGCGCGACTTCCCCAACGAGACCGCGATCGGGCAGCGCGTGAATTATCAAGGGACGTGGCGGACGATCGTCGGCGTCGTGCGCGACGCAAAGTACAGCCGTCTCTCGGCGGCCGACCAACCGTCGATCTACACGCCGATCTCGCAGCGAGTCAACGTGCTCGACATCATCGTGCGCACGAGGTCTGATCCAGCGGCGATGACCGCGACCGTCCGCGACGTCGTACACAACGCGGGGCCGACGGTGGCAATTACCGGCGTCGAATCGATGGAGGAACTCATTCATCGCTCGTTCGGCGAAGAGCGGTTCCGAACGGCGCTGATCGTGTTGTTTGGCGCGATCGCGGCGGTGCTGTCGGCCGTGGGGATGTACGGGGTGACGGCGCGCGCCGTGGCGAGACGCACGCGCGAAGTGGGGATTCGTGTTGCACTGGGCGCGACGACGACGTCGGTGATTCAAATGATCGTGCGCGGCACGCTCGGCGGCGTCACGATCGGCGTTGGCGTCGGTACGCTCGCCGCGGTCGCGATCAGTCGTGTTCTCGCACCGTACTTGTACGGCGTGACGCCGCGCGATCCCGCCGCGTACGGCGGAGCGCTTGGGTTGCTCGCCGGGGTTTCCCTGCTGGCGAGCTGGCTACCGGCGCGTCGGGCGGGCCGCGTCGAGCCGGCAGTCGTGTTGCGCGGCGAGTGAGCATCCGTTCGGGTCTGAGCCGATCGCTGATAGCGGTCGTACAATTCGCCGGCGAGGGCTTTTGCGTTCGAGTGGGAGATTCATCGGGAGGGCCGCGTCGCGTCATTCATGCGGCGCGATGTCGCAACCCTCGTGCGCCCACTTACCCGAACGAGACAGGCTGCTGCGACGTCTCGTCGAGGAGCTCGTCGTGCGCCACGAGATCGCGAAGGCGGACCGCGCGACCGATGAGATACGGCACAGTGGTGACGACCACGTTGGGCCGGAAGAGGAATGCCGTGCGGATGAACAGCGCGGTCTTGTTATGCAATAGGTGTCCCCACCAACTGCGCGGAACGATCTCAGGCACGACGACCGTAACCAGATCGGCGTCGCCACGCTCGGTCAGATCGTCCACGTAATCGACGAGTGGTCGGAGAATCGATCGGAACGGTGACGGGATGATGGTGAGGTCGACTCCGATGTCCCACGCCTCCCACTGTCGCCGCAAGGCGTCCGACGCCTCTGCGTCAACCTCGATGTACACCGCGCGGACGTCCTCCGAGATCGTCGTGGCGTAAACGAGAGCTCCCGCTGCCGGTTTGGTGATGCCATTGACCGGAACGACCACCGTGTGATGAAGGAACATCAGCGGCGCCTGGCCAGCGTAGGCCACCTCGCGTGCGAAATGCTCGTAGTGACGATGGATTCGCCGCAAGAGAAGGATGATCAGCGGGATGATCAGTACGACGATCCATGCGCCATGCATGAATTTGGTCGCGATCTGCACCATCGACACGAGCGCCGTCGCGAGTGCACCAAGGCCGTTCAGCATCGCACGGCGACGCCATCCCGGTCCTCGGCTCCGAACCCAGTGCATGACCATCCCTGCCTGCGACAGCGTGAAGCACACGAACACGCCGATCGCGTAGAGGGGAATGAGTGCGCTCGTGTCGCCGTGAAAGAGCCAGATCAGCAACGCGGCGAGCACCGCGAGCGCGATGATGCCATTCGAGAAGGCGAGGCGATCGCCTCGCGCCGCGAATTGGCGCGGCATGTAGCCGTCGCGAGCCAGAATGCTGCCGAGCCTCGGGAAATCTGCAAAGGCGGTATTGGCGGCGAGCACGAGGAGGGCGAACGTCGCATACTGGAGCGCGAAATAGAGAGCACCGCCGCCGAAGATGCGTCGACCGAGCTGCGAGAGCACCGTCTCGTTCGTGGTCGGCATGACGCCGAAGTGGCGCGTGAGATAGCTCGTGCCGATAAAGAACGTCGCGAGGATCGCCGCCATCCAACTGAGCGTCATCGCGGCATTCTTGGCCGACGGCTTCTTGAAGGCGCCCACTCCGTTCGAGATCGCTTCCGTTCCGGTCATCGCGACGCACCCTTCGGCGAAGGCGCGCAGGATCAAGAAGGTGAACGCAAACCCGAGTGGCGACGCGTGCGACGCGGGACGGGTCGTTGCAATCGGCGCCGACGGTTCAGTCAACGCGTGATACACTCCATTTCCGATCAGGGCCAACATCATCGCGATGAACACATACGTCGGTACACTGAACGCCATGCCCGACTCTCGTACGCCGCGCAGGTTGACCAACATCAACACGAACACTGCGGCGATACACATCAACACCGTGTGCGGAACGAGCCGGGGATACGCCGACGTCATCGCCGCGATGCCGCTCGAGATCGACACCGACACGGTGAGGATGTAATCCGTGAGCAGCGCCGCCGCGGCAATCAGTCCCGGCATCGTGCCGAGATTGTCCTTTGCGACCGTGTAGGACCCGCCGCCGCCTGGGTACGCGAAGATCGTTTGTCGATACGACAACGCTACCAATACGAGCAGGCCCACAATGACGGCCGAGATCGGCACGACGTAGGACAGCGCCGCCGTCCCGAGAATGGCCAGGACGATCAGCGTTTGTTCGGTGGCGTACGCGACCGACGAGATGGCGTCGGACGACAGAACGGCGAGGGCGGTCTTCTTGTTCAGCCGCTCATGCTCCAATCGATCGGAGGGAAGCGGACGTCCAAAGAAAACGCGTTTGAGTCGAGTTAGCGCGGTTGGCATGGATGGGCCTGAGGCCACGACCATGATGTTACCGTCCGCGCCATAAAGATCGCATAAACACGACGCCGATTTCCGTGAAGATCGGCGGTCTACGCCCGGACTTCGAATCGAGCGGCGAATCGTGCGTTTCATTGGCGTTTCGGAAAGTGCGATGCAAAAACCGGCATCGCTCGTCCGCAGCGCGGATGATCTTCACGATCTTTTTACGCCGGATGGCGCGCTCTTTACGCCGCGTTCATGGACGAATCCCTATCGTCCTCGGGTGATCGTCGATCGTGCATTCTCACTACTCTGTGGAGTCCCCGGCCGCTCAACCCAAGCACTCGAGCGGTGGCTCGAGACCTTGCACGCTTTTTCATGCGACGACTGGATTGCCGTCGCACGATCGGGTGATGCATGCTCACCCGTGGAGTGGGAGGCTGCACGACAAGCCGCCAGCGACACGATCACCGGGCACCACCTGGAACTGACCGCGTGGTTCATCCGCGACATGATCTCTACTGCCGCGTGTGTGATGACACACGGCACCGGCTCGACGCGACGCAATCGGTACCAATTCGCCCGCGCTCGCGCGTACGCCGACTGGGCCGGGTTGGCCATTGCGACACGAACGTGGTTGTCGCGGCGCGACTATGAGTTGCTCTGCAGCCCGTTCAGGTATCGAGGAATGCCGCCGCTCAACGACTCGACGACTCGCGTTCGCCGGCCAGCAGCTCCGTCGGTCGTTGCAAATCGGCCGTTGCGATTCCGGGCACGCGGAGACTGAACACACTTCCGCCGCCGGCGCGATCGTCGAGATCGAGTCGTCCGCCCTGCGCCGCGGCGATGCCGCGGGCGATCGGCAGCCCGAGGCCCGTTCCGCCAACGTCCGGCGAGCCCGAGCGACGATAGAACGGCTCGAAGATTCGGTCGCGTTCAATCGCCGGCACGCCGGCGCCGCGATCGGCAACACCGAATACGAGCCACGGTCCATCACGTCGCGCCGACAGATCGACTGACTCGCCCGGGGGCGAGTACTTCGCGGCGTTGTCGATCAGATTGACGACCGCGCGCAGCGTCTGCGCAAAATCAAAGCGCCCAAAAAGCAGCGGCTCGTCGCTCGAGACTTCGATGCGCAACTCGCGGCCACCCAGCCGGCCCGACACCTGTTGCACAGCGGCACCCAACAAATCCTCGGCTTCATTCGGCTGAATGTCCGGCACCGCCGTACCAGCGGCAATGCGCGAGAGATCGAGCATCTGCGCAACGAACAGGTTCAGCCGATCGGCCTCCTCCTCGATGATGGCCGCACGATCGTCACCGGATTGGGCAATCTCATGCGCCAACGCCTTGATGGTCGTCAGCGGAGTCCGAAGGTCGTGCGAGACTGATGCGAGCACCGCGTCTTTCGCTTGGTGTGCCTCCTGAAGCGTGACCGCTCGCTGCGCTTCGGCGGCGAGTCGGACCCGCTCCACGCCAAGCGCGGCATAATACGACAGCGCATCGAGCACTCGGGTCTGCGCGGGAGTCAGTGTCAGCCCCCCTGCGCGTCCAATCCGCAGCACGCCCACCGTCCTGTCGCGCACGCGAAGCGACCGCGCAAGCGCGCGCGCCCCAAACGAAACGCCGACGCCCTCGAGGAACCGCTCGACAGACGCATCGACGCATATGACACCATCGAGTTGCTCGATTGCATTTCGACCCTCGGCGGCAACCCTCTCGACCAGACGACGATCGGACTGTGGAGGCTCAGCCGAATCCGCCAGTGGTTGCGCGATCCTCGCAGCACTGTCGATCAAGAATACCGCACACTCGTCGACGTGAAGCGACGAGCGAATGACGGAAACGATTGCCGTGAGGGCATCTTCGGCGCGGCCGACGCTGAGCGTCTCCGCGCCGAGTGCCGAGAGCCGGTCGATTTCCGCCGCGCGCTCGCGCGCGACGCTCGCTTCGCCCTGTGCACGATACAACAGTTGTGCGGAGAGAATGCTGGTCAGGAGGAAAGCGCCGAGCACGATCCAGTTGAGCGGATCCTGCAGCGTCAGCGTGCCGAACGGGGGCAGAAACAACAAATCGAAGAGGACGAACGCCACGGCGGCGAGCGACAATCCAAGGGGACGCCCGCCGCGAGCGCTCCCGCCTTGCACGATCAGCAAGTAGGCGAGTGTGACGTGCGCCTCGTTGAGCCTCGGCCGGACGGCGGCCATTCCCCACGTGACGACGCCGAGCAGCGCAAACCAAGCCAGCCACTCCCACCATTGGATGCTTGGGTGCCGTGCGCGCGCCTCGTCGTTCACGGCTCGTGCTCGAAGCGATACCCGACGCCCGGTTCAGTCACGATGAGTCGCGGCCGAACCGGATCGGCTTCGATCTTCCGACGAAGGCTGCGGACGTGCACGCGAAGATACGACTGCATGTCGCCCGCTGAATTCCCCCAGACCGAACGAAACAGCTGCTGGTGCGTCAGCGTGCGTCCGGAATGCTTCAGCAAAGTGCGCAGCAGCTCCCACTCTGTCTTCGTAAGATGCACCGCGGTGTCGCCTTTCTTGAGCGACGGCTTGACCGGATCAATCACGAGCTCGTCGATCGTAATGATCTGGTTCGCGCCCGCGGCCGGCGCGAGACGAGACCGGCGCAATTGCGCGCGCACGCGCGCTTGCAGCTCGCCGGGACTGAATGGCTTCGTGATGTAGTCGTCGGCGCCGGCGTCCAATAGCGCGACCTTCTCCTGATCGGAATGCCGAGCCGACAAGACGATGATCGGCGCCGACGACCACGTTCGTATCTCCCGACACACCTCGATCCCCGGCGAGTCGGGCAATCCGAGATCGAGGATGATGAGTGCCGGCCGCTGTGCCGCCGCAAGGTCGATCGCGTCACGTGCCGTCGCGGCCTCGATCACCCGCGCGCGTTCCGCCGTCAGCGCATTGCGCACGACTCGCCGAATTTGCGGCTCGTCATCGACAACGAGCACAACGTCCCCTTGCATGCAACGAAGTCTGTAGACGAACGCGCGTTCTGTCGAGCCGAAGCGCGCTAGGTCGTGGCGCTCATCTCGCGGATCTGGTCGGCGTGCCGCGCGGCGTGAGAGCCGATGAACGCGATCCATTCGTAACCATTGAATCCGCCCAATCGGGGATGCGGCGCCACCACCGAGCCCAGCGCGAGTCCGTCACCGCGTTGGACCACGCTCACGACTTCGCGACGCGCATCCATGAGCCCATCCCAAACGCGCGTCGGGTCGGTGTCGCGCGGCTCCGTCGCTTCCGACGTGACGAAACGATCGGTGCGATTCAGCACGTTTGTCGTGGCTTTCCCCGACAGCGCCGACGTCGTCTCGGTTTCACGTGGCAGTGCGCGCGCTTGTTCGACCAGCTGCGCGAGTCGCTGCGCGAGCCGCCGTTCGACTAACGCCACATGATGAACGATTTCTGCCGGCGACCAGCGATCCGGATTGGAGCGAACGTTACGTTGATCGCGTGGAACCGATTCATAGGCCTCTTTGAGCACTGCGGTCTGTTGGTCGACATAGGCAAGCAGTTCAGCGATGCGTGGGTGCATGGGTTGTTTCGAGTGCGGTTGACTGAAGCTCGCCGAGGCCAAGCGACTGGCCAATGTCGGCGGTCGCGCGTTCGCCCCTGGCCACGAGTGCCGCGGCCGCGAGATCGCCCGTCACGTTCAGCACCGTCGCCAACGTATCGGGAATCGCGTCGACAGCAATCAAGATACCGATTCCCGCCGCGGGAAGTCCGATGGCAAGAAAGAGCGGCGTGAGCATGATGAACGCGCCACGCGGAATTCCGGGCGAGGCGAACGCAAGAAAGATGGCGGCGAAGGCAATGGTCGCTAACTCCCGCGCATGAAGTGGGACGCCGTAGAACCACCCGATGAACAAGGCGCCGACGGTCCACGACACAGGCGCCGCCGCCTTGAACGTGGAAACCGCGAGGGGCAGGACAAATCCCGTAATCGGGGCCGGCAGCGCGAGTCCATTCTCGGCGCTGTCGACGAGCGCCGGGAGCGAGGCGATGGACGAGCTCGAGCTGAACGCGATGAGCTGCGCCGGGAGCGCGGCGCGCGCGAAACGCCGCATGGGAATTCGTCCGACGATCGCGACCACCGGATACAACAGGGCCGTCATGACGAGACTGGCGGCCGAATAGGCCAAGATATAGAAACCAATCGCGCCGACGAGCGACCCGCCGGCTCGTGCGGCAAGCGGAAGCACGAGCGCAAAGACGCCGATTGGCGCGACCTTCACGATCCAGCGCACCAACACGGACATGGCGTCGGCAACCGCCTTGAAGAACGCGACGAGCGTCGCCCGCGTCGCCTCCGGACCGTGAGCGATGGCGAGCGCAAGGAACAAGGCGAACACGATCAACGGCACCATGGCCCCGGAGGATGCCGCCGCGATCGGATTGGGCGGGACGAGGGACGTGATCCACGTGCCGAACGTCTGCGTTTGTCCGCTCGAGAGAAGTTGCTCTGTCGCTTCGACCGCGCCCATGGGCAAAGTCGGTCGCGTCGCCGCTCTTGCGGGGAGCAGAGAAAACAACCCTGGTGCGAGCGGCATCACGACGATCGCGATGCCAACGAGCAGGAGCACGAACACGAGCAGAGTGCGTCCGCCGAGTCGACCGACCGATTTGACATCGCTGGCCGATGCAATGCCGGTGATGATCAGCGAGACGACGAGGGGAATTACGGTCATCCGAATCGCGTTCACCCACAGGGCACCCACAGGGGCGACCCCGTCCGCCAATCGCATGAGTGATGCGTTGCCCGAGGCCCCGATCGCGATTCCACCAGCGACGGCTGCTCCGAGCGAGAGGAGAACTCTGGTACTGTCTTTCATAAGGATGTTGGTGCTGTAAGAGACCGGTCATCCTGAGCAGCGCGAAGGATCTGCTTTTGTGAACGTCGTTGCCGGCGGCAGATCCTTCGTCGTGGTGCTCTTCAGGCTGACAAGAAAGCTTTCACATCATCAAATCGCCGCCATTGATGTCGAACGCGGCACCGGTGATGTAGCCCGCCGCTTCCGATGCGGCAAAGCAAATCAGATCGGCGACCTCGAGAGACGTGCCGAGCCGCGGAACCGGATAGCTCGCCGCGAGACGCTCGAGAAGATCGGGGGACGCGTGCTCGTGCGTCAATTCGGTATCGATCATACCGGGACAAATCGCGTTCACCGTGATGCCAAACTTCCCGAGCTCCTTCGCCGCGGCTCGCGTGAGGCCCAGCAACCCAGCCTTTGAGGCCGTGTAGTGTGCGCCGCCGAGCGTGCTGACCATGCGCCCCGCCGATGATGAAACGTTGATGATGCGCCCATAGTTCTGCGCTCTCATCGTGGGCAACACGGCCTTGGTGAACACGAACGGCGCCGTGAGGTTCACCTCGAGCGTCTCACGCCATTCGTCCGCGGAGAGTTCGGGAAAGCGTGTCGGCCGCGCCATCGCCGCGTTGTTGACCAGAATGTCCACGCGCCCGAATCGATCGAGCGTACGACGGACGATGTCTTCCGGAACTCCTAGCGCGGCGACGTCTCCATGCACAGCGAGCGCTCGCTCACCGATCGACTCCGCCACCGACTCGGCGCGCCGACGGTCGCGGACGTTGACCGCCACCGATGCCCCGCGCTCATGCAGACGTTCGGCGGCCGCGAATCCAAGGCCGCGCGACGCACCAGTGA
This sequence comes from Gemmatimonadaceae bacterium, assembly GCA_025934075.1. Lineage (GTDB taxonomy): Bacteria > Gemmatimonadota > Gemmatimonadetes > Gemmatimonadales > Gemmatimonadaceae > JAQBQB01. The sequence continues at coordinate 16,581 of JAICYT010000015.1, forward strand.
CGATGGCGACACGTCCCGTGAAATCCGCGAGCGGTGGAATCGACGTGATGGCGGGGTCTGCCGGCGAGAGGAAGGATCAATATGGCCGCCCGTCTTCACATCGGCAAATTGCGCAACCTTTTTCGCTGTGGTATTGTCTGATTATACTGACGAGTATAATACCATGCGCCGACACTGGTTTTTCATTCTCCTCTCGCTCGCTGACCAGGACCGACATGGGTCCGGGATCATGCGCGACGTGCTCGAGCTCACCAACGACGAGCTCAAATTGTGGCCCGTGACTCTCTACGGATCGCTCGACGAGCTGCAGGAGCACGCGTGGATTCGCGCGCTCGACAAACCGCCGGCCGGCTCGGGCGAAGAAGGCGGGCGAAAGCGCTGGTTTCGCATCACGCCAGCGGGACGCCGGGCACTGGCTGCCGAGGTCGCGCGACTCGACGCGACCGTCCGCGTCGCCACACGCCGTCTTGCTCACTCCGGGGACCCGTCGTGAGCGTCCCGCGACGTCTGTATCGCGCATTGCTCGGCTTCGTTCCCTCGGAGCTCCGCGATGCACATGGCGACGAGATGGAAGAGACGTTCGTTCACGAGCTCACGCTCGCGCGAGGGCGCGGTCGATTCGGCGCGGTCGGCGTTTGGATGTCCGCGCTCGGCGACGTGGTCAGACGCGCACCCTATGAACACTGGCGACGACGAAACCGTCGACGACTCAAGGAGCACCGCATGCAATCGTTTTTGTCTGATATGCGCTTCGCGCTTCGCTCATTCGCGCGCCAGCCGGGCGCGACCGCGCTCATCGTCGTGACACTCGGCCTCGCCGTCGCCGCAAATACCGCCGTCTTCACATTGCTGGACGGAATCTTTTTCAGGCCGTTCCCCTTCTCCGAGCCGAGTCGCCTTGTCTACCTGAACGAGAAGGCTCCGCGCTGGAACCTCGAGTTTACCAGCATCAAGTACACGGACTTCGCGACGTGGAGAAGGCGCGCGCGCACCTTCGAGTCGATGGCGGTGTGGAACACCACCAGTGTCAACCTCGCCGATGCCAGTGGCGCCGAGCGCATCGATGCAGCCCAGGTGACGTACGATTTTGCAAAGGTCCTTCGAATACGTCCCGTGATAGGACGCATGTTCCTGCGGGAGGAGGACCGGCCGAAGGGCCCGAAGGTCGTGGTAATTGGCTACGGCTTGTGGCAGGATCGATTCGGCGGCTCCAAGGGTGTGCTCGGGAAAACGCTCAGGGTCAACAGCACACCCTACACGATCATTGGCGTGCTGCCGCGCGAAGCCGAATTTCCCAATGGCGCGAAGCTCTGGCTCCCGCTGGACGAGAACGAGAATTCCGAGGACCAAAGCTACGCATACGATGGCATCGGTCGTCTCAAGCCGGGCGTGACCATCGCGCAGGCGAGCAACGATCTCACCGAGGCGCATCTGCCGGTTTGGCTCAAGGGCGACACGTCGCACACTGTGTCGCCGCTCGTAATGAGTCTCCGCGATCGCTTCGTCGCAGAGTTTCGTACGACGGGGCAGGCCCTTGGAGCGGGAGCGCTGCTGGTCATGCTGATTGCGTGCGCGAATGTCGCCGGCGCGATGCTCGCCCGATCGATCTTTCGCCGACGCGAGATTGCGATTCGCGTCGCGCTCGGCGCCAATGCAGGTCGGGTCGTACGACAACTCCTGACCGAAAGTTTGGCGCTCGCCCTGGTCGCGGGCGCGGCCGGTGTGCTCCTCGGCGAGTGGGGGCTCAAGGTGCTGCTCGCGGCGAACGCCGCCCTCGTGCCAAAATGGGCACCGCTGGTCGTCGGCGTGCGGACGATGGTCTTCTCGATCGCGATCATTGGCGGCGCGGCGGTGCTGTTTGGCATCGCGCCCGCGATGCAGCTCGGCCGGCAAGATCCGAGCGACGCGTTGCGCGCTGGTGGCACCAGGATGAGTGGATCGCGACGTGACCGTCGTCTCCTCGACTCGCTCGTCGTCGCCGAAGTTGCGATCGCCGTCGTGCTGCTGGCGAGCGGAGGGTTGTTGATTCGCGCGTACATCAATCTGCGACACATGGATCCAGGCTTCCGGACGCAGGGGACGCTCGAGTTCCGCCTGGCGTTGCCGGCGGCGAAGTATCGTGCCGGGACAGCGCAGACGATGTTTTATCAAACACTCATTGACCGACTTCGCGCGATTCCAGGGGTGGATCATGCCGCGATGATCACATGTCCACCACTCGGTTGCCACTGGGGAGGTTTCTATCAGGCAGAAGGGACGCCCGCACTCGCGAAGAACCAGGTCGATCCAGTTACACTCACGCGGTTTGCGAGTCCCGACTATTTCGCGACGATGGGTGTGCAATTTCTTCATGGCCGCTCGTTCGCGGAGCATGAAGGGCAGGCACTAAGCGGTTACCGGCCAGTCGTCATCAACGAAGAGTTCGCGCGTCATGCGTGGCCTAACCTCGCAGATCCCACCGGCAAGCGCTTCAGGTCTCGCGGAGACACGTCGTCGAATTGGTCGACCGTGGTCGGAGTCGTGAAGGACGTCAAGCATTACGGTCTCACGCATCCAATGATTCCCGGCCTCTATTTTCCGATCACGCGAATCGACACGAGCTCGGGCTTCGACTCGTTTGCGCTCGTGGTACATACGGCAGGCGATCCGGTGTCGCTATTTCCGTCCATTCGCGCAGTTGTTCGTGGGTTGGACGCCGAGCTTCCAGTCTTCGCGCTCAAGACGATGCAGACGGCGCTGGACGAATCACTCGGGCAAGCGCGAGTCGTCGCGTTGTCGCTTGCCGTCTTCGCGGCGATTGCGTTGACGTTGGCGATCGGGGGCATCTATGCCGTTCTGTCGTACGTCGTCGGCCAGCGACGCCAGGAAATTGGTATTCGCATGGCGCTCGGCGCGCTGAGCGCGCAGGTGCTACGGATGGTCGTGCGTCAAGGCTTGCTGCTCGTTGCAATCGGCGTCGCAATCGGCGTTCCCATTGCGATTCTGTCGACACGGCTGCTGTCGAGCCTCCTCATCGGTGTGACGGCCACCGATCCCGCGACCTATGGCGCTGTGACCATTGTGCTGACGGCAACCACCGCCGTGGCGGCGTGGATCCCGGCTCGGCGGGCAGCGCGGGTCGACCCGAGGATCACGCTAAACGAATCCTCGTGAGCTTTCGACTACTAGTGGACGGCACAGACATGACGCGAGATTGTAGATAGAACCAGCGGTTGGCGGCCTCGCCGCAATCTCACGCCATCGGTGCCCTCCATGTCCAGATTCGCGACGTCTCTCTCGATTGCCTTCAGCGCGCTCGCGCTGCTTCCGATCGCTCCTGATCCCACACCGCTGCGCGGTTTCACGATGGAATCCGCGCAGCGCGAGCGAGAATGGGAAGACAAGTTTCGCGCGATTCCTGAGCCACGCCGGATGCGGGACGCCATGCAGCGAATGTCGGCTCATCCGCATCATGTCGGAACCGCGTTCGGGAAACAGAACGCCGAGTGGATACGCGATCAGTTCGCGAGCTATGGCTGGGATGTGCACATCGAGGATTTCGACGTGCTCTTCCCGACCCCGACGTCGCGCGTCGTCGAGCTCGTGGCGCCGACACGCTACAAGGCGAAGCTCGAGGAACCGACCGTTGCGGGAGATCCGACGACCGGCCAGCACGACGAGCAATTGCCCACGTACAACGCCTATTCGATCGATGGCGACGTCACCGGGCCATTAGTGTTCGTGAATTACGGCGTCCCCGCCGACTACGACGAGTTGGATCGGCGCGGCATCTCGGTGAAAGGCGCCATCGTCATCGCGAGGTACGGCGGATCGTGGCGCGGCATCAAGCCGAAAGTCGCCGCGGAGCACGGTGCGATCGGTTGTCTCATCTATTCCGATCCCGCCGACGACGGCTACGGTGGCGGCGATGTGTTCCCCAAAGGCCCGATGCGTCCGCCCCAGGGTGTGCAGCGCGGCAGCGTCGCCGACATGCCGACGTATCCCGGCGATCCGCTGACACCGGGCGTTGGCGCGACGAAGGATGCCAAGCGGCTTCCGATCGCCCAGGCGACGACGATCACGAAGATTCCCGTGCTGCCGATTTCCTACGGCGACGCGCAGCCGCTGCTCGCCGCACTCACGGGGCCCGTTGCGCCGGGGCCGTGGCGTGGTGGTCTGCCGATCACGTATCGACTCGGACCCGGCGAAGCGCGCGTTCACCTCGCCGTGAAATCCGACTGGAGCTTGAAGACGCTACACGATGTAATCGCCAAGATTCCGGGCACCACGGAGGCGGACGAGTGGGTCGTCCGCGGCAATCATCACGACGCGTGGGTCAATGGTGCAGAAGACCCAATCTCGGGGCTCGTGGCCGAGCTCGAGGAGGCACGCGGGCTTGGCGAGATATACAAGCAGGGCTGGCGTCCGAAGCGCACGATCATCTACGCGGCATGGGATGGCGAGGAACCCGGCCTTCTCGGCTCGACTGAATGGGCGGAGGCCCACGCGACAGAGCTCGCCGCGCACGCCGTCGCATATCTCAACAGCGACACGAATGATCGTGGCTACCTCGGCATTGAAGGCTCGCACTCGCTCGAGCATTTCATCAACGGCGTCGCGAAAGATGTGCAGGATCCCGAAGCACACGTGAGCTCGTGGCGTCGCCTCAAAGCCGCCGGCGAACTACAGGGCGACGCGAAAGGGCGGTCGAGCGACGACATCCAGATCGGCGCACTCGGCTCCGGCTCCGACTTCACGCCATTTCTTCAGCATCTGGGTGTCGCGTCGCTGAACATCGGCTACGGCGGTGAAGACGACAGCGGCATCTATCATTCTATCTACGACGATTTCTACTGGTACACGCACTTCAGTGACACGTCATTCGTGTATGGACGGGCACTCGCGCAGGCGGCGGGGACAGCCGTCATGCGACTCGCCGACGCGGATGTTCTGCCGTACACATTCACAAATCTCGCCGCCACGACGCAGCGGTACGTCCAAGAGCTCGAGGCGCTGCGCGATCGTCGCGCGAAAGAGATCGCCGATCGAACACACCAGCTCGAGGACAGCGCGTACGTCATCGTGAACGACCCGCGTCATCCGCTCCATCCACCAGCGGCCGAGACTGCGCCACCGCATTTCGATTTTGCTCCGTTGCTGGATGCGCAGGACAGTCTATCGAAGTCCGCAGACCGATTCGAGAAAGCCTATGCCAAGTGGAGCACACGCTCGGCCGCCTCGAGTAGCGACGCGACGCTCAGGCAGGTGAACGAGCATCTCGTACAAGCCGAGCGTGCGTTGCTCGCGTCTGAGGGACTCAAGAATCGACCGTGGTACAAGCACTTGCTCTACGCACCGGGTTTCTACACGGGCTACGGCGTGAAGACGATGCCGGGCGTTCGCGAGGCAATCGAGCAAGGCAAGTGGGGCGACGTCAACGGTGAGATCGGTCGCGTCGCTGGAGCACTGCAGCGAGAAGCGACAGTCTTGAACGAAGTGACCGCGCTATTCGACCGCGGACGATGACGTCGGATGACTTCGAATGACGGCGTTTCCGCCAGACGCCGCGCGATCGTGCCACCGGTCTGTGTCCCATCGCACACCATGAATTCGTGCCGCCGGCAATTCTGGTGCGTCCTTTATTGGGATACGTCGCACGCTAACCGGAGGAGATTTCGATGAAGTTGTTTTCCCGTCGACCGGCACGTCCCGCTAACACCGGATATTCCGTCATCGACGATCAGTTGTCGATCTCCGGCGACATCTACACCGAGGGCACGATCCGCGTCGATGGCCGGGTCGAAGGCAGCCACCATCGCGCCGACACGATCATCATAGGCGCGGGCGGCACGGTCATCGGGAACATCGAAGCACGCGAAGTCATTGTCGGCGGCGAGCTGCGTGGATCGCTTTCGGTCAGTGGTCGCGTCGAAGTTCAGGCATCGGCGACCGTCGAAGGCGACATTCACGCGGCAGCGATCATGTTGCAAGAAGGCGGCACTGTTCTTGGACACGTCGCCATCCATCCGATCGGCTCGGACAAGAGCTCCCTCCCGACCGAACGCCGACTGGCGCTGACGCCAAGTCACGCAATTCAGTCCGTCGCGCAAGGCTGATCGCGTGCGCGCGGGCGAGACTCCGGCGTGGACGCTCATCATCGTCCCGCCGAAGCTGACTTCATCCACTCGGCGCGTTGGTCTGAAGATGCGCACGCTGCGGATGTTCGCGATGCTCCTCGTCGGAGTGTTGTCCGTGTCTTGGCTTTGGGTGACGACCCAGTCGGACACCGCGGCCATGATGGCCGATCAACTCGCCGATGAACAGCGGGCGATGATGGCGTTGCACGACACCGTGCAATCGCTGCGCACCGCGTCGAATGTCGAGCGTGCACGCAATTTACCGCCGGTCGACATGATCATGCCGGTGAACGGCGAGATCACGAGCCGCTTCTCGCATTCGCGCTTCCATCCAATCCTTCAGATCTTTCGCGCACATCTGGGCGTCGATCTCGCCGCGGCGCGCGGCACGCCGATCGTCGCTCCGGCGGAAGGCAAAGTCGTGTCGGTTGGTTGGAGGCTCGGCTTTGGCCTGACGGTCGAGATCCTGCACTCGGGCGGCATCACGACGCGATACGCTCACTGTCGCTCGGCGATGGTTCACCAAGGCGATCATGTCGGCATTGGCCAGGCAATCGCGACGGTCGGCGCGAGCGGACTCGCGACCGCGCCGCACCTGCACTTCGAGGTGCTCGTCCACGGCACGAACGTCGATCCGATCAAGTTCCTCGCGTCGACACATACGTCGACCTCGACGGCTCCGACCCAAGTCAACGCCCACGAGTAGCTCGGTCGAACTTTGGCACGCGGTGTACATTCCGTCGCATGCGTGCATCCGAAGCCATTCGCGAACGTCGCTCGATCAAACGATTCACTAGTCGCCCTGTCTCTCGCGAAGAGATAGAGGCGCTGTTGGCGGCGGCGACACTCGCCCCGAATCACCGATTGACGCAGCCGTGGCGATTCTATGTCCTCGGCCCCGAGGCACGACACGCGTACGGCCTCGCGCTCGGCGTTCGAAAAGCGCGAAAGATCGAAGATGCGCAAGCCGGCGCGGCGATGCGTGAGACAGTTGCGGAGGAACACCGTGCGCTGCCATGCATGATCGCCGTCGCCGTCGTCGACAACGAGAATCCCGAGATCCGTGAAGAGGACTACGCGGCGGCGATGATGGCCGTCCAGAACATCGCGCTCACGGCGGTGGAGCTTGGACTCGGCACACATATCAAGACTGGCGGCGTCATGGGTGACGCGGCGGCGCGCGCCGCAGCCGGCGTAAAGGACAATGAGCGTATCGTCGCGATTGTGAACGTCGGTGAGCCGGCCGATGTGCCGCCGCCAAAGAAGCGAGAGTCGGCGCCGGCGTTCACGACGTGGATTCCCTGATCGTCGTGTGACCTCGATCGAGGACGAATGGCTGTGGGGTTGGGACGCCACGCCGGGCATCGTCTCCGTGTGGGCGGAGAACGCGCGGGCCATCGTCTGGCGACGTACTGCTGACACGGGCGTCCTCGTGCGCGAGGAAGAGCGGTTCCGTCCATGGTTGCTGCTCGACCGCCTCGACGACCTCCTGCACCTCGGCGCCGCAGTCGGGCGCGATGGCGATCCGGACGCGCAGGTGACCCATCGCGAGCTCGATGGCGGCGGTGCGCTGCGCTATCTCGTCAGCGCCAGGAATAGCCAACTACTGATCAACACTGTGTTAAAGGGAGCGACGCAGCGTCTCGGCCGCCACATCCGTCACGTTCGCGAGCTCGATGAGGATGGCATCCTCATGCTACAGCCCGAGGAGCAGTACCTCGTCGCGAGCGGCCGCTGCTACTTTCGAGATCTTTCATTCGACGATCTCCACCGCCTCCAGTTCGACCTCGAGACGACAGGCCTCGACCCCGCGCACGACCGCATCTTCATGGTTTCCGTGCGCGGACCAGACGGAGGGAGTCAGGTTCTCGAGGCGCACGGCACCGACGACGCCGCCGAGGCTGATTTGATTCGTCGACTCGTCGCGGTGATACAGTCAGCCGATCCCGACGTGATCGAGAATCACAACCTCCACGGTTTCGATCTTCCCTTTCTCGACCGGCGCGCGCGAAAGCTGCGCGTCCCACTCGCACTCGGGCGATTTGGACCACCGGGGCTCAGGCAGCGCGGCGCGCGGCGTGGCATCGCACTCGGCGATGGCGACAGTCGGAGGCGCGTGCGTTTCATGGCGCCCGGCCGCGAGCTGATCGACACGCTCGACGCCGTGCGCCGGTACGACCAGACGACGCGCGAGCTGCCTGGCCATGGACTCAAAGCAGTCGCGAAATATCTCGGCATCGCGCGGCCCGAGCGCGAGTACATCCGCGGGGATCTGATCTACCATGTCTATCGTTCCGATCCGGAGCGCGTTCGTCGTTACGCAACCGACGACGTTGACGAAGTTGCGGCACTCGCGCGCATGCTCGGCGGACCGTCGTTCGCGCTCGCGCAGATGGCGCCGCGGCGCTACGAACGTCTTGCCGACGCCGGCGCCGCCACGGGAGTCATCGATCCCCTGCTCGTCCGTGCGTATTTGCGATCGGGGACGGCGTTGCCGGCACACGAGTCAAGCGACGGCACGCCGCACAGCGGCGCTGCGCTTCACCTGTTCGCCGCGGGCGTAGCACATCGCGTAGTGAAAGCGGATGTCGCCAGCCTGTATCCGTCGCTCATGCGTGCCTATCGCATTGGCCCTGAACGCGACACACTCGGCGCATTGCTCTCGCTGGTCGATCGATGGGTGGAACAGCGCCTCGTCGCCAAGGCCAAGGCACGTATAGCGGCGCCGGGCTCGCCCGAGCGGCATAGCCACGAAGCGATGTCCGCGGCGATGAAGCTTGTCGTCAACTCGGCGTATGGGTACCTCGCCGCGGGCGGCGACCTCACACGATTCGCCGACGTCCATGCGGCGAACGAAGTGACGCGTCGCGGCCGCGAGGTGCTCGACCTCATGTGTCGCGAGCTCGCTGCGCGCGGCGTGACGTTGATCGAGGCCGACACTGACGGTGTGTACTTCGCTGTCCCGATCGCCTGGACCGAAGCCGACGAACGACGAGCCGTCGCCGAGGTCGCGGCGTTGTTGCCGCCGCTCGTGCAGCTCGAGCTGGAGGGTCGCTATGCGGCGATGTTGTCGCACGAGCCGAAGAACTACGCATTGCTCGGCTACGACGGTACGCTGCTGCTGCGCGGAGTCGCCTTTCGATCGAGTCGCGCCGAGCCGTTTGGCGAGAAATTCCTGCGTCGGGCGATTGGCCGTCTGCTGATCGACGATGTCGTCGGTGTGCACGAGGTATATCTCACAACCGTGTCCGCGCTGCGTCATCGAGACATCTCGACGCATGACGTGTCGTCGCGCGTCCGTCTCACGAAGACGCCGGAGCAATACCTCGAGAGTCGTGAGCGTCGCCGAGAACTGCCGTACGAGGCGATGTTTGCCGCGGGCCGAAAGTCGTGGAGCGTGGGCGATCGCATACGTGTCTATCGCAATAGCGCCGGCGAAGGTGCGCTCGTCCTCGAAGCAGACGACGACGGAGAGTCCGCTCAAATGGACCCGCGCAATTACGACATTGAGCACTACATCCGCCTGCTCCGCGATTCATTCGCCGTTCGACTGGCGCGCGCCTTCACGCAAGAAGACTTCGCGGCGGTGTTTGCGGATCCGGACCAGCCGTCGTTGTTTCAGCCGCCGATCTCGGACATTCACACGGTGCTGACGGCGCTACCCCATCACCGCACCGCCGGCGACGTCCACGATGATCCCGGTGATCCAGGATGAATCGTCCGACGCGAGGAACAGCGCAGTCTGCGCGACGTCATCCGGTGTGCCGAGTCGACGAATCGGATGCGTGCCTACGAGTTGCTGCTGCACGTTGTCGGGAATCTGTTGTTCGTTGCGCTCTGTGAGAATCGTCTCGGGCGAAATGCAGTTGACGCGAATCCCAAACTCCCCGACCTGCGCCGCGAGGTGTTGCGTCATCATCTGAATGCCGGCCTTCGCCGACGCGTACGCAATTGGTGATCGCGGATGCGGACGCCTGGCCGCCGCGGATGAGATGGTGATGATGTTGCCCGACTTTCGCGCCTTCATTCCGGGCAACACGCTCTTGATCGTCAGAAAGGTCGCGGTGAGGTTTCCCTCGATCGACGCGCGCCACCCATCCTCGGTCGTCTCCTCGAGCGGCCCGGGCGGCACGAAGTTCTTTCCTGCGTTCGCGACGAGTATCTCGATCGGGCCGAGCTGCTGTTCGATGTCCCGGCGAACGCTCTCGATCTGCTCGAATCGTGTGACGTCGGCGGTCACGCCGATGGCGCGTCCTCCGACCCGCTCGATATCGGCGACGACGCCGGCTAACGCACCTGTATCGCGACCGTGCACGGCGACGCGAGCACCCTCACGTGCGAATTGCCGCGCGATTGCCGAGCCAATTCCGCGTGAGCTACCGGTGATGAGCGCGATCTTGCCGTCGAGCTTCCCCATCTTGCCTCCAATTCAGTTCAACGCGCAAAACGCGCGAATGGCGTGGCTCAAGCCGCAGCCATCCACGCTAAACGCGAGTCCCAACGCTGCCTTGGCGCATGGCGCCCTCGAGCTGTTCGTGGCTCAACCCTCACCCTTCACCCTCAGCCTTGAAATCCGGGTGGGTTCTCCCCCACGACACCGAACGCACGCTCCATCGCCAATCCTGCGCGCACGATCGTTCCTTCATCGAACAGCCGGCCGATGAGCGTCACACCGTGCGGCACTCGGCGCGGCGGAGAAAACTTTGGGAGCGGGTGCGCTGGATCGGGCGCCCAATCGCTCCGTGCTTCCGATACTTGGACGAACCCAGCGCGCAACGTCAGCGACGGATGCCCTGTGAAATTCGAGATGACGAGCATCTCGTCGCGCAACGACGGGACCAAGAGCATATCCACATTAGAGAATACGCGTGCCATCTCCGCCGCCACTTTCCGGCGGAACCGATCTGCCTGGACAAAATCCACCGCGGACAGGAAACGCGCTTCACGGAACAGATTCGGCCACGCATCGGGAACTTGGACCTTGAGCTGACTTGCCTGACCACTCAGCGTCAATTCCTCGAACGCCGCCGCGCCCTCGGCAAACAGGATTAGTTGGAGCGAATCGTAGGGCCAATCCGGAAGGTCGACTACGGTTGGAATCATGCCGAGCTTCCCAATGGTGTCGAGTGCCGCACGATCGACCTCGGTCGCGGGATTCTCCTTCATCCACGCGGGGATATAGCCGACTCGCAGACCCCGAACATCCGCGCTCGCATCGAAATCGAGACGGCTCGGCACGCTCGCGACGTCCCCCGCGTCAGGACCGGAGATCGCATGCAGCACAAGCATCGCGTCTTCGACGCTGCGCGTCATCGGCCCAAGCTTGTCGAGCGACCAGCAGAGCGTCATCGCGCCCGTGCGCGGCACCCGGCCGAACGTTGGACGCAATCCAGTGACACCGCACCGCATGCTCGGACTGATGATGCTGCCGCCGGTTTCGCTTCCGACGGAGAAGCCGACCAAGCCAGCGGCGGTCGCCGCACCCGGGCCTGCGCTCGAGCCGGACGCACCCTCCTCGAGCAGCCACGGATTCATCGTCTGACCGCCGAACCAGATGTCGTTGAGCGCGAGCGCGCCAAGACTCAACTTGGCGATGAGCACCGCGCCCGCATTGTCGAGACGGGCGACGACCGCGGAGTCGGCGGTAGGCACGCGATTTCGAAATGGCTCGGCGCCATAGGTCGTCGCAATGTTGGCGGTGTCGAGAAGGTCTTTGACGCCGTACGGAATTCCGTGCAGCGGACCGCGATATTTCCCAGCCGCGATCTCGGTGTCGGCCGCCTTGGCACGTGTGAGCGCGTGGTCTCGTGTGAGCGTGATGATGCAGCGAAGCTTGGAGTCGAATCGCTCGATTCGCGTGAGGTAAATCCGCGTCAGGCGGTCCGACGTGAGCTTGCGCGTCTCGATCCAACGCGACAGGTGTGTCACCGGAGCGAACGCGATTTCGTCGTCAGTTGCGGGGAGGGGACCAGGATCGACCTTGCTTCGAGTGAACGCGTCGCGCGCCGGGCCCACCTTCGTACCGGGCAACACCGGATTCCATTGCGTCGCCGGCGCGAGCGTCGACTCGAGCGGCATCTTTCGCGGTCCGGTTCGCCGCTCGAGCAGCGCCGCCATGGATCGACGCCAACTCTCTGCGGCCATCTGACGCTCGGCACCGCTCATCTGCACTTGGACCAGCTTTTCCGCTTCGGCAAAGGTTGCCGGCGCAACCGCCGGTCCGACTTCGGGCGCGGCTCCGAACGTCGGTGGCGCACCAGCGGGTGGCGCGCCGGCTTGCGGTGTGTCGGCCTTTTGCAATTTGGCGCCATCCCCGCTGCAGGCAGCGACAGCGCCGATGATACCGAGTGGCGCCTGAATGAGAAACTGTCGTCGAGAATTCACGATCGATCCGGGTTCATGATGCACTGAAGAGAACGCCAACCACCGCGTCGCGCCACCGGTCGCTCGGGCCGGGAGGTCTCGTGCGGCAGCCGTGCAATGGCGCGCTCTTGACGGAACTCTGACCGGCACCGACTCATTAGAGGCGCCGCTTCCCACACGCGGGTCTCACACAACGATGTGCGGAACCTTGCCGGGAATCGCGACGCGCACAGGGAGCGCACGATGACTGCAAGTCGAAGCGAATCCGCGGCGCCCGACGTCGTCCTCATCCACGGTTTATGGGTGACGGCGCTCAGTTGGGAACACTGGATCGAGCGATACACGGCGCGTGGGTTCCACGTGATCGCGCGCGGCTGGCCGGGAATGGACGTCGACATCGAGCAACTGCGCAACGATCCCTCGTCGGTCGCGAACCTTGGCATTACCGAGATCGTCGATCACTTCGATCGCATCGCGCGCGAGCTCGATCGACCGCCCATTCTCATCGGCCATTCATTCGGTGGACTCATCGTCCAGGTATTGCTCGACCGCGGATTGGGGGCTGCCGGCGTCGCGATCGATCCGGCGCCGGTCAAAGGAATTCTCAAGCTGCCGCTGTCGACCCTCAGAGTGTCGTTCCCGGTGCTGCGCAACCCGGCAAACCTCCATCGCGCGACCGCGCTCACACCCGAACAATTCCATTACGCGTTCACGAACACACTGAACGACGAGGAAGCGGCCGCGGTCTACGAGCGGTACGAAGTCCCCGGGCCCGACCGCGTTCTGTTCCAAGCGGGCCTCGCCAATTTCAATCCTCACGCGCCGACGCGCGTCGACTTCCACAACGACAACCGAGCGCCGTTGCTGTTGATCGCCGGCGGGAAGGACAATATCTCGCCCGCGTCGCTCACGAAATCGAACTTCGAGCTATTCAAAGACTCGAAAGCGATCACGAGCTACAAGGAATTCCCGGAGCGCTCGCACTTCACGATTGGCGAAAAGGGCTGGGAGACGGTCGCCGACTACGCGCTCGACTGGGCGGTAAAGAATGCGGCCGAGTGGTCGCACAAGTTCTCGTCGCTGAATACCACGGAGACGATGGCGAGCTTCGAGCCGCCGGCGCGGCGGCCGGACGTCATCAACCCGTCGTGAGCCGGCCGACGCCGATGGCATGACCACATCAGCGTCGACCATCGGCCCGCACTTCAGACCGCGACCGGCGCCGCGAGTGTAGACCCGGACTTGTTGCGCTTCCGTCTTCTGCATCTGGGAATTGTCACGGTCCACGAGGCTACATTTCTTCATCGAGGGAACTGGCAAAGCCGCGTCATAAGAGCCCGTGACGAATCGACTGCTCGAACGGATCGGGATCGAGCACCCGATCTTCCAAGCGCCAATGGGCGGGGCGAACGCAACGCCGCCGGCTCTCGTTGCCGCCGTCTCGAACGCTCGCGCACTCGGTTTCGTCGGCGCGGCCTACATGACGCCCGACCAAATCGGGCGTGAATGTGCCGCGATCCGCGCGCTAACGTCGCGTCCATTCGGCATCAACCTCTTTGCGCCGATGGCGATTCCCGATCCACCAAGCGACATCGCGACAGCCCTCGACCGGATCGCGACGTTCCACGGCGAGCTTGGCCTCCCTCCTCCATCGCGGCCGACCCTTCCCGCTCACTCATTCGACGACCAGCTCACCGCCGCAGTCGATGGGGGTGCTGGCGTCTTCAGCTTCACATTCGGCGCGCTCTCGAGCGAGGTCATTGGAAAAGTGAAGCGCCGCGGGATCTACGTCATCGGGACAGCGACGACCGTCGACGAAGCGATCAGGCTCGAGCGATTGGGCGCCGATGCGGTCGTCGCACAAGGCAGCGACGCGGGCGGGCACCGAGGCACCTTCCTGGCCGCGTTCGAGTCGTCGATGGTCGGCACGATGTCGCTCGTACCGCTGATCGCCGACGCCATTCGGATTCCGCTCGTCGCCTCGGGCGGAATCATGGACGGGCGCGGCATCGCCGCGGCCCTCGGACTCGGCGCGAGCGCCGTGCAGATGGGGACGGCGTTTCTCGTCACCGACGAATGCGGCGTCGCCGAATCGTACAAGGACGCCGTCCTCTCGGCGCGCGACAATTCGACGCGCGTCACGCGAGCGTTCTCGGGACGTCCGGCGCGCGGCATCGTGAATCGCGCGATGACCGAGCTCGAACGCGACGGCGGCGCGGCGATTCTACCATACCCATATCAGAATTCTCTCACACGAGCAATGCGGAACGCCGCGGCGCAGCAGGATCGCGCCGAGTTTCTTTCGCTTTGGGCCGGCCAAGCAGCGGGGCTCGCGCGCCGAATGTCGGCGGCGGAGCTCGTAGCGACCCTCATGCGCGAGATCGGCGCGTAGATGTCGCCACTCGCTCCCGGAGCGGAGATTTCGCTCTGGCTCACGCGCGAGCGACGCGCTCGAGACGATCGACTGGCAGAGTCGACGCGCTATTCCCGGCTCCGAGCATCGCTGAATACATCGGCTAACACGAGCACCAGCGGTTGCGTTGCTCCGGGCGGCGACCATGTGAGCTGGGTCGTGACGAGGTTGTCCGCTACGGCCGGTCGAACTACCCGAAGACTCAAGTGGTCGGGATCGACGATCCAGTATTCGGGGACGCCGGCATCGAGATAGAATTTGCGCTTCTGCACATGATCGCGACGGCGCGTGGAGTCCGAGAGAACTTCGACGACAAGAATCGGTGTCGGTGCCGTCTCCCAGTCGCCGGCAGGGTTAGGCCGGCGAACCATGAGATCGGGCTCGACCTCTGATCCGTCGAATCGAAGAACGGCTCGCGGATGATACAGCATCCCGAGTCGATGCTCTGCCACGAAGGGGTCGAGAATCCGCGACAGCCGAGCCAGGATCGTCTCGTGCGCGTCGGATGGCGGCGGCGTCATGAATAAGTCGCCACGCACCAATTCGTACTTGTTGCCGTCGTCCGGGAGACGATGTACTTCGTCCAACGTCCAACGCTTAACTCGCGATGTCGTCCGCATTGCGCCCCTCACCTCATGGATTCGTTGCGCCGCATGCGCTGAGGCTACGCATGCGATGTGGTTTTTCATCGCCGATTCGACGCAGGACGATTCAATCGATTCGCGGGGGGCGGGGGCTGTCTGACCGTTGTCCGGGCTAGTTGCTGCCGGAAACCCAAGGGTCCGAAGTCATCCACTGCGAGTCCGGCGCGAACAAGAACACCATGCCGCCATCCGCGAGCTCGGGGAGCAAACGCTTTGCGCGCGAAGGCTCCATGGCCGGACATCCTTCGCTGCGGCCAGCCTTGGCCGGCGTCACGTACGGCGCACCGTGTGCGACAACGCCGCGCGCGAGCGCGTTATCGTTGAAGCCCTCTGACACGCCCTCCAATCGCAGCCCGACCGCACTGTAGGCGCGGCCGCCGGCGTGCCCGTGGAACGCGTACGTCGCCTTAGCGAGATAGAGTCCGAGCGATGTTGCCGCGCTGCCGATTGCATTGGAGAAGCGAGTCGGCAGCCCGTACTTGGTCGTCGATGAGCCGCGACCATGCGCGACCGTGAATGGACCATCCACGATCTTCAACGATTGCATGTCGAACACATAGCCGCGCGGCGTCGTGCTCGGCAACCCGTAGTCGACGAAGTAGAGGAATGGCTTCTTGACCTCCGTCGGATGCGCGGCCTTGAACGAGAAATAGCTGCGGAATGCGTCGGTAAGGGCCTGCGGGTGACTCAGGGGTCGCACCGCCGTGGCAAGCGCACTCAGCGCTGCCTTGGTCTCGCTTGCAAGCGCGTTGGACGAGGACATCGTCGAAGCGCTCGTCAGCACGGAGTCTTTGGGCGCAGTGGATGCGCCAGTGACAAACGAGGTCGCCGCCGTTAGCACTGGGCCAGACGAGTCATGGCCGGGCGCGAAGAGAGCGCCCGCGACGACGACAGCCGCGGCCCCGACGAGAACGTTCTGCAGGTACTTCCCAGACGCCATGATTTCTCCTTCGGAGGCTGCGCCAGCGGTGCCGAACGACTGGCAAATGGCAATGCTTATCGCGAGAGCTAGCAGAGCTCCCGTGCAGTGACAATCAGATGGTGGGCGTAGTTACAAGTTAGTCGAATCTGGCGCCGGAGTAAACCGTCTAAGCCATTACAATCAGTGGCGTTAGGCTTGTTGTCTCGGTTTCACCGAACCCGACTGACAGCTGCCTTGCTCACACCGGTTGTACACCCGCGATGGGCGCAGTTCCGGCTACGCATCAGCTTGCCGGCCACGGACAAAGCCGCCTATCGTCCAAGGCGGCTGCCGCTCCTTCAGGACCACGACTCGGAGAGACTCCAATGTTCCTCGTTCGCGAAATCATGTACTGCAAGCCGGGCAAAGTGCGCGCGCTCGTCGACAAGTTCAAAGCAATGTCCGCGCTGAGCGAAAAGGTTGGTATGCCGAGAATGCGCATCATGACAGACTTCTGCGCGGAGCGTTATTGGACAGTCGTATCCGAGTTGGAAGTGCCGACGATCGAGGCGTTCGAGAACATGATGGGCAACCCCCAAGGCTCCGCGGAGGACATGAAGCAATTCGAGAAGGTTATGGAGGGGTACCACGACCTCGTCGACTACGGAAAGCGCGAGATCTACAAGATCGAGGGCTGAGGGCTGGCGCTAAGACGAACGAGCTCGGGATCAAACCCCGAGCTCGTTCAGCATTTCACGCGGCACCACGATTGTCGTTCGAGGCGTTCCCGAGTCGCCAATCATGATTGTCCATCCCGTTTCTACATCACCACAGCAGCGAGACGAACGTCATCGGGTTGCGCTGGCAAGATCTCTCAACGACGTCTCCAACAGACGCACTCGGCCCACATCAGTCGATCCGTTCTCGTAGCCGCGCACATCACCGGCCAACTTGTTCAAGGCGTCGCGCCGCGCCGCGCCGGACATTCCTTCAGCACTCGACAGCGCCGTCCGCACCGCTGTGACTTTGTCGCCCGAGAGACCCTTCCACCGCTCGAGCTGATCGGTGTAGGCGCGCGACAACGCGAATGACGCCGGCCAGACGAACTTCGGCTGATCCTGCACGTTGAGGAAATCGAACTTCACCGACTTTGCCGCATCGATCTCGTTCTGGGAGATCGCCGCGCTCGGCGTGAGCTCGAAGATGTCGAGGCCGCGCTGCATCTCGGATCC
>JAICYT010000121.1 GCA_025934075.1 Gemmatimonadaceae bacterium
AACAGCTCGAGAATTGCGAGATTTCTAATCGCGACGAACCCGCCGCCGGCGGCGCCGAGCTCGGCCATCTCGAACAGAAGATCGATCTGCGCGCGATCGAGATAGCCGGGGAGGTACTTCTCGAGCTTCGGCGCACCGACGGCGCGAGCCGGATTCGTGTCGACGATCTCGTTGCGATGCAGATACCGATAGAAGCTCCGCACCGCCGACAACACGCGCGACATCGACCGTTTGCCGAGCCCGCGCTTGGACAGATGGCCGAGGAAGCCGCGCATCGCCAGGCGATCGACGCCCTGCCAGGTCCACTCCATGCCGCCGTAGTAGCGTCCGAGAAATCCGACGAACTCGCGCAGATCACGCTCGTAGGCGACAACGGTGTTCGGCGAGACATCGCGCTCTTTCGCGAGGTGGTCGAGGTAGTCGGCGACTTTGTCGTCGTGCGCCGGTGCGGCGGCTACCTCGGCCTTCTTGGCGTCCTTGGGCGACATGCGCCCCTATGTCGCCCGAGACAAGCGCTCTTCGGCGATCATCTCGTCACGCCACCGAGTCATGTCCGCCAACGCACGCTCCGCAATGGCCTCGCGCTTGAGTCGCTTGTCTTTCACGCGCGTCGGCAAGTCGTCGACGAGACCGAAGTTGGCATTCATCGGCTGGAAGTGCGCCGGTTCCGCTTCGCGCAGATAGCGATACAGCGCGCCAAGCATTGTCGTCGGCGGCGGGACGACAGGCGTGTCGCCGCGCAGCATCCGCGACAAGTTGATGCCGGCGAGCAGACCCGTCGCCGTGCTCTCGGTATAGCCTTCGACACCCGTGAGCTGTCCGGCGAAGAGCGTCAACGGATCGTCGCGCAACGACAAATGCGACGTGAGCGAAGCTGGCGAGTTCACATACGAATTTCGGTGGATCGATCCGAAGCGGAGGAACTCAGCGTTCTCCAATCCCGGAATCATACGGAAGACACGTTGCTGCTCGGGAATGCGAAGCCGTGTCTGGAAGCCAACCATGTTCCACATGCGGCCCGCGCGATCTTCCATTCGAAGCTGCGCGACAGCGTACGCGTCTCGACCGGTGCGAGGGTCGCGTAGTCCCACCGGCTTCATGGGGCCGAATCGCAGTGATTCTCGTCCGCGCTTCGCGATCTCTTCGACCGGCATGCATCCTTCGAAGTACGGTACCTCGTCGAACTCGTGGCCGCGATGCTGATCCGCCGCGGAGAGCGCGTCGAGGAAAGCCTCGTACTGCTCGCGCGTGAATGGACAGTTGAGGTACGCGCCCTCGCTGGTGGCGTCAGCGCCGGTTTCGCCGGGCATCGTCTCTTTCCCGTACCGGGACGCGCGGAAGACGATCGAATCGTCGATGGATTCACGGGCGACGATGGGCGCGATCGCGTCATAGAACGCGAGCGACGCAATTCCCAACCGCTCGCGAATCGCAGTCGCGAGCTTATCCGACGTCAGGGGACCGGTTGCGATCACGCCGGGACTCGGCAGGGTCGCGACTTCTTCGCGAACGACCGTGATGCGTGGATGAGCCGTCACGCGCTCCTGTACAGCGGACGAGAACACATCGCGGTCGACGGTGAGCGCGCTGCCGCCCGGGACGCGCGCTTCGTCCGCCGCCGCGAGGATGATCGATCCCAGCGCGCGCATCTCGGCCTTGAGCAAACCGTGCGCATTCGACGTCTCAGTGCTCTTGAACGTGTTCGAGCACACGAGCTCGGCGAGGCGATCGGTTTTGTGCGCCGGCGTCCCTCGAACACCGCGCATCTCGTGCAGGACGACGTCGTGACCGCGCTCGGCGAGCTGGAATGCGGCTTCGCTGCCGGCGAGTCCACCGCCGACGATGTGAACATGAGCGTGAGGCGGCATCCTCATAATCTAATTCGCCGCGACCTCCTGCACCCCGGCCAGGCATGGTCTCCGCAGCGTCAGCGGTGACGGCTCCAGATGAATCTCCCGCTAGCTGGCTTGCCGATTGGACGCTGACGAGGGGCCGGAAAGCACGGACGATTGCGAGTCTAACCCGCACTAGGACAAATGAGGCGCGGATCGACGAGCCCCCCGATTGCCGTCAATCATCGCGACATGTTGATCACGTCCATGTAGGACTGGATTTGCCCGGCCGTGAACGCTTTGACCAACTCCTGCATCGACGAGAGCTTGGACGGCAGACGTCCGCCGAGTTGCGGGAAGGACGCGGCCGGCGTGGCGTTGTAGAATCCGCGTCCACCGCCGACCGATCGAATGAACGTGCTCGTCGAGTCGAGCGGGAGCGTCGCGACGTTGCGGTAGTACTTCCCCCAATCGTCGTCCTGCTGAAAGAGATATTGCTCGACGTTCGAGGTATAGAACACCGACGCGATCGCGTGGTGGTCCTTGAGATACTGTCCGACCGCGCGAATCGCTTTGGGCCCGGCGAAATCGCCGACCACAGGCACGAGCAGGTTCTTTGATTCGAAGTCCTTGAGCCAGCGGAAATTTGCCTCGGTCGCGAGGTACGCCCAGTTCTTTCCAGTCGCGTCGGTCGCCATCTGGAGATTGGCGTAGTTCGGCATGCCGCGACCAAAGCCGCCGCCGCTCGGATAGTTGTAGGTGATTTGCGGGCCGCCGCCGTAGAACGCGCCGTAGGTGTACTCGAGGAGCTTGCTGTCGCTGTCGTTGAGAACGAACGCGTGCGTCTTGGTGAGATGCTCCTTGATCGCCGCCAAGTTCTTTCGGAACGCGACTGAATCGGGTGCCGCCGCGATGTACGCCTGGAAGAGTTGCTCCGGCGTCGACGTCGTATCGAGGCCAGATGGTCGCGGACGCGAGAAGAGCCTGGACAGAAATTCCGCACGATCCTTCGACGTCTCGAGCAGCGACTTGTACATCAGATGCGCCATCATGTTGCCGCGCCGAATGTCGACGATGAATGCCATCTTCGGCTGGGTCGCGACGATGTATGTGAAGTTCTGCTCCGGCCCGACGCCCAAGTAAACGCCGCCGGGTTTGACCAATCGCACGAGCTCCGGGATGACGAACTGAAATCCCGTCTCGTTCGACAAGAAATTGTCGGAGCGAAAGTAGCCGTTCGCCTCGGAGAAGTCGGCGTTGAGCTGCCAGATCTCTTTGTCGGTCAGGCGCGACGGAAGCGTGCTTTGCGCGTTCGCCGCGCTGAGTGGAACGCCAACGGTCAGGAACGCCGTCGCAGCGGCGAGCGACAGCAGATCCTTCGCTGCGTTCAGGATGACAAAGCGACGAATTCGCAGGGGCAACGTCATGACGGATTCTCCGGAGTAGCTGGGGTTCCGGGGCGGCGGCCGACTCGCGGCATCTGGAATATGTACCGCGGGCCGTGGAAATCCGATCCGGCGCCCGCGGCGTACCCGACACAATGAACTCCGTGGCGACTTTCATCCAGCTTGGCTTCCGTCATATCATCGACGTCGAGGCCATGGACCACATTCTGTTCCTGCTGGCGCTGGCGGCGATCTACCGACTCCGCGATGCGCGGGACGCGTTGTGGGTGGTGACCGCGTTCACGGTCGGTCACTCGATCACGCTGGCGCTCGCGGTGACGGGCGCACTGACGCTCCCGCCGGCGCTGATCGAATTCCTCATTCCAGTCACGATCGTCGCGACCGGCATCGAGAATCTCGTCGTTAGCGATCGAACGCGCGCACCCTGGGGCGGACGCTATCGTCCCGTCTTCGCCGGCGTGTTCGGATTGGTTCACGGCGCCGGATTCGCGAACTATCTCAAAGCGCTGTTCGTCGACCACATCGCGCTGCCGCTGTTTGGGTTCAACGTCGGCATCGAGCTCGGGCAGATCACCGTCCTCCTCGCAGCCGCGGTTCTGCTCGCGGGAATCGATCGGTTGATCGCCTGGCTTCGAGCCCCGAGCCTCGATTGGCCGGCGCTTCGCATCCGCGTTGTTGCCGTGTCGTTGGTCGTCGTCGCCGTCGCGTCGCGCTGGGCCGTCCAGCGGAATCCATGGTGAGCGTGGCCCGACTGGCGACCGCAATGGTTCTTGCCGCGCGCTTCGTCGGCGCGCCGATGGCGAGCGCCGCACATCCGCTCCATACGACGCTGACCGAAGTTCGCGTCGACGCGACGACACACACGGTGCGACTGATGGTGCGGGTCTTCGCCGATGATTTCGGGACGGCGCTGGCGCGGCACATGCGGGTCGCTTCGCCACCCGTCGGACGTACATGGGATGACGCCGCGATCAGTTATCTCGGATCAGCGCTTGCCATCGCGGATCGCGCGAACACGCCAATCGCGCTTCGCTCATGTGGTACGCGTCGCACGGCCGACCTCCTCTGGATTTGCCTCGAGGGGACAACCAGGGAGGTCGCGAACGAGATTCGTGGTCGCAATACGATTCTCTGCGACTTGTTCGACGATCAGGTGAACATCGTACAGCTCGCGTTCGGCACTGAAAAGCACAGCGTGTTGTTCACTCGGGGAGATGGGCTCAAGCGATTGTCGTGAAGACTGACCCGCCGCCTGTCATCCCGCCAATGCCTCGGCCTCCGTCTCATCGGGCTGCTTCGGCGCATCCCACTCATTTCCGCACTTGAGGCATTTGCGGAAATCGCCACGCGCTTTCGTGAACTTCATCTCGGCGCCCACGTACCCACACTCCGGACAGACTTCCGCGATTGGCTTGTTCCACGCGACGAAATCACATGTCTCGTTCGAGCACGCGTAGAAGGCGGTGCCACGCTTCTTCGAGCGACGCTCGACGAGCTCGCCGCCATCTTTCGGACAGAACACACCGGTGGGCATGGAGCGCGTGCCGCGACATTTCGGAAATGTGCTGCAACCAAGGAACTGGCCGCTGCGGCCCTGACGAATCACCATCGGTGCGCCGCAGAGATGACACATATGCTCCGTCAGCACCGGCTTCGCCTTCTCACCCTTGATCGGCCGCGTGTACTTGCACGTCTTCGGATGATTCTCACAGGCGAGGAACGGGCCGAAGAATCCGCCGCGCGGCTCGAGCTTGCCGCCACACTCCGGACAACGCAGCGTGTCGATCTGCGATAGGTCGAACGCCTCGGCAATGAGTGCCGGCGCGTCGACTTTGCTCAAGCTCGCAGCGAACGGCGAATAGAAATCCTTCAACACATGCTGCCAACCGAGCGAGCCGGCTTCGATCTTATCGAGCTCGCCTTCCATCTCGGACGTGAAACCCACGTTGAAGATGTCGGGGAACTGCTTGACCATCACGCGCTCGACGGTCTCGCCGATCTCGGTCGGGAAGAAACGGCGCTGTACCAGCTCGACGTAGCGACGATCCGCGAGCACCGAGATGATCGACGCATACGTCGACGGCCGTCCGATGCCGAGCCGCTCGAGCTCCTTGACGAGACTCGCCTCGGAGTAGCGCGGCGGCGGCTCGGTGAAGTGCTGGCTCGGCGTAATGCCCTTGCACGGCACTTTCTCGCCCACTTCGACGACGGGCAATGCCTGTTCGTCTTCGAGCGTCTTGTGCTCTCCTTCTTCCCGCGCCTCGCGATACAGCGCGAGAAAGCCCTGGAACTTCACGATCGAGCCGGTCGCGCGGAACAAGTAGCTCCGACGACCTATATCGGGTTGCGTCGTCGACGGAATGTCGAAGTCGACCGTCGTCGTGTCGAAGACAGCCGGCGACATTTGCGAGGCCATGAAGCGCTGCCAGATCAGTTGATACAGCTTGAACTGATCGGCGTTGAGATACTTCTTGATCTCATCCGGCCGGCGCGTCGGATCGCTGGGACGCACTCCTTCATGCGCGTCTTGAGTATTCTTTGCCGCCTTTCCGTCGCCGCCGCCGTAAAGCTGCGGTGTTGCGCAGACGTACGCCTCGCCGAACAAGGTGCGCAGATACTCGCGCGCCTGAATGGCCGCGCTCTCGGCAACGCGCGTCGAGTCGGTACGCATGTAGGTGATGAGACCGACGGCGCCTTCGTTTCCCAGCTCGACGCCTTCGTACAAGCCCTGTGCGACGCGCATCGTACGCTTGGAACCGAACGACAGCTTCTTGGCCGCTTCCTGCTGAAGCGTGGAGGTCGTGAATGGCGCGTACGGATTTTTCCGTCGCTCGCGGCGTTTGACCTCGGTGACGTCGAATGTGCGGCGACCCTTGAGATCGTCGAGCACACGCTGCGCTTCGGCCTGATTGTGCAGCTCGGCCTTCTTCCCGTCGATTTGATGCAGCTTCGCGGTGAATTGCTGACCGTCCTTCTCGAGCAACGCCTCGATGGTCCAATACTCGACCGGCTTGAACGCACGAATCTCCCGCTCGCGCTCGACGATCAGTCGAAGCGCGACCGTTTGCACCCGGCCGGCGGACAATCCTTTCTTCACGGTCTTCCAAAGCACCGGGCTCGCCTTGTAGCCGACGAGACGATCGAGCACGCGGCGCGCTTGCTGCGCCTCCACCTTCTTGCTGTCGATGACGCCGGCGTCCTGCACGGCACGCTGCACCGCGTCTTTCGTGATCTCCCGGAACAGTACGCGACGAATTGGAATGACGGGCGCACCACGCTTGGGCGTGATCTGCGACGCCACGTGCTGCGCAATCGCCTCTCCCTCGCGATCAGGGTCGGTCGCGATCAGGACTTCTTTGCTGTCCTTCGCCGCGCTCTTGAGCTCAGCAATCGTCTTCTCTTTGCCGGGAATCGGAACCAGATCGGCACGGAAGCCATTGTCGACGTCGACGCCGAGCTTTTTTGCCGGCAGATCCATGATGTGGCCGACTGTCGCGCGGACGCGATACCCGCGACCGAGATACTTCGCGATCGTCTTCACTTTTCCCGGCGACTCGACGATGACGAGCGTCGACCCCCCGGACGACCCCTCGGAGCCGGTCGACTCGTAATCAAGCACTTCTTCGACGACAGGCGCGCGCCCGCGACGGGCGGTGGCTTTCGTGACCGCCTTGCTCTTCTTCTTCGCCGCCGCCGAAACCTTCTTGGCGGACGCCTTCTTCTTAGCCACAGTCTTTCTCGTTGCCATGCTCAGTGTACCGTCGGGTGAGGATCGCCTTCGCTCTGCTCGAGGAACCCAGCGCCCTCCATGAGCGACCGGAGGTCGTCGAGCGCGATACGTCCATCTATCTGCAAGAGTGCCCGTTCGATGATGTGTTCAAGCTCGGCAGCGTTCAACGCGCCGGAGCCGGTCAGCGACAGCAAATGCCCCCAAGCCTCGGGAGCGAACCGCCCGCGTTCGTGCGGGCCCAACACGCGAAAAGTCATCTGTTCCTTCATTGACGCTTCGACCGCCAGAAAAGCAAGAAGGGGAGGACATGCGATGCGTTCTGCATCGATCCTCTCCCTGTCGAATCCACTGATTTCGACCGCCTAAGGTACTCGCGGAGCCAATCGGCCCCATTGGAACGGTAACGTATGTCTACCCAACTCCTGGGGCAAGCTCCGCAACCATTTCTATAACCCTTTGCAAAGCAAAGAGTTCCGTGTCAACAACTTGATCGGCTGACTCATACGCCGCCTTGCGCGCGTCCAATAGTCGCTTGAGCTCGCCCAGTGGATCCGGCCGCATCAAGAGCGGGCGCATCGACCGCAAGGGCCCCAAACGCTTGAGCGCCGCCTCAGGGGTCACTCTAAGGTATATGATCCGGCTAGGGGGGTGCACCATCGAAATATTCTCGGGGTTGCCAACCCAACCCCCGCCTGGCGCCACCACCATGTTTCCGACCAGCGTGAGCTCGCTGGTGAGCTCGCGCTCTTTGTCGCGGAAATACGGCTCGCCCTTTTCGCCGAAGATCTGGCTGATCGAACGGCCTTCGCGACGCTCGATCTCCTGATCCAGATCGAGGAACGTTCGCCCGAGCCGTTCGGCCACGGCTTGACCGATCGTCGTCTTCCCCGATCCGGGAAGGCCGACGAGGATCAGGTGCGGCCTCGACGGATCAGCCGCCGAGCCGGGTCGCGACGTGCGAAAGATAGGCGCCATAATTCCGTTGCGTTTCGCCGAGCGAATCGCCGCCGAACTTCTCGAGGAATGCATCGGCCAACACCAATGCGAGCATGCCCTCGGCAATGACCCCCATGGCCGGCACAGCGGTCACGTCACTGCGCTCAGCGACCGCGGCCGCTGCTTCACCCGTCGCGACATCGACGGTTCCGAGCGGGCGCATCAAGGTGCTGATGGGCTTCATGGCGACGCGAACGACTAGCGGTTCGCCGGTCGTCATGCCCCCCTCCAATCCCCCGGCGCGATTCGTTTTGCGTCGGACATTGCCGGCGTGAACGCGGCCGGGAGCCATCTCGATCTCGTCGTGGACGTCCGCCCCAGTGACGCGCGCCGTCTGAAACCCCATTCCGATCTCGACGCCTTTGACCGCGGGAATCGACATGATCGCCGCGCCGATGCGTCCATCGAGCTTCCGATCCCACGACACGTGCGATCCGAGTCCCACAGGCAGTCCATCGGCGACAACTTCGCAGATTCCCCCGAGCGTGTTACCAGCGCGCTTGATCTCGTCGATGTACGTGACCATGCGTTGCTCGGCGTCCGCGTCGAGTGTGCGCAGCGCCGACGCATCGGACGCGGCGTTGATGTCGTCAGGCATGTTCGCCGGACGCACCGCATCGATTCCGCCGAGTGAAACGAGGTGACTTCCGATGCGGACGCCGAACTCGGAGAGAAATCGCTTGCAGATCGCGGCGGCGGCAACGCGAGCCGTGGTCTCGCGCGCAGATGCGCGCTCGAGGATGTCGCGCGCGTCGTCGCGATCGTACTTGAGGATCCCCGTGAGATCAGCATGACCCGGCCGGACGCGCGTGACGACGCGTTTGCGCGCGTCGGCGTCAGGCGCGTCGGGCGCCGGATCCATAATTTCGCGCCAATTTTTCCAATCGCGATTCTGAATCATCATCGCGATCGGTGAACCGAGCGTCTCACCAGCGCGAACGCCGGAGAGGAACTCGACGGTGTCCTTCTCGATCTGCATGCGACGTCCGCGCCCGTAACCCTGCTGGCGGCGCGCCAACTCGGCATTGACGTGATCGGCGAGAAGCGGTAAGCCAGCGGGCATTCCTTCGAGAATGCTCACGAGCGCTTGGCCGTGCGATTCGCCGGCTGTAGTGAAGCGAAGAGGCATGAGAGAAGGATAGCGAACGCGCGAAGCGCGCGCGCTGAGAACTGCTTTGCGCGCGCGCGACGCTCGTCCTTCACCCTGATGCGCGACCTACGGTCCCGGCTTGATGTCGTTTGCCGTCAGGTCGATGACGATGAGTCCTTGTTGGCTGATCGCATAGAGCTTGAGCACCACGCTGCCCGGGTCGCCCGGCATCGGCAGTGATGCGCGGAGCGGTCCGTAGATCGGATTCTTGAGCTGCAGGCGGGCGCGGTTGATGTAGTACGCGATGTCGACGACTTCGACCACGCCGCTCGACGCGCCGACGAACGCCAGCCGGCTCGATCCATCCGTCAGCGTGCCGTCGGCCGACGGATGGAAGGCAATGCCGGCGCCGTCGTCGAACGAATCATACTTGCCCTGCAAGCGCAGGTGGAACGGATCGCTCACCGCGGCGAAATACGCTTGCGAGCCGTGTGAGGCGACTGTACCGCCTGATTTGTCGAGCGCGAGTCCGAGCACTGACTCCGACGCGTTGTCGGTGAGGTCGGAGATCGTGACCAGTGGAGAATAGAAGTTCGGGACACCACCCGTGGAATCGGCAACCATGATTACCCGGCCGGATCCGACCTTGTGCCCTTCGCCGAACGCTAACCAGTTCCGATTGCCACTCGCGGCAACGAACGTGGTGTCGGTCAGCGGCAACGTGCCGACATCGAGCCGCAGGATTGCCTCGGCGTCGCTGCCACCACCAACCAGCTTGGCGATTGCGTTGAGCGGAACCGAATCCATCGCCACGAGGCTGCCGCTGCGTTGACCGTATGGGTGATCGAACAGGAAGAGCGTATCCGATGCATCGGACGTTGGCAGTGCCGCGCCGATTGCGAGCGAGTCGACATTGAAGACGGCGTACATCTGCTGCGTGCCCGTGATGAACTTTCCATACTGCCAGATCTGGTGCGGATCGGGCACCGGGAGACCAGGATCGAGCCAGCGGATGGTGCCCGCCGGTGCGGTGGTCGTGGGCCGCGTGGAGTAGAAGATGCGACCGCCCTTCGACTCGACAAGGTACTGTGGACGATCGGAGTAGCTGATCGGCCCATCAGCCGTGAGGCGGATCTTACCAGTATTCTCATCCCGCTGCATCGTGACGGTGTACGTGTACGTATTCCGGGTCAGAATGCGACGGCTGAGATCTTCCTTCAGCTGGTTGGCATCTGTCGTTCCGATGAACACGCGACTGATGTTCGTACCACCGGAGTTCGCGACGAGCAGGGTGTCGGGATTGTTCGAGATGAACATGCCCCAGGGCAGCGAGCCGACCGCGACGTTCGTGGCGGCAAAGCCCTTGTTCGCCGCGGAGCTCTGCCACACTTCGAGCAGGTTGAATGCCGTGTTCGAGAGGAAGACGTTTCCTCGCGCCGCATCAACGGCGATATCGCCGATGATGCCCTGATGAGGCAGCGCGAAGGTGCGGCCGTACACGACGAGTGTCGAGTCGACCAGTGCGTTGGCGAGATTGCCTTCCGGCGTGCCGCGGCTTGCCGCGACGGCGTATCCGATGCGGCCCGCCTGATCGATCGCGAATGCGGTGATGCCGAGCCGCTTGCCCTGCTGCGTGGTCGGCAGATTGAGTGCAACATTCGTTTGAATGTTGGCGTTGTACGGCTGCGAGAGCTTGACGGTATCGCCGAAGATGAGCGTGCCGACGCTGTCGCGGACGAGGAGACCCACACTCGCGATGCCGTCGCCGGTCGCTCGGACCGTGACGGAATCAGTGTATTCGTTCTTGACCGCGACCGTTTGCGTCACGCGCGGCTGCGCCAAGCTCGCGCTCCGAACGAAGACCGAGACGGGCGCCGCAGAGCCGGGTTGGCGATTCACGTCTACCGACGTTGCCGTCACGGTAATCTTGCCACGAACCGGTGCATTGATCGGCACGCGGACAACCGCCGAGAATGTGACATCTCGCGGCGAGGTCGAATAAACTTGCGTTACAGTGGTGTCCAACTTGGTCGGCCAATTCGCGTCGCCCTGCACGCGAATGTCGATACGACCAACGCCGTCACCGTGTTGAGCGCGGGCCGAGACACTGAGCCCGACGCCGGCAGGAATGCTGTCGCCGTTGGTTGGTGACGAGATGCTGACTTTGGGGCCGGCGACGATGTTGATGCGACGCGTGGCCGTATCAGCGGCACCGAGGCTGTCGGTGGCGATGACGACGATCACCAAGCTATCGAGCGTCGTGTCTTTGGGGTTGATCGGCTGCAGATACCGCCGAACGGTCGTGTCGCGCAATCCGCTGCGAAACGTTCCGGTGACGGGAATGCTCGTCAGCCTATATCGCGGAGTCTGCGTGAACGTGCCGAGGTCGATGCTGCCGGTCTGCGTCACCGCCGCCATGGTGGCGGTCTTGAGCGCCTTGTCATCGTGCAGCCGTACGCTGACCAGCACGGAGTCGCCCAGGTTGATCAACGCGCCGGTCGTCGGCGAGTCGATCACGATCGAGGGCTTCTTGGTCGAGCTCGAGGTCGACGACGACGAGCTCGAGCCGAATTGCGACTCACTCGGCAGTCGCGCGTCGCAGCTGGCGACGATCACGACGCCAGTCGCGAGCGCGGCGAGACGAAGGAGGTTTGATCGCATTGATATCACTCCGGCGCCGATCACGGACGTCCAGTCTCGGGCGGTGCCGTCTGCCCGTCGTCGATGATGTGTGGCGTGATCAGGATGAGCAGGTCGCGTTTGGTCTCTTGGCGCGTGGTCACGCCGAAGAGACGGCCGATGATCGGGAGATCGACCAGGACCGGGAGACCCGACTTGGTGACGCTGACCGTGGTTTGGGTCAACCCACCCATGACGGCGGTCTCGCCATCGGCGACGAGGACCTCGTTGTCGACCTTCTGCGTCGGGAATACAGCGCCAACGTCGTTGGCCTGGAACTGCACATCGGAATTCTCGACGTGCACTTTCATCTGGATCTGACGATTCGCGGTGATTTGCGGCGTCACCGTGAGGATCACACCGGTCTGCTGGAAGCTGACCGCGGCGCGTGGGAAGTTGCTGGTCTGGTTTCCGCCCGCACCGGCGTCGATCACGCGGATCGGCACCTGCGTACCAGCGGTGAGGTTGGCCGTGCGGTTGTTCAACACGCTAGCACTCGGCTCGGCTTGGACGTCGAGGAGCGTCGTCTGCTGAAGCGCCTCGAGGAACGTCGTGAAGTCGAAGTTGCCCATCGCCGTCGAGTAGACCAGCTGGAGCGCCGCGGCTGGAATGCGCTGCGTCGCGTTGGCGATCGCCGATACTGTGTTACCGCCCAACTGAATCTGACCAGGATCCGTGCGGACCTTGCCGAGTGAGTCGAGACGGGGAACGATGTCGTTGAAGAACTGTTGACGGGAGCCGAGGTCGTAGCGGAGTCCCAAGCCCTCGAGCGACGTGCGGTCGACGAGGATGATCTTCGCCTTGATGTTCACCTGCGGCTGACGAAGGTCGAGGCTGCGAGTGTACTTCTCGAGATCGCTGAGCGCCGTTGGAATGTCGGTGATGCTGATGCTGTTCGTGATCGTGTCGGCCGTGACGGCGCCGCGCACGGGACAATTGATCGACTGCACGACGCCGACTT
>JAICYT010000088.1 GCA_025934075.1 Gemmatimonadaceae bacterium
CACAAGCACGACTACGCCCGAATGCCCAATGAGGACGCGGTCATGGACGCACTGCGTCCCCTCGCGATTCCACCCGGCGACTACATGGTGCCGCGACCGGTCGCCCGCGAAGACCTGCGCTCGGCGGCGTTTGCGGAGAAGATCGCAAAGGGCCCGGTGTTCGTCGTGACGATACTGCCCAACCAAATGATGTCGATGGGCCGGAATCTCGGGCTCTGGTTCGTGTACATCATCGTCGTGAGCCTTTTCGCGGGGTACATCGCCGGCCGCGCTCTGCCCGCCGGCACGGACCCGAGACGCATCGTCCAATTCGCCGGCGCGACCGCGTTCATGGGCTACGCACTTGCACTCTGGCAAATGTCCATCTGGTATCGACGAGCGTGGAGCATCACAATCAAAGCCACGTTCGACGCGCTGATCTACGCCGTACTGACCGGACTAGTGCTCGCATGGCTCTGGCCGCGCTGATCGGCTATCAGCCGGTGCCACCGCTGAAGCGCAACGTCTTGATGAAACCGTGATCGACACACTGGGTGTTCGTGATGTTGGTTCCGGTCGCCGTCAGTGACCACGCTACTGCGGTGCCGGTCACTGGCGCCCACGCGTTGCTCCAACCCGCGACGCCGCTGAAATCGGGAACGGTGAGCGTGCTTGTCGAGCCGCCCATCCAGCCGAACGACGCCGTCAATGAGACCGAGGGATTGCTCTGCCCCGTTCCAAAGTCGAGCGTCATGCTGGTTTGATAGTCCGACGGCATCGTAAACTGCGCTTGCAGACGAGTGTACGCACCAGGAATGGTCGTCACGGTCGGCGGAACACCGAATGGCGCGCCCAGCGTCAGAGTATCGGCGGCGAGCGTGTGTAGGAAGAGTCGTGTCGTGCGCGCCGGCGGCAGGATCGCGAAAGGCGTAGGCGTGCCGAGCATGAGCGTTCCTGGATTCTCTCCACCGTTGCCCGTCGTGACGAGCAGCTCGTGAAAGTCAGTCGCGCGCTGCTGCGCTGCGGGGACACCCGGCACCGTGACGCTCCGCAGCGTTCCCGTTGCGGCGTTGGGCGCCCAGATCTTGAACAGCGAGACGTCGCACGATGCTCCCGTGAGGTAAGCTGTGGCGAACGTCAAGTTGTCGAACGACTGCACACCAACCAATGCAAACGGCGCCGTCGCGGTGGTCACGCCTTCAGCGCTGCTCGCGCTCAGATCGAGGTTGGCCGCGGACCCGCTGTTTGAAATATTCTGATCGCGTCGAAGAATGACGCGGTCCGTCGATACGTCCGGCGACGCCCATCGATAGGCAATGAGATCGTGCGGCCCATCTTTCACGTTGAAGAACGTGTAGCTCGGACTCGTGACCGTCGCGACGGAGACCATGTTCGTCAGTGTCACCGTCCCGAACTCCGACGATGTGAGTCCACTCACGGTGCCATGGATCGTTTTCGTTCCGATCGCGCTGCACAAAACAAGAGGCGCAGCGGTCAGCTCCGCCTGCGTGGCGAACCGGATGTGCAGCGTTTTGGCCCCGTTCAGATCAGAGACCCACGCGAACCCGCCTTTGCCTGTGATGACATTGAACTTGTAGACGTCGGTCGCGCCGCTGACACGCGTCCATGCACCGGATCCATCCTGCGATGCGAACCACGTGATGGTATTCGGCAAGCACGCGCTCAAATCTACCGACACGTTGCCACCTGGCGACGCGCCCGCCGTGACTTGGAGTTGCAGCGTCGCGGTGACGTCGGAGACGCCGGTTCCTTTCGCGCGCACAGTGATGTTGTAGGTCCCCACGGCGACCGACGCGGCAGGGCTGAACGACACCGACGCAGTGGTCGACGTTCCCGACGTCGCAATCGATCCGACTCCGACAGTCATTCCAGTCGGCGCGCCTTCGGCGGTGATCGTCACGTCACCAGTGAACCCGCCGCTGCGAGCAACGGTTGCGACGACTGCCACGAGCTCGCCCTGGCGAACCGACGTCGCTCCAGGCGAAAGATTGACTGTGATCGCCGGGTTCTGCGTGGTCCCGCCGGGATTTCCCGTGTTCCCCGGTTGCGTCGACGCCGATTCGCTCGAGCCACCACAGCTTTGCGTCACGTACAGCATCGCGGCGACGAGCACGCCTCGAATCAGCTTTACCGAGTTCATAGCGCCTCTGAAATGCGAGTTCACTGGTCCGCGATGTGTCCGACCATCGCCACGGGTTCGCCCTTCCCCATTGACGGCGACACGACCACGTATGTCACGATCCCCGCCAACGGCGACCGCACCTCGGCGATTGGATCGCCGAAGTAATCCGTTAGCCGCCCAAGTAGATCGCCCGCCTCGACATGCTGATCTGGCACGACGGCAGCATGCCACGTTCCCGTCTCGGGACTCATGAGCACCTGCGACGGCTCGATCCAGCGCGGATGCTCGACCATTTCTTTCGGACCCGGGAGCATTCCGAGATAGCGCATGACGCGAAATGCACCGCGTACGTTGAGTGCGACCATCTCTTCCGTCGGAACGCCGACGGCGCCGGCCTCGGTCGTCACCGCCGGTTTGCCGCGGACATGCGCGGTGTTTGCGCAGAAGAGCGATGCACCGAGATCGCTCGGACGCCCGCGGTCGATCACGATGTGCTCGAGACCAAAGGCCAGCGCCATCTCGCGCGCAATCGTGTCGACGCGGTCATCGAGGCCGAGCTTGTTCCAATACGCGTACGGCCTGAGCGCTTCGTTTCCGTCGCCCGAGTGAATGTCGACCAGATACTCGCATTGATCGATTACGTGCGTCGTGATGGCTTGCGCGATTCGCTCTGACGCGGTGCCATCCAGCTTGCCGGGAAACACACGATTCAGATTTTTCTGATCCCACGGCCCGCGATAGATCGTGCGATGTGTGAACGATGGAAGATTCGCGATGTGCACGATGATGACGACACCGCTCAGCTCCTCAGCGTCGAGCTCGCGACGCACGCGCTGCGTGGCGACAATGGGCGACGGCTCCGAACCATGGATCCCAGCGACGAGCGCGAGCACCGGCCCGTCGCGGCGGCCGGTCACGACCGTTACAGGAATCCTGGTCTCGGGATCGACACCTCGCGGGACATCGATGAATCCAGAAACCTTTTCGCCCGAGCGCCCAACTGCCGAGCCGACCTGGATTGATTTCATGGGAAGTCCGAGGAATAATCTCTTGGGCAGGATGGCGCGGAAGATCGCGGCACCCAATGCGCCGAGCAAGCTCCAGCCCGCGTGTCCGTCCATGAACCGACGTTCGTTTCTCCAGATCTCCGCGACCTCGCTCGCGACCCCACTCGCTGCGTGCGCCCTTCGACGCGGCGGCCAATCGACGTTCATCACGCGTCCGCGTCCGTCGCCAGCGCAGCTCGATTGGCAACGCGACGAGCTTGCGCTCTTTCTTCATTTCGGCGTCAACACATACACGGATCGAGAGTGGGGCGATGGACATGAGAGCCCGAGCATCTTCGATCCGTCGCGGCTCGACGCGCGACAATGGGCGCGCGCCGCCCGGAGCGCCGGCGCCCGCGCGCTCATCCTCACCGCGAAGCATCACGACGGTTTCTGCCTGTGGCCGACGCGCACGACTGAGCATTCCGTCGCCAAGAGTCCGTGGCGGTCAGGTCAGGGCGACGTCGTCCGCGAGTTCGTGAATGCCTGCCATGCGGAGGATATCAAGGCGGGATTGTATCTCTCGCCATGGGATCGCAACAATCCGTCGTATGGCGACTCGGCACGCTACAACGATTTGTACTGCGATCAGCTCAGCGAGCTGCTCACGCAATACGGTACGATCTCGGAAGTGTGGTTCGACGGAGCGAACGGTGAGGGGCCGAATGGAAGACGCCAGATCTACGATTGGCCTCGCGTGTTTTCGCTCGTGCGCCGACTTCAGCCCAGCGCCCTGATGTTCTCCGATGCCGGGCCGGATGTCCGCTGGTGCGGCAACGAGAACGGCGTCGCTGGCGATCCGAATTGGTCGACGATGGATCCGACGATCGTCACATACCCTGGCGCAGATGGCCCAGGAGTGAGTGATGCACTGCTGCACGGCGATCCTGATGGCACGGTCTGGCGACCGGCTGAAGTGGATGTCTCGATTCGACCAGGCTGGTTCAATCACGAGGCCGAAGACTCCCGCGTCCGCTCGGTCGACAGCTTGGTGAATCTCTATTTCAGCTCGGTCGGCCGGAATGGAAAGTTGTTGCTCAATGTGCCGCCGACGAAAAGCGGATGGCTGCACACCGTCGACGTTGCGCGACTCACGGGGTTTCGTGAGCGACTGAACGCGATGTTCGCTCACGATCTTGCCGCGACGGCGCGCCGCGCATGGCGCGTCACCGGCCCGCGTTCCGCGGAGCTCGAGATCGACCTCGGCACACCGACACCAGTGAGTATCGTGCGACTCAAGGAGGAGATCGCGCGCGGGCAATCGGTGACGAAGTACGCTGTCTATGGCACGACCGATGATGCGTGGCGCGTGCTGTCGCGCGGAACGACGATCGGCTACACGAAACTCGATCGCTTCACGCCGTCGCCGGTTCGGCGCATCAAAGTCGCCATCGACGATGCGATAGCGGCGCCAGAGCCGATCACGGTCGGGCTTTACGGAGCTGAATGAACGCGCGGTAGTGCGAACTGCTACTTCACCGAAAGCTCGCCGCGAAGGCGAATGTCTTTCGAGGATGCGCCGATCATCACGCGGAATGCTCCGGGTTCGACGACCCAACGCATGTCGCGGTCGAGCATTTGGAGCTGATCGCGCGACAGAGTGAAGACAAGCTCCGTCGCTTCGCCAGGCTCGAGGTGCACGCGTTGAAATCCTTCGAGCTGCATTACCGGACGCGCGACCGAGGCGAGAACGTCGTGCACATACAATTGCACTACTTCGTCGCCACCACGAGTTCCAGTGTTCTTCACGCGACAGCGAACGGTCGCCGAACCAGTCGGCGCAATGACTGCAGGATCGATCGCGAGTGCAGAGTATTCGAACGTCGTGTAACTCAGCCCAAAGCCAAAGGGAAACAGAGGCTGGCCGGTGAGATCGAGATAGTCGTCGCCCCGGCCGGTCGGTTTGTGATCGTAATAGAGCGGAAGTTGGCCCTCAGACATCGGGAAGGTGATCGGTAAGCGTCCCCCGGGGTCATAGTCGCCAAAGAGCACGTCCGCGACGGCGTGCCCGCCTTCTTCTCCCGGATACCATGCGTCGACAACCGCTCCCACGCGATCGATCCAGCGCGACATCGTGATCGCGCTGCCGCCGATGAGAACGACGACTGTCGGCTTACCCGTCGCCGCGACACGCTCGATCAGTTCTGCTTGATGTCCCGGCAACTCGAGAAACGCTCGATCGCGAAATTCGCCTTCTTCGATTCCCGCGACGACGATCGCGATGTCACTCTGTCGCGCCGCACGAACCGCGCTGTCGATCTGCGCTCGTGACTCGTCGCGAACACCGGCGTCCCACACGAGTTTCATGCGCGCATTGCCCGTGCTCTCGAAATACTCGAGCCGGATGTCGTGCGTGGATCGCGGCGCCAGCCTCACATCGGCAAGTCGCGTGTGATACGACTGCTTGACCCAGTTGTCCACGATTATCTTGCCGTCGATGTAGAGACGATACCCGTCGTTACCTTCGACGCCGAGGCGGCGCACTCCACTCGCTGGGATCGAAAGCTTGCCCGTCCAGCGCACCGAGTACCAGTCATATGGAATGCCACGACCCGGCGAGTTGAGCGTCCACCCGAAATCCACGCGAGCGTCGGTCCGCACCAAGAGCGGCGGCCCAGCGAGCGTGTTGTTGTCGAAGTACTCTCCACGCAATCCGCGAACGACCCGCCCGCCGTCGACTGAAGAGAGCTGTCGTTCGTCGACCACGACGTATTCACGCGTGATTCGACCCGGCCCTGGTGCGTAGCGGACCGTCGCTCCGTGCAACCGCTCTCGGATGCCATCGACGATCGACACGCGCTTGACACCCGGCCCGCTGTATCCACCGAGTCGCGATTCAGCGGCATCGACTCCGATAACGGCGACCGAACGCAGCGCACCGCTCAGTGGCAGCGTCCGTCGATCATTCTTGAGCAGAACCAGCGATGCCCGCGCCGCTTCGCGCGCGAGTGCCCGATGCTCGGCGTTTCCATTCAGGTACGCGGCACTGTCGGGGTTCACATACGGGTTCTCGAATAGTCCAAGGTCGAACTTGGCGCGAAGGACCCGCGCGACCGCGCCGTCGATGACGCTGTCCGCGATCGTGCCGCGTCGGAACGCATCGAGGTACGGACGATGCTGCGGCCATGACGACTGGAAGATCACATCGAGCCCTGCGTCGAGCGCGTCTTTCGTCGCGGTCGCCGTCGTCGCTTCGGTGTGATGCAGCACCGTGGCACCGCCGGTCGCGGCCGCGTCGGAAATGATGAAGC
The DNA here is from genome assembly GCA_025934075.1 of Gemmatimonadaceae bacterium. Taxonomy (GTDB): domain Bacteria; phylum Gemmatimonadota; class Gemmatimonadetes; order Gemmatimonadales; family Gemmatimonadaceae; genus JAQBQB01. The sequence continues at coordinate 6,420 of JAICYT010000088.1, forward strand.
CAGTGAATCCCCAATCCCGTTTGAGTGTGTTCGTCAGCAGCTCGCGGTTCTGCGTTGCGGGATCGCCGTTGACGGAGTTGTATGCGCTCATCACCGATCGCGCATGTCCCGAGTCAATGGCGGCCCTGAACGGCGGAAAGTACATCTCCTCGAGCAATCGTTGATCGAGATCGATCGGATAGCTGTCGCGTCCACCTTCACCGACGTTGGCGATGAAGTGCTTCGGAGTCGCGATGATCCCCACCGACTCGAACGCGCGGACGAACGCGACGCCCATGATCGACGTGAGGACCGGATCCTCGCCGTACGTTTCCTCGACGCGGCCCCAGCGAACATCGCTGGCGATGTTGATCACTGGCGACAGCACCTGGCGGATGCCGCGGCTCCTCGTTTCGCTCGCGATCGCGCGTGCCGTTCGCGCGACGAGCGCCGTGTCCCAGGTCGCGGCGAGAGCGATCGCCTGCGGAAACATCGTTGCACCGTCGCGCGCGAGGCCATGCACCGCTTCATCGAACGGAATGATCGGAATGCCAAGTCGTGTCCGCTCGACGAAATAGCGCTGAATCGCATTGATTCGCTCGGCGTGCGCCCGCGCGACGTTGCGGCTTCCGGACGGTGCCGAGATCTGAAGGCCGAACACGCCGTGCGAGTAGTCGTTCGCCGGATCGTCCAGGTCACCAGGAATCATGAACAGCTGCCAGAACTTTTCGTCGAGCGTCATGCGTCCGATCAGATCGCGAATCCGCGTTTCTATTGGTAGCGAGGCATTGCGATATGGCAACGTGTCGCGCGCCTGGGCGGACGAGGATCGACAGGGCGCGAGCAGTCCGACCAGCATGACGGCAGTGCGGAGTTGGCGCATTGATCGGGGACGGGGCGGGATCGGTCGGCCAGAACTTACGTCGCCGGTTGCCCACGGCGCGAGATTACGGGTTTCGCACACGAACGGAGCATGCAAATTCGCATTGTCGCCATTTCAGGAAGTCTGCGCGCGGGCTCGTTGAACACGGTGCTGCTGCGCGCCGCGTCGGTGATCGCGCCGACTGGAATGTCGCTCGAGCTCTACGACGAAATCGATCGCTTGCCGTTCTTCAACCCCGATCTCGACGGCGACGAAGTCCCGCCCGCCGTCGAGAGCTTTCGCGCCGAGTTGCGCGGTGCGCACGGCTTGCTGATCAGCAGTCCCGAATACGCGCACGGAGTGCCTGGTGTCATGAAGAACGCGCTCGACTGGCTCGTCGGAAGCACGCTGGGTGAGATCGTCGATAAGCCGGTCGCGCTCGTCAACGCTTCGCCGATCGCGACGCATGCACAAGCGTCGCTCATCGAAACGCTGCGAATGATGAGCGCGCGAGTAGTCGCGGATGTGCGACTCACGACGTCCTTGAAATCGAAGGCCTACGACGAGACCTCGCTGCGCTCGGAACCGGACGTCGTACGGGCGCTGTCGGCCGCGTTCGCTGCGCTCGAATCAGCCATCAGCCCCGAGAACGAGCAAACCGCGTAGCTCAGCGTGCGCGGCGGTTGGGCCCGCTCTTTGCCATTTGCTCGTTCGTGCATCGACCCGTCGGCATTCAATTCATCATCCTGGCCCTCGGAACCGCTGGGGTTTTGCATGCGCAAGGGCTCGGTTCCGAGCGCCGCGATATCGGCGACCTCCGTGGCGATGTATGGTCAGTGTGGAGCTCGCCGGCGCACGCCAAGTTGAGAGATGCCGCACCAGCAGCCGGCGTACTCGGCGCCGTGTTGGTCACGTCGTACGCCGATTCGTCGATCTACGTCTGGATGTCGACGCACCCGAATACGCTGGCGATGCGGTTGATTTCGCCGATTCGCGACGGGTGGAAGTTTCCCCTCAACGGCGGTGGCAATGGACAGTTCCTGCTTCCGCTTTCGGCCACGCTTTACACCGCGGGACGGCTGTCGCACGATGCCGCGTTGCGAGATGCGGGGCTGGGATGCGCGGCAGGCCATCTCACGAGCGCAGCGCTGCGAGACGTCATCTACCTCTCTGTATCTCGCATGCGCCCACACGACACGGCGCAGGCCCGCCAGTTTTCGTTGCCCGGCGGACGCGTCTGGAGCCGGCATTCGTTCCTGAGCGGCCACATCGCGAACTCGATGTCGTGCGCGTCGTTCTTCTCACATCGGTTCTCGCTGGGCGTGGCCGAGCCAGTGATTTACGCCTATCCGATCATGATCGGGCTTGGGCGAATGGCGGATGGCTGGCACTGGACGTCGGACACCATGGCCGGGGCTGCGATGGGTTTCGCCATCGGTAAGGCGATCGCCGACCGCCAGCTCGCGCGAAACGGCAGTCGCTCTACCTCGCACCGTCTGCTTACCGCGTCGCCCATCCAGATCCCGCTCTGGTCGTTCGACTTCTGAAATCGAAGCGGACGCTTGACAGGAAATGAGATCGCATGTATATAACCATTGGGTTAGATAACCGATAGGTTATACACACACGCGGTCGAATGGAGGTCGTCCCCATGCAAACGATCACGCCGTTTCTCTGGTTCAATGACAACGCTGAAGAGGCGATGAACTTCTACGTCTCCATCTTCAAGAACGCGAAGGTCGGCAAAGTCAGTCGCTACGGCGACGCCGGGCCCGGAGCCAAGGGGAGTGTCATGTCGGCGACGTTTCAGCTCGACGGACAGGACTTCATGGCGCTCAACGGCGGCCCGCAGTACACGTTCACACCGGCCATCTCGCTGTTCGTGAGTTGTGAGACGCAAGAAGAAGTCGACGAACTATGGCAGAAGCTTTCCGCGGGCGGTAAACCGGGCCGATGCGGGTGGCTGCAAGACAAGTTCGGGCTATCATGGCAGATCATTCCAAACGCGTTGCCGCGCCTGCTGAGCGACCCAGCCCGGTCGCAGCGCGTGATGAAAGCGATGCTGCAGATGGACAAGATCGACATCCGGCAGCTTCAGGAGGCGTGACGGAGCACATGGCCGCCGATCCGCTGAGCGCGACGTTCGCCGCCCTCGCCGACCCCACACGGCGGGCGATTCTCGCCCGTCTCAGTTCAGGTCCGGCCACGGTAAAGGAGCTCTCCGCGCCATTCGACATGAGCGGCCCGGCGATCTCCAAACACCTGCGCGTGCTCGAGCGCGCCGGACTCATCACGCGCGGCCGCGACGCGCAGTTCCGGCCAGCCCAGCTCGAAGCAACACCGCTCAAGCGAGTCGCCGAGTGGGCCGAGAACTACCGCCGATTCTGGGACGCGAGCTATGAACGACTGGACAAGTATCTCAAGACTCTCAAGGAACAGGAGAAGAAAAATGCCCGCCACAAATAAACCCGGCACGACGACTTTCAGCACGCCGTCTGATCGCGAGATCGCCGCGACGCGCGTGTTCGACGCGCCACGGCGCCTCGTCTTCGAGGCCTACACCAATCCCGAGCACATCCCTCACTGGATGCTTGGTCCCGAAGGGTGGACGATGCCGGTCTGCGAGGTTGATCTGCGCCCGGGGGGTGCGTGGCATTTCGTCTGGCGGCGCGGCGACGGTGATGAGATGGCGATGCGCGGCTCATACAAAGAAGTCGTGCCGCCCGAAAAAGTCGTCTCTACCGAGTCGTGGGGCGGCGAATGGCCCGAGACGATCAACACGCTCACGCTGACGGAAGAGAATGGTCGCACGACGATGACGTCGACCGTGCTTTATCCCTCGAGGGAGGCGCGCGACGCCGCGCTCAAGACCGGAATGAAGGATGGCATGACGCAAAGCTTCGATCGTCTCGCCGAGTACTTGCAGTCGCTGGCGTGACCGTCGAGCGGGGCGACGCGAAAACCGTCGCCCCGCAGTGGCGCGCGGTCGCGCAGAACGTTATGCATCCATATAGGTACAAAATGCGGGTGGTAGTCATGCGCAACTCAATCGCACGATTTGCAACGGCGCTCGTGTTCGTCAGCGCCGGCTCGCTGCGGGCGCAGACGGCGGGCGAGGCGCAGCACGCTCAGCCGAGCGACACGCGCTGGTCGCCATGGCTCGGCTGTTGGCAGACCGCCGACGCGAACGCGCCAATTACGTGCATCGTTCCGACGACTCGGGCGTCAGCAGTCGACGTCGTCACTGTCGTCGATGGTCAGGTCGATTCGCGCCAAAGAATAGACGCCAACGGTCAAGCACACCCCATCGACCGAGCGGGGTGCCGCGGTACGGAGACCGTGACGTGGTCGCCGACTGGCCATCGAGTTTACCGTCGCGACGACCTCGTCTGTCCGGGTGGCGTGAATGGCATTTCGACGACGCTGATGGCGATTTCTCCCGCTGGAGAATGGTTGAACATCGAAGGCGTTCGCGCCGGCGCTGGTTCGCTCGAGCGTTTGGATCGATTCCACGACGCCGGGCTTCCGAGCACGATTCCAAAGGACATCCGAACGGCAATCGCGAAGCGTCAGCTCGCAATCACGACAGCGCGCGCGGCTGCGGCCGCGCCCATCACCGAGGCTGACGTGGTCGAAGCGAACGCGCAGGTCGAGCCCGGTGTCGTTCGCTCGTGGCTCGCCGAGTCCGGCGTGAGCGCGTCGGTTGCGGAGATGGTCGCGCCGCAGCGCCAAGCCCAGCCGGCGCAGCCGGCGATGCAACAAGAGCCCGGAACTCCATACGCCGAGAGCGCGCCGTGCATGCCGAACGCGTGCTACGCGCCGAACTCATATTCGCCGTACAACGGATATTCAGTTTATCCGTACGGTGTGTACCCGTCGTTCTACGGGACTCCTGTATACGGGTATCCGGCGCCTTTGATCATCGTGCACGGATCGAATCGTCCGCCGGTTCACGTCGGGCATGAGACACCGCGGCATGGTCCGGGGCGTGAACCTGGTCGAACGCAACCTTTCGCGGCGCCGCCGCCGAGACATGAGCCTCCTCGACATATTCCGACGTCGCGCATCCGACCCTGAGTCGGAGGAGTTTCGCGTTCGAGGGTTTCGCGTCGTCGTCGAGAACACGCGGGCAGACATTGCCACGTCTACGGTCGTTGCGCGGCTCGACGAGGCGCTCGGGCTGATCGAGCGGTATCAGCCGTGGCGATTGGCGCACATGCGGCGCGACTTGGCGCAGTTTTGGATCGTTCGCTATCCGTGTCGCGGCGCCTATTTCCCGCAGTCCCGCACATGCATGACGGAGCTGACGTTCTTGGCGCGGACAGACATCACGGCCGCGCCGGTCGCTGCGTCGATACTGCATGAAGGCATGCATGCGCGTGCGCATCAGATGTGCACGGGCACGGACGCACGAGATCCAGCTCGCGAAGAGCGGCTCTGCCGTCACGCCGAATTGGATTTTGGTCTCGCGCTTCCGCCGGAGCTTGGCGCGCCGGTAATCGAGCGCGCACGCACGAGCCTCGAGCTCACCGATGAGGATGTCGCGCCGGCGATTGATTGGGCGGAAGCTCAGCGCCGGCAGGACGCCGTGGATCGCGCCGCGACGAATCAGTCGAATTCGCGCACGCGCTGAGCTTTACACTTCTCGTTGGTTCTTTACTTCCAGCAACCCGCTTCGCGGAGCTGCGGCAGTGCCTCGGGCGCGATGGAAATCATGTGGCCGCATTCGGGGCATACGTCGACAAGGACATCGGGCACCACGAGTCGTGTGCGCGCGAGCTCGACGTTACGGAGTGTCAGGCGAGACCGAACGAGTTTGTTGCAGCGGCGACAGGTGTTGGTGACGTAATCGCCGACTTTGGGATGGGTAAGCATGGATTCTTCTCTGCGATGGTAGGACGACGCGGTCGCGTCGTTGGAGACCCGTACGGAGGCCGCCATCACGAAGATTCACTGTGCCCGCGCTATTATTAACCGACGAGCGCGCAGTCATCACCCTTCGCGAGGTACCGTCCGTGTTCGATGCCGCCTATTTTCGCACCGGTCTTCCGTCACAACTCGAGGTCGCTGGCGCAGAGCCGAGCGTCGAGATCCATCTTGTGAACGGTCAGGCGCATCGCGCGCGCGCGCTCGTCGAAGCGGCCGACGGCTACGCCGTGCTCGAGGTCTATCAGCGACGCGCCGAGATATCGGGTGTCAAAGCACATTGGCTCGGAGCCGCGTCCGCCAACAAGACTCCCGACGACGTGCAGCGCGCGGTCATCGCCTATGAAAGCATCGCGCAGATCGTCATCACGCCGACGCAGGTCGCCGAGGCGGTGAAGATCGGATTCGGCGCGCGCTGATCTTGGCCGGTGTTGGTGAGCTAGAATCGTCGCCCGCGCACCGCTGCGTCGATCGAAGCCCCACCAGCGCCGATGATCGCGAGCGTCACGCACACGGCGCACAGAGTGAGCTCGAATTCCCAGCCATTCGGCGCGAAGAATCCAGCGTGGCGTTTCGAGAAGAAGATCGCACCGAGCATGTCGCACGCGAGCAGTGCGGCAAATAATCGAGTTCCACCACCGAGGATGAGCGCAAGCCCGCCGATCAGCTCGAGCGCAATGATACCGACCGCAGCGACTTGCGGTATCGGGACGCCAAGGCCACCCATGAACTTCGCGGTGCCCGCCAGCCCGAACGATGAATACTTGAGCCATCCGTGCGCCATGAAGACGATGCCAACGATCAGTCGAAGCGGAAGAAGACCCCACGCGGGTTGACGGCCGGCATTGACTGGCATGCGAGATCTCCAATGGTGAGAGTGATCAGGCGCGTGTGGTCATACACGTGTCAGTCGCCGACGCTCGGCCAGCTCCGCGATCGCCGTTTCGCAGGCATGCAGGCATCGTCTCAATCCGTCGACCGTGTGATCGCCCATATGGCCAATGCGTACGGTGGTTTCACGAAGTTGGCCGTAGCCGCTGCCCAAGGTGTAGCCGCGAGCAAGCACCGCATCGAGCAGTTCGCGTGGAGCCATGCCGTTCGGCAATGAGATCACTGTAACTGTCGGCGAGCGCGAGCCCTCTGTCGCGACGACGTCGATGTCGATCCCGCGTCGCTTGGCAACGCTCTGCACCCAGTCGATCGTTGCGTCGCGCATGGCGAGATGGCGTTCCCACCGGCGCTCGATTCCTTCGCGGCCGATGTCACCCATTTGTGCCTCGAGCGCATACATCAACGACGTCGCCGGCGTACTTGGCGTCTGATTCTTCTCGGCGAATTTGTCGTACTGCACGACGTCGAAGTAGAAGCCACGGTCGGCCACCTTCTTCGCGCGCTCGACGAATTCTGCCGATGCCACGGCGAACGAAAGACCAGCGGGCAACGCGAATGCTTTCTGCGATCCAGTGAAAACGAAATCGAGGCTCCAGCCGTCTACGGTAATCTCGGCGCCGCCGGCACCAGACACACTGTCGACGAGTGCGATCGTTCCGTACCGATGCGCGATCTCGGCGATGGCGCGAACGTCGGTGAGCACGCCGGTCGAGGTTTCGGAGTGTGCGACGGCGACCGCGGCGAATTGGCGTGAGGACAGCTTGTCATCGACGACATTGAGATCGAACGTCTCGCCCCATGGTACGACGATGCGTTCCACCGAACGATTGCATGATTCGGCGACGAGTGCGAAGCGCTCGGAGAATCCTCCGTTGACGAGACAGAGAATCTTCCCGTGCGGCGCGTTGCGAACGGCCATCTCCATGAAACCTGTGGCCGACGTCGCGCCGACATATACCGGGCGCGCGGTGAGGAAGACGTCCCGCAATCCGGCTTCGATGCGAGCGAACATCGCCTCGAAGGCCTTGTTGCGGTGCACCATCACCGGGCGCGTCAACTGCTCGAGGATTTCCGGACGGATCTCGGTCGGGCCGGGAACGAAGAACGTCCCGAATGGCGTGTCGGACATGATGGTCAATCTAGCCGTCATCCGCCTGTTACCTCCGCAGCGCCCGCCCCGCGTTGGCGCCCGTGTACTTGCCATTGTCGACGGCCAGCACGCCATTCACGAGCACGTATTTCATACCGACGGCGAGCAGCGTTGGTTGTTCGTACGTCGAGCGGTCGGCGAACGTTGTCGAATCGAACGCGATGACGTCGGCGAACGCGCCCGTCCTGATGACGCCGCGATCCTTGAGGCCGAGGATTTTCGCCGTCTCGCCGCTGCTCCGCTCCACGGCGCGCGGGAGCGTGAGGATGTGCTTCTGCATGACGTATTCATGGAACAGTTTCGGGAACGTTCCGTATTTGCGCGGATGTCCGTCGCTCCCATCGGAACCGGTGACGACGAAATCCGCTTTCATGAAATTCTCGATGTCGCGCTCATTCATGTTGAACGACGCGACCGACGCGTCGCCGGCAAGAATGATTTGAATGGCGGCTTCGATCGGCGTCGTGTTGCGTGCCTTGGCAATCGCGTCGAGGCGCTTGCCGTGAATGCTCGTGTCGCGCGTCGCGGTGATCAGCAGCGAGTTGGCTCCGCCGCGACGCTTGAGATTGTCTTCCATCTCCTTGACGAGCCTGACGCGCGTCGCCGGATCGTTGATTCGCGCGCGAAGCGAGTCGCGTCCGCCGGCTTCCGCCCATCGCGGCAGCAGCGATGCGCCGACGCTCGTCCCAGATGCCGTGTACGGATACTGACTCGCGGTGATGTCGATTCCCGCGGCGCGGGCGTGCTTCATCAATGCGATCACCGTGTCGCTCTGACCCCAGACATCGACGCCGAGTGCCTTGATGTGTGAGATATGGACAGGCATATGGGCTTCGCGACCGATGCGAATGACTTCGTTGACGGCGCCAATGAGCCCGATCGTGTATGAGCTTTCGTCGCGCATGTGCGTGTCGTACAGACCACCTTTCGCCGCGGCGACTTTCGCGAGCGCGATGACCTCTTCCGTCGGCGCGTAGCTGCCGGGCGCGTAGTAGAGTCCCGTCGACATACCGATCGCACCCTGATCCATGGCGCGTGAGACGATCGCGCGCATGGAATCGAGCTGCGCCGGTGTCGGTGCCGCGGCCGACATGCCGAGCACGGCGCCGCGCACGGAGCCTTGCCCGATGTAGACGGCGGCGTTCGTACCGATGCCGTTCTTCGTCCAATCGCCAAGCATCTTGCCGATGTCGATCGGACCGCCGCCGTCGTTGTTCGTGATGACGGTGGTGACGCCCTGCATCAGGTACGCGACGTTCCCGTGGCGTTCGGGCGCGGGGCTCGAGAGATCGCCTTGCGTGTGTGTGTGCGGATCGATGAACCCCGGCGCAACGACCAATCCCGTCGCGTCGATCGTCTTCGTGGCGGTAACGCGGCTTGCGCCAGCGTCGCCGACGAAGGTGATGCGGTCGCCGCGCACCCCGACGTCGGCGCGGCGCGGCGCGGCACCAGTGCCGTCGACCAGACTTCCACCGCGAATCAGGACGTCGACTTGCTGTTGGGCGAAACTCCGATGCGCACACAACAGTAGTGCGCACAAAGCGAGAAATGTGTGATTTTTCAGCATGATCAAGAATGCTGCACTCTTGCGCGGTGCGCGAGTGCCGGTGTGGATTTCAGTAGGCCCGCTGCACCTCTCCTCCTCGCCTCACCCCCGTGCGATTCGCTGACGTTCTGACCACCGCCCTCATCCAGATCCGGGCGAACAAGCTTCGTTCGTTCTTCACGCTGCAGGTGCGCCGCCTACCGATCAACTTGGGGCTGATCGAGGACGCCGACTGGCTGCGCATGCAGCGTCGGCCGAAGATCACGACCCTCGACGCCGACGGTTGACGAAGGTGCTGTTCACCGTCGTGCCCGCGGTCGTCGCGATCGGAATCGTCGTTGGCGGAATCGTG
>JAICYT010000228.1 GCA_025934075.1 Gemmatimonadaceae bacterium
AAATATTGTACAGTAGAAAAGGCCAAACCTCTATCAGCTGTATAATAAAAAGCTAAAAAAGTACCTGTTAAAAGTTGAAAAACTAAAATAAAACCTAACATACTACCAAAATTCCAACCAATAGTAAGACTTTTACTAGAAGGTAAAACAAAAACTATATCATAAAAAAATAAAAAAAAAGAATTATTGTTTTTTAACACCCCAAAATCCGCTTGCCCCCACCCTTTACACAAAACGCGCCCCCGGTTTTTGCCCCGGACCCCGCGCACTATCCCTCTACCCTGCACACTCCACCTTCAACCCTGCCTCAAAACGGCAGATCGTCATCCTCGTCGTTCAGCGCATTCGGGAAATCCTCGAAGTCGTCGCCGCCGGCCGTCGCCTTGGCCTTCGGTGCCGCTGCTGGCGCACGTCGCGGCGCGCTCTCGGCGCCATCGAAGTCGCCACCGCCGCCACCAGCCCGACCGCCGCCGAGCATGATCAGCTCGCGCACGTTGATCTCGGTGCTGTAACGGGTCTGGCCGTCCTTGTCCTGCCACTGGCGATACTCGATGCGGCCTTCGACATAGAGCTTGTCGCCCTTCTTCACATACTTCTCGACGATGTCGGCGAGCTGCGACGTCTTCGTGTTCCAGACGACGCACCGATGCCACTCCGTCTTCTCCTGCTTTGATCCAGACGCGTCATTCCATGACCGGCTCGTGGCGAGAGAAAACGTGGCGACGCGATTGCCGCCCGTTGTCGATCGCACTTCGGGATCGTTGCCCAAGTTTCCGATCAGAGTGACTTTGTTCAAGCTACGGCTCACAGATTCCTCCTGGCGAGAGTTTCGATAGCCTCGCCGTTCACGGTATGATCCAGTCCATGTTGATGCGCAACCAAATGACCGCACATCAACGCCTTGTGTTGCACAACGCACAACTCGCCTAACACACGCCGCCTACTTTGCCTGCTTGAACGTGCGCCGCAGCACGATCGCGTCCTCCACCGGACGCCGGTAATAACCTTTCCTTCGTCCCACCTCCTCGAACCCGCGTGACTGATAGAGACGGCGCGCACGCTCATTCGAGTCACGCACTTCCAAATACACGGCTTCGATCCGGCGCCGCTCGGCTTCGGTGAGCGCAGCGTCCAGCAACGCTCGACCGATGCCGCCGCCCCAACCCTCGGGGGCCACCGCGAGATTCGCGATTTCTCCTTCATCGGCGACGAACCACGCGACAACATAACCCAAGACATTCCCGTCGTCACTGCGAGCACAGCCGAAGTACACGGCCGGATGTTCCAGCGCATCGCGAAACGACCTCGCCGACCACGGATCGCTGAATGCCGCGCGCTCGATCTCGCTGATCGCTGGAATATCCTGGTTGCCTGCAATGTCGATGGAGACCGTCATCCTGCCGAGAGTGGCTTGCCGTGCGTCGCTTCCCACCGGACCTGCGCTTCTGCCAATCGTCCGTACGACGGCTCCCAACGTCCAATGTCGACCGGCCCGCGCGATTCTAGCAAGTCATCGAGTGCGGCCACGCCTCGAGCGCGCGGTGTCGCAACAACGGAGCTGTCGAACGGTGAGGGGCTGACAATTTTCGCGCCCAATTCCGCCGCGACATTTTCGACCTCGATCGCCGAAACGAGACGCGCCGGTTCGAGCTCGTTGACGCGCGCGTCGACCAAGACGTCGTATAGGCCAATATAGAATTCGCCGCGGAGCGCATCGATCGCCGCCAGATAACGACCTGGTCGAACGCCTGCGCCACCGACGAGCAGCGCCATCGACGGCGCGGCGTACAGTGGGCAACCGCGGCCGCTCGAGATCCCCTTGGCGATTCCGCCGGCGATGCGAAGACTCGTAAAGCTGCCCGGCCCCGCGCCGCAGACGACGCGATCGATGTCCCCAACCCGCAGTCCCGAACGCTGGAGCACCGCCACCACTGCTGGCATCAAGCGTTCTCGATCCGCGCCCTTCATCGCGATGTTCTCTTCGGCGACCACTCGACTCTCGTCGAGCAGGGCGACGTCACCCGCGTAGGTCGAGGCGTCGATCGCGAGCGTGATCATACGTGCCCGCCGGCGTACAAGAGACGCCGTGACGGATCGTCAGGCAGATGCTGCAGACTGATGGGAACGTGTATATGCGGAATACGGTCGCCCGCGCGCTCCGGCCACTCGATCAACACGATGGCTTTGTCGGACACAATCTCGTCCCACGCGATGTTCGTGAGCTCTTTCGGGCCGTCGAGTCGATAAAGATCGAGGTGATACACCGGCGACGCCGGCGCATCGTACCGATGAACGAGCGCGAAGGTCGGACTCGTCACTTCGTCCCGCACGCCGTACCCGCGACAGATGGCTTGTACGAGCGTGGTCTTCCCCGCACCGAGCTCCCCGGTGATCGTGACGACGAGCGGCGCCGTTGCGACGCCGCCGAAGCGCTCGCCCCACGCAATGAGCTCTTGTTCGGTGAGCGCGAGATGACCGTGTGCCGCCAGCGGCGGAATGATGGGCGCGCGTGACACTTACCGGCCGCGTCCCGCGGTCGCGCCAACCTTGGTCTTGGTGTTGTCGCGCGCACGCAACTCGAAGAGTTGATCGCGCAGTTGGGCGGCGAGCTCGAAGTCCATCGCGGCCGCCGCTTCGCGCATTTGCTGATCGAGCATCTTCTCGAGCGACTCCGTCTCCATCACCGCGTAGCCGCGCGCCGGCTCGGCGACCTTTTTCTCTTCGTGCTCGGTGCGCGCGTCCGCCACGCGCGTCGTGAAGCGTACTTCAGCGATGCTCTTGCTGACCGACGTCGGCGTGATGTCGTGCTGCTGGTTGTACGCGCGCTGAATCTCGCGACGACGACCCGTCTCCTCGATGCAGCGCTGCATGGAGCCGGTCATCCGATCGGCGTAGAAGATCGCGCGACCGTGCACGTGCCGCGCCGCGCGCCCGACGGTCTGAATCAACGAGCGATCGCTGCGCAGGAATCCTTCCTGATCCGCGTCGAGAATGGCGACGAGAGAAACTTCGGGCAGATCGAGGCCCTCTCGCAGCAAGTTGATGCCGACCAACACATCGAATTCGCCGAGTCGGAGTCCACGAACGATTTCCATGCGTTCGATGGCGTCGATGTCGGAGTGCATGTAGCGAACGCGAACACCGACTTGCTGGAGATAGTCGGTGAGATCTTCGGCCATGCGTTTCGTGAGCGTCGTGACGAGGACGCGTTCGCCGCGACGTTCGCGAGCGCGAATCTCGTTGAGCAAGTCGTCGACTTGTCCGCGCACTGGGCGGACTTCGATCTCCGGATCGACGAGACCCGTCGGACGAATGATCTGCTCGACGACAACGCCTTCGGACAGTCGCAGCTCGAGCTCGGACGGCGTGGCCGACACGAATAGCGCGCGCGGAGTCAACGCAAGAAATTCGTCGAACATCAGCGGACGGTTGTCGAGCGCACTCGGCAGACGGAACCCGTATTCAACGAGTGTGAGCTTGCGCGCGCGGTCGCCGTTGAACATGCCGCCGATCTGCGGCAGCGTGACGTGCGACTCGTCGACGACGACGAGGAAGTCTTCCGGGAAATAATCGAACAGGCACGCCGGGCGCTCGCCGGCTTCACGTCCGGCGAGATGCCGCGAATAGTTCTCGATGCCGGCGCAGGACCCGAACTCGAGCATCATCTCGATGTCGAAGTTCGTGCGCGACTCGAGCCGCTGTGCCTCGAGCAGCTTGCCGGCGTTGCGCAGTTCCGTGAGACGCTCGGCGAGCTCGGCACGAATCAACTTCACTGCGCGCTCGAGTGTCGGACGCTGGGTGACGAAATGCTTCGCTGGATAGATCGCCGCGCGCTCGAGGATCGCGATGGTCTCGCCCGTGAGCGTGTTGATCTTCGAGATGCGCTCGATCTCGTTGCCCCACATCTCGACCCGGACGCCTTGCTCCTCGTACGCCGGAAAGATCTCGACGGTGTCGCCGCGAACGCGAAAGGTGCCGCGCTCAAAGGCAACGTCATTCCGGTTGTACTGGATGCGCACGAGCGCTCGAAGAATCTCGTCGCGATCGATCTTTTGGCCTTTCGTGAGCGTCACCATCTGCTCGCGGTATGACACCGGATCGCCCAGGCCGTAGATTGCCGACACTGTGGCAACGATGATGACGTCGTCGCGTTCCATCAGGCTCGATGTAGCGCGGAGCCGCAACCGGTCGATATCCTCGTTGATCGACGCATCCTTCTCGATGTACGTATCGGTCGTCGGGACGTATGCTTCCGGTTGATAGTAGTCGTAGTACGAGATGAAGTACTCGACGGCGTTGTGCGGGAAAAAGCTCTTGATCTCTCCGTAGAGCTGAGCGGCGAGCGTCTTATTGTGGGACAACACCAGCGTCGGACGGCCGTACGCCTTGACGACGTTGGCCACGGTCATGGTCTTTCCTGAACCGGTGACGCCCAACAGCGTTTGAAACCGGTCCCCACGCGCGAGCCCTGCCGAAAGCTCGGCGATCGCCTTTGGCTGATCGCCCGCTGGCTGGAAGGGCGCTTGGAGGTCGAATTCGGCGAACGGCATCGTGGAAGTATAACACCTATCTCGGGGTTTGTTCGGGTTTGAACTATATGGAATCTCGACGCCGCATTTCGCCGCTTGTCACCTGGCTCGCCCTCTCAGCCCTGTTCGTTATCCCAGGGCTGATCATCGCCGCCGAGTCCGCGCTGCATTTCAGCGGCTCGGCACTCGATGGTCCGTTCCAGCTCTACAATGCGTTGCGTCGAATCGCCGCGGGATTTCGGCCCGGGATCGACTTTCAGTTCTTTCACGGAATTGGTGTGCCGTACGCGCACTACTGGTTGTTTCGCGCGCTGGGTGGTCGCTTCCAAGATGCCGAGATGGCCCGACAGCTCATCGCGGCCGTCGTGTTCCCCGCCTCTCTCTTCATTTTTTTCCGGGCGTTCACTCGCAGTTGGACGCGGTCCGCGTGTCTCAGCGCCGGGTCGATCGCGACCATTCATGCGCTCAAGCTGCTGCCGCTCCTGTTTGCGCTGAACAGTATGGTCGGCTTGCGCTCGACGCTTCCGTCGTTGTTGCCCGTCGTGATATACCGCGCCGAGCGCCGGGTGACACGAGTGCTCGGTATCGGCGTGATGCTCGGGATGTCGCTGTTCATGAGTACCGAGCAAGGGCTCGCCGCCGTCGGAGCGTTCGTGGTGGTCTCCGCGATCGCGGTCGTTCGACGGTCCGCGGCGACGCGCGAGCTATCCGATGCGGCGATGACGCTTGTGTTGGGCTTGGCCACCCTCTTCGTCTCGTTGGCGATCGTGGGGGGAGTGCGCGGAGCCGTGGGTGCGCTTCGCTACAACTTCAGGCTGGTCCCGATGGACCAGTATTGGTTCTTCGGCGCGCCGCCGAATCCATTCATTCCATCGTGGACCGGCGGCATCACCATGCTAGTTGGGACACCGGCCATCGGGCTGGCGTTCATGTTGGGCGTGGCGGCAGTGATCGTGTACTTGCGCCGCTGGTGGCGCGTTCCAGTGACGAGCTCCGACCGTCGGGAAGCGGCACTGACGTTCTTTGCGCTCTACGGCGTGCTCTCGTGCACGTCATTGCTCGGGGCGTTCATTCCCGCGTACTCGGAGACCTGCTGGCGAGTCATCATTTGTCTTGCTGCGCTTGAGCTGTTGCGTCGGGCCGATCGGAGAGATCCGGCGGCTGCCACGCCGGCGGCCATACCGCGCATCGCGAGAGTCGCCACGCTTCTCATCATCGCTTGGGTCATCGTGGTCAATCGGCCATTCCGTTCGGCGATCCTCAGCACGGTGCCGCACTTCGTCACGCAGCATGTTTTGTCCCATCACGGATTCGAAGTCACAGGCATTTGGCCCCAAACTCTGGTCATGGACGACGAAGTCGTGCGCGCGCA
>JAICYT010000270.1 GCA_025934075.1 Gemmatimonadaceae bacterium
GGCATCAAGGTGATCACCGCATCGGGTTGGTTCGCCGCGCGTCCGTCGGGTACGGAGGACATTTACAGGATCTACGCCGAGAGTTTTTGCGGCAATGACGCCGTCGCCCAAATTCTGAAAGAGGCGCAGACGATCGTCGACGCGGCCCTCGCATCGGGAACGCAGCAATGACCAAACACGGCGACCACCCGGCGCCGTCCGACGCGCTGGTGCTGTTTGGCGTGACGGGAGACTTGGCTCACAAGATGATCTTCCCGGCGCTCTACGCGATGGTGAAGAACGGCGAGCTCACAGCTCCCGTCATCGGCGTCGCGCGCCCCGCGATGACCGCGGCCGAGATCCGCGGGCGCGCGACGGACAGCATCGAGCAATCCGGCGTCGCTGTGGACCGACGCGTGCTCAAGCGTCTGCTGTCCTCTCTTCACTATGTGTCCGGAGACTACAACGACCCAGCGACGTTCACGGCGCTGAAACAGGCACTCGGAAAAGCAAAGTTCCCAGCGCATTACTTGGCCATTCCGCCTTCGTTGTTTGCGACCGTGATCGAGGGGCTTAGCGCGGCGGGACTCGCCGAGAACGCACGCGTCATCGTCGAAAAGCCGTTTGGTCGCGACCTGTCGTCGGCGCGCAGGCTCAACGCGGTCGCGCGCGCCGCGTTCCCAGAGGACTCGATCTTCCGAATCGACCATTATCTCGGGAAGGAAGAGATCATGAACATTCTCTACTTCCGATTCGCGAATTCATTTCTCGAGCCGATCTGGAATCGGAACTACGTGTCGAGCGTGCAGATCACTCTCGCCGAACGATTCGGGGTGGCCGATCGCGGAGGCTTCTACGAGACGGCGGGCTGTCTCCGCGACGTTATTCAGAATCACGTGTTTCAAATTGTCGCATTGCTCGCGATGGAGCCGCCGGTCGACAGAACCTATGGCGCGGTCCATACGGAGAAGGCCAAAGTCTTCGAAGCGATGCGTCCGTTGACGTCGCGCGATCTCGTCCGCGGGCAATACGCCGGCTACCGCAAGACACTGGACGTCGCCCGCGATTCCGACGTCGAGACGTATTGCGCGATGCGCCTCTTCATCGACTCGTGGCGATGGGAGGGCGTTCCCTGGTATCTCCGATCCGGCAAGTGTCTCCCGGAAACTGCGGCCGAAGTGATCGTCGAGCTGAAGCCGCCGCCCGCAGCGTTGTTCGGCGATTCGAATCCGACGGGCGGTCTCTCGAACTACTTGCGATTTCGTCTCTCTCCCAACGCAGGGATCGCGCTCGCGGCGCGCGTGAAGCGGCCGGGCAAGGAATTCGTCGGCGAGCAGTGCGAGCTCTATCTGGTCGACGAGCTACTTGGCGCGGAACCGCCGTACGAGCGACTGTTGAGCGACGCCATGGCGGGCGACGGCGCGTTGTTCACGCGAGAAGATGCGGTCGAAGCGGCGTGGGTCGTCGTTGACAAAGTTCTCAAGCGCCATGCGCGCGTCATTCCGTACAAGCGCGGGAGCTGGGGGCCGACGGAGGCGAACGCGCTGCTCGCGCACCACGGTGAGTGGCACAACCCCATGATCGATCGCAACGGGAAATCCAAATGAAGACGACACAACAGAGACACGACGCGGGTCACGGATACGCTGCTGTTGCGGGGAACCATGACGCCGAATGACCATGAGGGAAAGCGGCTTGCCCTCGACGAGGGCGTGGCATGGCAGGCACTGAAGAAGCATCACGGTGACATCGGAGACCGGCATCTGCGGGAGATATTCGCCGCCGATCCGCAGCGCGGAACACGTCTCACTGCCGCGGCAGCCGGACTGTACGTCGACTACTCGAAGCATCGCATCACCGGCGAAACGCTTGCGTTGCTGATCCGCCTTGCCGAAGAACGCAAGCTCGCCGAACGGATCAAGGCGATGTTCAGCGGCGAGAAGATCAACGTGACTGAGCGGCGCGCCGTGCTCCATGTAGCGTTGCGCGCACCGGCTGCAGAACGAATCATCGTCGACGGCGCCGATGTGGTGGCGCCCGTTCACGCGGTGCTCGACCGCATGGCTCACTTCGCGGATGCGATTCGAAGCGGTGACTGGAAGGGTTATTCGGGCCGGCCGATCCGCAACGTCGTGAACATCGGCATTGGCGGATCCGACCTGGGTCCGGTCATGGCATACGAAGCATTACGCCATTACAGCAATCGCGAGATGGTCTTTCGCTTCGTCTCCAATGTCGACGCGACCGACTTCGTCGAAGCGACGCGCGATCTCGATCCGCACGAGACGCTGTTCATAGTCTGTTCGAAGACGTTCACGACGCTCGAGACGCTCACCAACGCGCACACGGCGCGCGCCTGGTGCGTGGCCGCGCTCGGCGCCGACGAAGCGGTGGGCCGGCACTTCGTTGCCGTGTCGACGAACGCGGACGGCGTGGCGAAGTTCGGGATCGACACGGCCAACATGTTCGAGTTCTGGGATTGGGTCGGCGGCCGCTATTCGATGGATTCCGCGATTGGGTTGTCGACCATGGTGGCGATCGGACCGGCGAACTTTCGCGAGATGCTCGGCGGCTTCCACGCGATGGATGAGCATTTTCGTACAACGCCGTTCGAGCGCAACCTGCCGGTACTCCTCGGCCTCCTCGCGGTCTGGTACGCGGATTTCTTCAACGCGCACACGCTCGCGGTGCTTCCCTACGACCAGTATCTGAAGCGATTCCCGGCGTACCTGCAGCAGCTGACCATGGAGAGCAACGGCAAGCACGTCACCCTCGACGGCACACGCGTCGACTACGAGACCAGCCCCATCGTGTGGGGTGAGCCAGGTACCAACGGGCAACACTCGTTCTATCAGTTGATTCATCAAGGGACGAGACTCGTTCCCTGCGATTTCATCGGGTTCTCGCAGTCACTGAATCCGGTGGACGGCCATCACGATCTGCTCATGGCGAACGTATTTGCACAGGCCGAGGCGCTCGCGTTCGGTAAGACTGCCGCGGAGGTGGAGCGCGAGGGGACGCCGGCGTGGCTCGTGCCGCACAGAGTATTCGAGGGAAACCGGCCGACGACGACGATTCTCGCCGACCGGCTCACGCCGCGCATCCTCGGATCGCTCGTCGCGCTCTACGAACACAGCGTGTTCACCCAAGGTGTCATCTGGGGCATCGACTCATTCGATCAGTGGGGCGTCGAACTGGGGAAAGCGCTCGCGAAGCGCATCGGCGGAGAGTTGGAGCGGGCCGACCCGCCGACAGAGGGCCACGACAGCTCGACGTCGGAATTGATACGGCGCTACATGCAGTCGCGTGGCGGCGGCGTGAAATGAC
This sequence comes from Gemmatimonadaceae bacterium, assembly GCA_025934075.1. Lineage (GTDB taxonomy): Bacteria > Gemmatimonadota > Gemmatimonadetes > Gemmatimonadales > Gemmatimonadaceae > JAQBQB01. The sequence goes on from JAICYT010000270.1 coordinate 3,307, forward strand.
GCAACCGACCGACGCGA
>JAICYT010000061.1 GCA_025934075.1 Gemmatimonadaceae bacterium
CAGCTTGGCCACCAGACGCTCTGCGATTCCTTCCTGCACGAGCAATCGTGAACCCGCGCAGCACACCTGGCCCTGATTGAACCAGATCGCGTCGACGACGCCTTCCACCACGCTGTCGAGATCCGCGTCGTCATACACGACCAACGGACTCTTTCCACCCAGCTCGAGACTCAGCTTCTTGCCCGAGCCGGCCGTCACTTTGCGAATGATGCGTCCGACTTCGGTCGAGCCGGTGAACGCGATCTTGTCGACGTCCGGATGCTCGACGATCGCCGCGCCCGTCTCGCCGTGCCCGTTCACAACGTTGATTACGCCCGGCGGGATTCCGACGTCGTGTGCAATCTCCGCGAAGCACAATGCGGTCAACGGCGTGAACTCAGCCGGCTTGAGAATAATCGTATTGCCGGCTGCTAACGCCGGCGCGATCTTCCACGCGAGCATGAGCAACGGGAAGTTCCACGGGATGATCTGCCCAACGACGCCGATCGCCTCGTAACCCGCGAACTCGGAGTCGAGGAGCTGCGCCCAACCGGCGTGATGATAGAAGTGACGTGCGACGAGCGGGATGTCGATGTCCCGCGTCTCGCGAATCGACTTGCCGTTGTCCATGCTCTCGAGCACGGCGAGCAAACGTGAATGCTTCTGCACCCCACGCGCGAGCGCATACAGAAAGCGCGCACGCGCATGCGGCGGGAGGGCTTTCCACACCGGCAATGCGCCCCGCGCCGCGTTCACGGCGGCGTCCACGTCAGGCGTGGTTCCTTCGCTCACTCGTGCGATCGTCTTCGACGTCGCTGGATTGATGACGTCGAACAACTGCCCGGGCTCAGTCCACGCGCCACCGATGTAGTGCCCGAACACGCGCTCATGCTTCCCGAGCCACGACACGACTTCTTTGTCGCTCTCTGGCGCAGGGCCATACTCCATGGTCTGAAAGATTTCGGCGACAGTGGTCATGGCATTGGTTGACGATACGCCGCGGCGTAGCGGCCGGTCACGAAATGCTCGAGCTGACGCTCGATGTCGGTGAGCAGCGAGCTTGCGCCGAACCGAAATAGGTCGGCGCGCAGCCAGCGATCTCCCAATTCTTCTTTCATCATGTACAAGTACTCGAGCGCGTTCTTGGCACTGCGAATTCCACCCGCTGGCTTGAAGCCGACGGCATAGCCCGTCTGCTCGAAGTATTCACGGATCATGCGACACATCACCACGCCGAACGGAATCGTCGCGTTCACGCCTTCCTTGCCGGTCGACGTCTTGATGAAGTCAGCGCCTGCCTGCATAGCAACCATGCTCGCCCGCGCGACGTTCCCGAGCGTTGCCAACTCGCCCGTGGCGAGGATGGCCTTCATGTGCGCGTCCCCACAGGCGTCGCGAAAACGACGAACCTCGTCGTACAGCGCTTCGTAGTCGCCGGTCAGGACATGCGCCCGCGTGATGACGATGTCGATCTCCTTCGCGCCCGCTGCCACCGAGGCATGAATCTCCTCGATGCGCTGCTCGATCGGACTCAAACCCGCGGGAAATCCGGTCGACACCGCGGCAACCGGGACGCCGGAGCCCTGCAGTGCTTCGACCGCCGTCTTCACCATCGAGTGATAGACGCACACCGCGCCGACCGTGATCCCGAGATTCGATACGCCGAGTGCGTCGGCGATGTCGTCGCGCAAAGGGCGTCGGGCTTTGGCGCATAGGCGACGGACGTTGCCCGGCGTATCGTCGCCGGACAGCGTCGTGAGATCGATCAGCGTGATGGCGCGCAGCAACCAGGCGGCTTGCCATTCCTTCTTCACCGTGCGACGGGTCGGGATCGTCGCGGCACGGCGCTCGACCGCGCTCCGGTTGACGCGAATCATCCGGACGATGTCCAGATCGAGCGGCATGCCCGGGTTCCGCTCGATGTGATCGTTCGGCAGAGTCCGTGGCGGACTAACGAGGGTGAGGTTCGGTTTAGCGGTCATCGAAAGGCGGCCGGTGCGGCGCATGAACGGGCGAGTGCGTCCTCGCCAATCCTCTCAATGTATGCCCCGACACAGATGCTGACGAGAGCGAATCAGAGTCCCTTACCTATCGAGACTCATGGCTCTATTGGCTTCCCATTTGGGTCCACCACGATGACCGGCGCAATGTTCGCCGCGCGCAACGCCGGCTCCAATATCGCGCGGTCGCCGGTGGCGACGATCACTAGATGCTTCGTGTCGATGTATTTGGACGCAGCGGCCGCTACCTCCGCTCCAGTGACGCTCGCCACGCGCGCCGCGTATGTGTCATAAAAGTCGAGCGGGAGACCGTCGCGGACCATCTCGACGACACGCGCGGCGAGCGAATCAGGACCATCGATCCGCGCCGGAAGCGCACCGATCCGATTGCGTCGAATCGCGTCGAGCTCCTGCGCCGTCACACCCCGGGTGTCGCCCAGGCCTTTCAGCAGCGAGAGCCATTCGACCAACGCGCTGTCGGCTTTCGCCGCGTTCAACGATGTCGATCCCACATACGCCGATGGCGCCGACGGTCTCCGCGATACAAGTCCCGCGTTGCCCGAGTACATGAACGACCGCTTCTCTCGCAACGTCTGCTGCATGCGCGCTCCCGATATCGCCGCGGCCAGGTCCAATGCATAGAAGTCAGGCGACAGCATCGGCCCCGCGCTGCCAACGTACAGATAGGCCTGCGTTCCTGGCACGTCGCACAGGTAGATCGTCGTCGGACGAGTGGCTGTCGCCGCCGCGGACTCCTTCGAGGTCGGCCCCGGTCGCGATCGCCAACCGCCGAACACGCGTGTGACCTCTTTGCGAGCAGTCGCATCGTTCACATCGCCAACAATCACCACCGTCGTCGTATTCGGACGAATGTGTTCGTCGTAGAACCGCAACACCTCGTCGCGCGTGATGCCGCCGACGCTCGCCTCCGTCGGCACCAGCGACCGCACATACGGATCGCTCGCACCGAACAGCTCCGCGTAAAACAAGTGTCGAGGCAGTGTGAATGGCGTTTGAGCGAGCCGCCGCGCCGTTGCCGCGTGTGCCGCTTTGCGCCGATCGATGCCCGCTTGATCGAAGAGAGGATGCACGAGCATATCGCCGGCGAGCGCGAGCGCGCGCGCAAACGCCGGCGTTGTCGTCGTGAATCCGGTTGGCGCTACCGTCGTCCCGACGTCCGCGAACGCGTCGGCCAGTTGGTCGGGCGACATCGACGTCGTGCCCGCGCGCAGCGCGCCAACGGTGATCGCGTAGAGCCCCTCTTTGCCGACCGGATCAAGCGTCGAGTCAGCGCCGACCACGATGCGAGTCGAAACGAGCGGCAGTGCATGGTCCTCGACGACGATCAAGCGCAACCCATTCGCGAGCGTATGCGTCTCGACTTTCGGAAATTTGAACGTCGGTGGCGCGCCAACGTTCGGGCGTTTCGAGCGGTCGACGTTTTGACTCGAAGCGCGGCTCGCGAAGAACGCGAGCGCCCCCAGCGCCGCCGAGATCATGCGAGAGGCAATCACGGCGCCACCTTCGCACGCACGGAGCTCGGAGGCGTGACATTCCTGAATGGCAAGTTCGGCTTACTGATCAGATCGAGCTTGCCTGCGGGGACGAGACTCATGACGAGACGCCCGTTCGTGAGATAGCGACCAATCGCGCGCTGCACATCGCTCGGCGAGACCGCTCGAGCAGCAGCCACCTGCTTCGCGTACGCGACGGGATCGCCGGCGAAGATCTCGCCGTGCGCCAGCGTGTCAGCGCGCGCGAAACGCGTCTCGAGCGACGAGACCGCGCTCGTCGCGTTGTAGTCGTTGAATCGCTCGAGCTCCCGTGCAGTCAGCGGCGTCGATGGCAACGAAGCCATCACGCTGTCAACCAGCGTTTCGATGGTGGTCATCGACGCACCGGGTCTTGGGACGACCAAGATCTCGAACACGCCCGCCTTCTCGAAGTCGTAGTAATCGACGCTCACGGTCGTCGCGAGCTGGCGGTCGTTGATCAGCAGCGTGCTCAATCGCCCGAATCGATTGAGCGACAACGCCGACGCCAACGCTCGGAGCGCGAGTCGATCGGGATGGGAGAATCCGACGACAGGCCAGTCGATCTGCAATCGCGGCTGGTTCGCCCGGCTATCCTCGAGCACTACGCGCTTCTCGCCCGTCAGCGAAACCGGTGCGGCGGAAGGACGCGCGATCGCGGCACCGCGCGGAATGCCGCCGAAGTATTTCTGAATCAAGCCGCGCACAACCGACGCGTTCACGTCGCCGCTGATGCTCAATACCGCGTCGTTCGGCACGTAATACGGCGCACACGAGGTCTCGAGATCGTCGATCGTTGCGCTGTAGAGATCAGCCATCGGTGGCAACGGCGTCATGTGATATGGATGGCCGACGGGAAACAACTCGGCGACCGCGAGCTCGCGGGCCACTCCGAATGGAAAATTCTCGACGTTGCGATCGCGCTCTTGCCCGATCACCTCACGCACGCCGGACAATTGCTTTGCGTCAGCCCGCGCGAACGGCGCCGCCATCCGGTCGCTCTCGGCCCACAATACAGTTTCAAGCTCATTACTCGGCACGGCGATGAAGAAATGCGTGATGTCTTCCGTCGTGGCCGCGTAATGCGGCGATGTGCCCCCGATGGAGTTGTAGAATGCCTTCTCCGTCTGGTCGAGATTGGGCGAGCCTTCGTTGAAGAGATGCTCGCAGAGGTGGGCCATACCGGTGCGCCCGGGTTTGTCGTCTTTCGAGCCCACGTGATACCAAACGTCGACCACGACGAGCGGCGACGAATGATCTTCGTTCACCAGCGCGATCAATCCGTTCGACAGCGCAATGCGCGTGTAGGCGAGCGGACGAAGGCTCGACGCGCCGGCGGCTGCGTCCGGGCGTTGCGCGTGGACGACACGACCACCCGTGCCCAGCAACGCGAGCAAAATCGTAAGCTCGATCGTGCGCGCGGGCGCATGTCGGCGAGCGAGCAAAGGCATGATGACGAGACGGGGGCGAGAACGATGGGCGGGGGCGAATAGAATGTGTTGCGAGGGGACGCAGTCCGCGCAACTCCGGCCGACCTGCCCTCTGGCGCGTTAGCGGTCCGGACAGTTTGTTAGGTGTGCCAGCCACGATCCCTCCCGACCCTCCCGCCCATGGATCGCATCGGTTTGGAACACATTCGCCAGCACGGCGCCATCGCCGTTTGGGGTTCGCTGCTTCTTGTGGCGATCACCGGATCAGCAACGGCGCAACTCTCCGCGAAGTCCGATTCAACCGGCACCGTCGTCGGAATCGTGGTGACGAAGGAAGGCGGCGTCCCACTCCCCTACAGTATCGTCTCAGCGTCATTACACCAGCCGGATCGATTCACGGATGATCACGGCGAGTTCAGGCTGCTCAACGTGCCCACCGGACCGATTCAATTGCAGGTCCGCCATCTCGGATACACACCGTTTCGCGTCGCGATCGCGGTGAACGCCAACGGCACCGACACGGTGCGCATTCAGCTCGAGCACATCGCCGTGCAGCTCACCACGATGCGCGTCCGCGCATATCCGCAGTGCTTCGATCCGGGGCCGCCGGGCGCCCAGGGTGATTCATCGTTCACAACTCTGTTCGACCAACTTCGGCAGAACGCCGAGCAGTATGAGCTGCTCGCGAATGCGTATCCGTTCGAGCTCACCGTCGAGCGCACGATGTTCAAGACGCTCGTCAACCAGGAACTGCGCGTCGAAAGCATCGATACGCTCACGTTGCGGAGCGCCGATCAGTGGACGTATCGCCCCGGCGGCGTGATCACGCGGATGGCCGTGGCGCCTCATCGCCCCAGCATGACGATCCTCAACATTCCGACGATCGTCCACTTCGCCGACGATGCGTTTCTCGCCAACCACTGTTTCTACGACGGCGGTGAGGAGACCGTCGACGGATTCAAGCTGCTACGCATCGACTTTGTGGCGGCGGCGCGCATCAAGGATCCGGACGTCGACGGCTCGGTCTATCTCGATCCGACCACGTTTCAGATTCGCCGCTCGTTCCTCCACGTCACGAAGATCCCGCGCGGCATCGCCGGCGTGTTGGAGACCGACGCAACGACGGTCTTCAGAGAGTTGTTTCCGTCGGTCCCCATCATCGCCGGTATTTCGTCCGTCAACCGCGTCGAAGTCGACCGCCGGCGCGCGAGCGCGGTTGCCACCGCGAACGAGGATCAGCGACTGATTGGCGTTCACTTTCTGAAGCGGATGCCCGGCGACGACGCAAAGAAACCGTAAGCGTTCGACGAGCCGGGCCACTCGTGCGAGGATCGGCCTCTGAGGCCGATCATGACGTTCGTAAGCTCAAGCCAGCACAGCTGATAGGTGCGACGAACGGAAGCCTGAGCGCGGAACCAAACCGCGCGGCGCTCGTATCCAGTCGAGGGGCAAAGTCCCCCCTCTCGTTTACGCGGCACGCTACGCACGCGTCTGTTAGTGACGGACTAGCATCGCCCTCCCACTTCCTTACAAATGAGACATACCTGCACTCGCCTTTCGCTGGTCGCCTTTGCCATGTTCGCCGCCACTACTCTTACGGCGCAGCAGCCGGCGACGAAGGAGCAAGGCGCTAGACTCGCGACGGCCAGCAAAGCGATCGATCGCGCAAATCTCGATACCGCCTGCGCGGCGTGTACTGACTTCTACACGTTCGCGAACGGCGGCTGGCTCAAACGCAGCACGATTCCCGCGGCGTACCCCGAGTGGAGCGCGTTCTTCGAGCTGCACGACAAGAACGAAGCGGTCGTTCACGACGTCATCGAGGCCGGCGCCAAGGAGACGCGCGACGGAAAGGCCGCCCGCGGCTCCAATACCTACAAGGTCGGCGCGTACTACGACGCGTGCATGGACACCGTCGCGATCGAAACCCTCGGCACAAAGCCGATCCAGGCGGCGGCCGCGCGAATCGCGGCGATCAATTCGGCCGATGCGCTGCCGATGGCACTCGCGGCGCTCGAGAAGAGCAACGGGTTGGCGCCCTTCGGGCTGGGCGTCGGTCCCGATCTCAAGAACTCGAATCGACTGATCACAAGCGCGACGCAGGGCGGCCTCAGCCTCCCCGAGAAGAGCTACTACGTCTCGGCGGACACGAGCATGAAGAAGCTGCGTGACGCGCTCGTCGCACACGCCGCGAACATGTTCAAGCTGTACGGTGAGAGCGATGCTGAAGCCAAGGCACACGCCCAGACAGTGCTCGATATCGAGACCAAGTTCGCGCAGGCGTCGATGGATCGCGTTACGATGCGCAATCCGAACTTGCTGTACCACCTCATGACCGTCGCGCAGTTCGATTCGCTCACGCCGCACATCAAGTGGGAGTCGTTCCTCGCCGCGCAGGGCGCCTCAAAGATCACCGAGATCAACGTCGCGCAGCCAGACTTTTTCAAGGCATTTGACGCCCTCCTGGTCTCGATTCCTCTCGATGATTGGAAGACACTGCTTCGCTGGCGTTTGCTCAACTACTCGGCTGGTGCGCTGCCCAAGCAGTTCGCCGACGAGAACTTCGCGTTCCAGCGATTGTTCACCGGCCAGAGAGAGCGCGTGCCCCGGTGGAAGTCGTGCACGAGCAACACCATGGGCGTACTCGGCGAAGCGGTCGGCCAGGAGTACGTCAAGCGCACGTTCACTCCTGCCGCTAAGGCGCGCGCCAAAGGGATCGTCGACAATATGGTGTCCGTGCTGCGCGACCAGATCGGTCAGCTCGATTGGATGAGCGATTCGACCAAAAAGCAAGCGCTCGTCAAGCTCGACGCCTTCACGCGCAAGATCGGTTATCCCGACAAGTGGCGCGACTACTCGAAGCTCGAGGTCGCGCGCGGCGAGTATTACGGCAACCTGCGTCGCGCCACCGACTGGGCGCGAGCGATCAACTGGGCCAAACTCGACAAGCCGGTCGACAAGACCGAATGGCAGTTGACGCCGGATCAGGTGAACGCGTACTACAATCCGATATGGAACGAGATCGTGTTCCCCGCCGGTATCCTGCAGCCGCCGTTCTTCGATCCGAACGCCGACGACGCCGTCAACTATGGCGCAATGGGCGCGGTGATTGGCCATGAGATGTCGCACGGCTTCGACGATCAGGGCCGCCGCTTCGACGCGCAGGGCAACCTTCGCGACTGGTGGACCAAGGAAGACGCCGACAAATACAACACGCAGGCGCAGCGTGTCGTCGATCAGTTCAACGCCTACACGATCGTCGACTCGACCACGCACGTGAACGGCAAGCTCACGCTCGGCGAGAACATTGGCGATCTGGGCGGACTCAAGATCGCGTACGTCGCGATGGAGAAGGCGATGAAGGCAAAGGGTCGCCAGCCGAGCATCGATGGCTTTACGCCGGAGCAGCGCTTTTTCCTGGGGTGGGCGCAAGTGTGGCGCACACTACAGCGCGACGAAGCGGCAAAGGCGCAGGTCAACACGAATCCGCATGCGCCGGCGAAGTGGCGGGTCAACGGTCCGCTCAGCAACATGCCTGAGTTTGCGAAGGCGTGGGGCTGCAAGGACGGCGACACGATGGTGCGTCCTGAAGCATTGCGAGCGCGGATTTGGTAAAACGGTGGAATGGTGGTACGGTGGTACGGTGGTACGGTGGTACGGTGGTACGCTAACAGCGTAACGACGGCGTTCCACCGTTCCACCGTTGTCAAACTTCCCAGCTCAAGCCCGGCTTGCCGAAGTGACCGTAGTTCGTCGTCTGCCGGTAAATCGGCTTCCGCAACTGTAGTCGTTCGATCATCGCCGCTGGACGATAGTCGAACGTCCGCACGAACTCCTCGGCCGCGCGCCAGTCTCCGCTGCCGAATGTGTCGACGCGCACTGATACCGGCTCGGCGCGTCCGATCGCGTAAGCGACCTGCACCTCCGCGCGCTTGGCGAAGCCCTTCGCCACCACTTGTCGCGCGACGAAGCGACCGAAGTACGCACCACTGCGATCGACCTTCGACGGATCCTTGCCGCTGAATGCGCCGCCGCCGTGGCGACCCATTCCGCCGTACGAGTCGACGATGATCTTCCGTCCCGTCACGCCGCAGTCGGCCGACGGTCCGCCTTCGATGAACTGTCCGGTCGGATTGACGAGAATTTCAAGGTGCGGTCCGAACCAGGCGCCGAGTACTTCGGGGCAGAGACAGCTGGCGACGTAATCGCGAATTTCGTCCTGCGACGCTTCGGCAGTGTGTTGCGTGGAGACGAGCACAGTCTCGACGCGCACGGGTTGATGATCCTCATATCGAACGCTCACCTGCGTCTTCGAATCGGGACGCAGCCACATTCGTTCGCCCGCTTTACGGGCTTCGGACAATCGCTGCGACAACCGATGCGCTAGCTGCACGGGCAACGGCATGAGCTCAGGCGTCTCGTCGGTCGCATAGCCAAACATGATGCCCTGATCGCCCGCGCCCCCTGTGTCGACGCCCATCGCGATGTCGCCAGACTGTTTACTGATGAACTGAGTCACCTGGACGCCGTCCGCATTGAACGCCTCGGCGGAATCGGTGTAGCCGATTTCGCGAATCGCGCTGCGCGCGACGGCTTCGTAGTCGACGTTCGTGCGAGACGTGATCTCGCCCGCGAGCACGACCTGTCCGCTTTTGCACAATACCTCGCACGCGACGCGGCTGTTGGCATCACCGGTGAGATGTGCGTCGAGGATCGAGTCGGCGATGTAATCGCAGACTTTGTCCGGGTGTCCTTCGCTGACCGACTCCGACGAGAACGTGTACGAGCTCATGATTGTCTCCGCGGCAAAAAGCGTATTCGAGCGAGTGTCGATCAACGTTGCCGAAAAATCAAAACGGCCCCGACTTGGTTCGTCGCGGGCCGTTTCATCACCCAGGACTTAGACGGGTTTACGCGGGGCGTACTCGCCGCCGGTGCGCGGCCCGTCAAATCGGGGAAATCGCCGCGCGAGTCTGAACCTAAGCTCGGTGCAGCTAGGGTCAAGCCGATTTGTGGTTTGGCTGGCTGGGTGACGCCGTGGAAGGCTTCATGGTTTGGCGGTCAAGGTCACTGGTGGCAGCCGGCGATCATCTGTTGTCCGACGGTACCAAGGTTTTCATGTCGATTCGCCCTTTCTCCACGCTCGCCAAGTTGGCGGTCGCGATGACCATCGTCGCCTGTGCCGAACGAGCGACCGAGCCGAGCCCAGCGGCCCGAGCCGCAGCGCTCACGGCTCTCCCCCGCGCTCTGACACCCGCCGAACGCGGCGTGCTCGACGCATCGAACGCCTACTCGTTCGCGCTGTGGCGAACGATCAATGGTTCGTCGCGCGATTCGAACGTGTTCGTGTCGCCCCTCAGCGCGTCCTTCGCGCTCGGCATGACGATGAACGGCGCGAACGGTCAGACGTACGACGAAATGCGATCGGCGCTTCAGTTTGGCGACGCATCGCTCGCGTCGATCGACACCGGGTATCGGTCGCTCATCGCGCTCCTCACGTCGATCGATCCATCGACCACGATGCAGATCGCAAACGCGATCTTCTATCGGAACGACTTTCCGTTCAATCAGAGTTTCCTCACGGATGCATCGGCGTACTTCGACGCGGAGGTGAAAGCGCAGGACTTTGGCAACACGCAGGCGACGTTGGCGGCGGTGAACGGTTGGGCGAGCGCGAAGACGCACGACCGAATCCCGAAGATCCTCAATGCCGTCGATCCGTCGACGGTCATGTATTTGCTCAACGCGATCTACTTCAAGGGAATCTGGCGCGATCAGTTCGAGGTCGCTCAAACGCGCGATGCACCGTTCCACGCCGTGTCCGGCGATCAACCTGCGCGTCTCATGCACCGCGAGGGTGCGATGGATTACGCGGAGACGAATGCGTTCCAGGCCGTGGATCTTCCGTATGGCGATTCGGCGTTCACCATGACGGTGCTTCTTCCCAAGGCCGGATCGAGCGTCGAGTCGGTCGCGGCATCATTGACACCAGACACGTGGCGCTCGCTCGCCGCGAGCTTTCATCCTCGCGACGTCGAGCTCTTTCTGCCGAAAGTAACGCTCTCTTGGAAGCGCGGACTGATCCCCGACATGCAGGCACTCGGCATGCGGGCGGCGTTTGGCGACGCCGACTTCACGCGGATGTCTCCTCGCGGTCGCGACCTAGTGATCTCGCTGTTACAGCAGAACACGTTCGTCGACGTCGATGAGGAGGGAACCGAGGCCGCTGCCGTTACGATTGTCGGTGTGGCCCTGACATCGGCGCCAGTCGCAACGCCAGTTCGCGTCGATCGGCCATTCGTGTTCATGATTCGCGAACGCCTGTCGGGAACGGTGCTGTTCATGGGAAAGATCACGCGGTTGCCGAACGCGTGAGCGGTGGAACGGTGGAACGGTGGAACGGTGGTACGGTGGAACGCGACCGTGCCGTCATCCTGACCTGAGGAGCGCAGCGACGAAAGACCCGCTTGCCGATCAAGCTGTTGTCGGCAGCATATTCTTGCCTACGCTCAGATTGACGAGGTTTGGGGCACCATCGTCTCGATCGTCATCAGGGAACTGTAATGATCCCCACCGGCCCCGCGAGATCGTCATCGATGCGCGGCAGATTTGTTGGAACGATCCAGGCCCCTCCGTCAACGCGAATCGCGACACGATGCGGACCAGGCGGAATCACGCGCTCGACGCGCCACCCGCCCTCGACATGATCGAGCGAGACCGGGGTCCAGTTGGTGAAATCGCCCATGATCTCGACCCGCGACGCACCGTCGACGCGAACCTCGATCCGACGAAGCTCGCCCGCACGTTCGACCATGATCCGCGGGCCGGCAATCGTTGGAGTGCGCGAAAAGATCGTCGTGTGGCGCTGCGCCGCGATGCGCACTGCAACGCTCGCGAACGTCGCATGCGGGACTCCGCGGACAGCGTCGTCGAGTGTGCTTCCGGCTCCCAGAGTCACTGCAAGTTGTGGTTTGATCCACGCCGCCATGTCGACCGCGCCCCAACCATGCGTCTTCGTGCGCGACGACTCGCTTTGGCCGCGTATCCCACCACCGACGCCCATCGACAAGCCACCGGCGTCGTGCCGCCAGTTGACCCCGAGATCCAAATACGAGATGTCTTGCGAGGGTGTCGGGCTCGTCGGCGTGGTTGCGAACAGCGAACGGGTATGGGTAAGCGCCATGTTCACCACGAGCCGTTCATCGTCGATCGACCACCACGCATCGCCTTGAGCTCGGTACAATGGATTGTGCGCAGCCCCACGTGCGTTCGCTCCGATCCCAGCGCCCAACGCACCACCTCGCAGCAAACTTCCCAATCGCGCGCGGGCCGCGACCTCCGCACTCGTCGTCGTGACTACGCTCGTTTCACCAAACGCGCTCGCGACTCCATCCAGTTGCCAATGCGCCGCGCCAGCCGTGGGCCCAACGATCGATCCAACGACGAGCCCTTGGCTCGTCCAACGATCGCCCGCCGCGTGCGCCGCGAGGAAGCTCGTCCGAAACGCGCTCCGTTCGCCGGCGGCATCGAGCGTAGCGCCGAGCGTTTGCGCGTTCGACTCGGGAATTCCCGCTTGGCGCAAATGCGATACGCCCGCGTCGCCTGTCAGGCTCCACTGAGCACTAGCGGGCGCACGCGCAGCGAGCGCGAGAAGAACGAGAGAGATGAGCCTGGCTCGGCGCATCCTCCAAGATAACGGTCGGCTATGGCGTTACGGTTTCTTGGGGCCAGATCCAGACGCGAGACCGGGATCCGTCGCGGCCGCAGAGACTCCAGCGACAGGCGCCAACACCGCGGTAAGTCCCCGGAGACGAACATCTAACGAAGCCATGGCCTGCGCACCGTGCACAACGTCCGCGCTCACGTTGTTGCCTAGTGCGAGAAGTTGGGGGTCAGACGCCCCGCGCTTGATCAGATCCGTTACGATCTTCGTCGCGCGTGCCAAGGGAACTTTGCTCGCAACGAGTTGCGCCAAGAGACCGAGCGGCACAGCGACTGGCCGGTTGGGACTGGTCGAGCGGATCGCCTGCAGGGCAGTCCTGGTCACGCCGTCCACGCCCAGTGCGTTTTCACCAGCGGCAATGTCCGACTGAGTCGGTTTTGGCGCGAGCGCGATGCGCGCTTCCTCGAGGCGCGCGACGACACTCTGCGCTGCGACGACTATCCGATCCGGCGGCGCATGAAAGAACACGCCCTGCGAGATCTTCGCGACGATCGGCTCCGTCGGCAGCCCGCGCGAGCCCGCTGAGTCGACGATGCGTGTGAGACGCATCGCGACGTCGCGGTCGAGGGTAGCAAGCGGCAGCGAATCTTGCGCGGTCGTCACCCTGGAGGTCGCAACGAGTAGACCGAGGAGCCACAACAAGCGTCGCGTCACGGCCGCCCCACGATGATGATCGAACCCTCGGCCCCAAGATCAGGATCACGCGTCTTGGGAGCGTTTGGGTCGAGCGTGAACAGCGAATCATCGACCATGAACGCGTACATGTGACGGCCCGGGACGACGGGGATCACCGTCGACCATAGCTCGCCGTCGGACGAGCGCGTCATCGGCGTAGCCGTCGGATCCCAGCGGTTGAAATCCCCGACGACGAAAACTTTGTGCGCGCGACTGTTGTTGAAGACGAACGGTTGCTGAACCGGTGCGGCATCGAGCTCGGTCGACGCCGCTGTTCGCACGATCGACGGCGCGGTGCTCGGGGCACCTGATGAGGCTGCCGTCGACGCAGCGTGTGAGCGCGACGTCCATGCTCCACGCAACGCAAACCCGACGAACGCCGACGCTGCCGCGATTCCTACGACCATCCATACGCGAACGGACCGCCCACGACGCGGGCTCGACATTCCTGGATCGCTGTCGAACGGTGTGACGCGTGCGGCCGCGGCCGCACTGACGACGCGACGCATGGCTCCGACGTCCGCGGGAGGAAGTTTGCGCAACTCATCGAGCGCGCGGCGGAGCACTGGATCTCGTTCGGCGTCGCTCATCGGTGTCCCTCGCTCAGACGAGTCCGCAGCATGTCACTCGCGCGCTTGACGCGCATCTTGAGTGCCGACTGCTTGATGCCCGTCATGCGTTCGACTTCCTCGTACGAGAATCCTTCGATGTAATGCAACAAGAAAATCTCGCGGTTGTACTCCGGGACTTCTGCCAATGCGCGCCGTACCGCCTCACTCCATTCGTGATCGAACTGCGCGGCTGGATCGTCGATCGATGGCACGCGCTCGTACGCTTCCTCATCGTTCGTCGTGCGCGATGAATGCCGCTGAAACGCCGTGTTTGCCGTGCGGCAGCAGTTGCCGAGAATCTGAAACAGCCACGCCTCGAACCTTTGTCGTTCCTCGTATCGCGGTAGCGCACGGTATAGGCGGACGAACGTCTCCTGCACCATGTCCTCGGCGTCATCCGGGTTGCGCAACATGGCGCGCGCAAATCGAATGCAGCGGGCGTGGTACGCCTCCACGATCGCGGTAAACGCGTCGATGTCGCCGAGCTTTGCGCGGCTTATCGTTCTCGAATCGAGACCGCTGGCCTGAGCAGGATGTTGCAGAGGAAAACCCGACAAGAATTGCCTCGACGCGCTGTCGTTACGCCTAACCGGCGTCGAGGGATGCTCGGTCACTCTGTCAATGTAGTAACGGGCTCAGACGTGGGAAGGACGTCATACGGCATCGGACAGGCTGGTAAAGTTGAAATCCCGCACCTTGATCGCGGGCATCACGACATCGCCGCCCGCCTCGGTCCCTGCGACGCGCACCGGTCGGCCGAGCCCCTCGAGGTTGTTCAGCATGAACAGCGGCGATTCGTTGAATCGCATGTTCTTGACCGATTTGGTGACCTTGCCATTCTCGATCAGGAACGTGCCATCGCGCGTGAGGCCGGTATACAAAACGGTGCGTGGATCCACTGGTCGCAGGTACCAGAGCCGCGTGACCAGCACGCCGCGCGGCGTCGACGCAATCAACTCTTCGGTCGATTGCGTGCCGCCATTGAGCTTGACCGCATTCGTGCCGGCGTCCGGCTGCTGATTCTTCTTCTGCGCCCAGAAGCGCGAGTACGTCAGCTTCTTCAAGACACCGTTCTCGATCCAGACTTGCCGATGCGCCGGCAATCCTTGTCCATCAAAAACGTTGCTGAGGAGCTGCGGATCGGCGGGATCGGAGAAGAGCGTCACACGCTCGTCGACAATCTTCTCGCCAATCTTCGTGCCGCCGCCTTGCTTGGAGAATGGACTTCGACCTTCGTCGGCCGAGCGTGCGTCGAGCGCGAACGCGAGCAGCTGCACGAGGTCGCCGACAGCTTGAGGTTCGAGTATCACCGTATAGCGGCCCGGCTCGATCGCGACGGCGCCTTTCGATCGGCGCGCCTTCTCGATCGCGCGTTGCGCGACACTCTTCACATCGAGCTGCGACCAATCCGGATGATCGGCGCCTGCCCAACCGGAACCAGTTCCGTCGCTCGTGCGGACGGTGAGCGTGTAGTTCGCCGATGTACCAGCCTGATACGCGAACAGCCCTTTGTTGTTGCCGACCGCGCCGGCGCCGATGCCGGTCACGAGAAATCCCGCCGCTTTCAAATCGCCGGCCGACTTACACGGATCGATCGCTGCGCGTGCCGCCTCGGCGCGACCCTCGGGACCCAAATTCGCCGTCGAGTCGAAATAGGATTTCACATCCTCGTACTGCTGCGGGCCGAGCAAGGGCATCGACTCCGGGTCGTCGGGAGCGAGCTTCGCGAGCGCTTCGGATTGTCGAACGGCGCGTTCCAGTCCTTCGTCGGTGAGATCATTCGTCGTTGTAACGGCGTGCTTCGCGCCGAAGGAGCTTTGCACGTTCACATTCGCCGTCGACACACCACCGGCCGTCGAGATACGATTGTCGGCAAAGCGAACGTTGGCGCTATAGCCGCCGCCGATGTTCACCTGGATGCCATCCGCCTTCGACATCTTCACGACGCGCTCGACGACGGCCTGCGCTTGCTCGCGCGTCATGACTCGGGGATCAGCCGCGCTGCGCATTAAGCTTTCCTCCCCGTGTTGATCACGTTGATGTTGCGGAAACGCGCCGGCACGCAGCCGTGGCTCACGGAGCCGATCTGCGGCGGTTGCCCTTTTCCGTCGAAGAAGCTCGCGCCCATCATGTAGCTCGACTTGCCGCCGATCATGTCCATTGCATTCCAGAAGTCGGGCGTGCGCATCTGATAGGCGACGTCCTTGAGTGGCGCACCAAGCTTGCCGCCTTTGATTTCATAAAAGAGCTGGCCGCCGAACTGCGCGTTGTAGCGCTGCTGATCGATCGAGAACGAGCCGTCGCCGATGATCGCGATACCACTGTCGGTCGCGGCGATGAGATCTTCCCATTTGGAATCTTTCTCGCCAGGCAGGAGCGACACGTTCGGCATGCGTTGGAATTGCACGCTGCTCCAGTTGTCGGCGTTGCAGCAGCCGTGCGACTTCACGGGCATACCCTGCTTCTTGTAGTAGGACTCGAGCCACGGTGCTTGCTCGCGACTCGTCTGATAATCATGGAAGATTCCGTTCTTGATGATGAGGAACGATTCCGCCTTCACGCCATCGTCGTCCCAGCCAATCGTGGCGCAACCGCCTTCCTGCGTGCGATCGCCTTGGATATTCATGAACTCCGGACCGTACTTCAGCGTGCCGAGCACCTTCTCGGGCGGCGAGACGAAGCTCGTGCCGGCGTAGTTGGCCTCGTAACCCATGGCTCTGTCGAGCTCAGTGGGATGACCGATCGACTCGTGAATCGTGAGCCAGAGGTGCGACGGATGCAGCACGAGATCATAACGCCCGACCTCGACCGGTTTCGCCTTGAGCTTCTCGGCCGCTTCTTCGCCCCACTTTCTGGCGTTCCCGACGAGATCCGCCGCAAGGATGAATTCCCAGCCGCGTCCCGCGGGTTGCACCGTGTTGCTGCGTGATTGAAAATCGCTAAAGTCGGGCGAGACGGCCGTCGCGGTGAACGGCACCCAGCTTCGAATCACGGTTTGCGTGATGAACGAACCGTCGGTGTTGGCGTAGTTCCGGTCTTCCTTGATGAAGAACAAGAAACTGTTCACGAACTTCACGTTCGTGGCTTTCATCGATTCGGTGTTGGCGTCGATCAGCAACTGCGCTTTCTGCTCGACGGGAATCGTGAACGGATCGATCTCGTACGAGCTCTTCCACGTGGCGGTCGGATACGCTTGGGCCGGTGCGAGTACGACCGGCGCGGCGCCGGGAATTCGATTCGCTTTCGCGATGCCTGCGGCCTCTTTCGCCGCCGCCGCGACGCCCTCGCGCGTCAGATCTTGCGACGCGGCGAACCCCCACGCGCCATTCACCAACGCGCGAACTCCGATACCGATCGAGTCGGTGTCACCGACTTGCACGATCTGCTTCTCACGCGTTCCGACGAAGTTCTGCCGATATCGACTAATGCGCGCGTCCGACCATGACGCGCCGGCGGCCTTCGCCGCGCCGAGTGCTTCCATCAGCAACTCTTTGATCGGAAGCTCCTCGAAGGAGCCGACGCCGCGCGGATACAGCGGAAGCGACGACAGCGCGTTCGCGATACCGGGATGCAGCGCCGAGTTGGCCGCGGCGATCGCGGCGGCTACGCCAGTGTGCTTGAGAAAATCGCGCCTGGTAGTCATGGCTAAGAGCGGAAATGAGCGAGCGATGCGCATTCATGCACGAAGATATGATTGAAACTGGTCGACGGACCGGCACCGCGGCAAGCGCGCGCGATGATGGTCGTGTTTGGAGAGTGTACGGAGGTGACGTCTCCCGGATTCCGTCTTGCCAAGCGGATGCGGCGAGGGAAACCTGGTGTCTGCCGGCTTAGCCCGCGGCTTCAGCACGCAGGAATATCGAGCGTGGCCCGCGACAGCGCGATGATGATTCTCTCGTGACGAGATGACAGGGTGCGCGAGTTATTTCCACGATCGATATTTCGGCCAGCCTGCCACCGGCGTCGAAGCGCAGCTCATCGTCGCGGAGGCAGATATCGCGAGCAATCCATCCGAGGCGTTGGCGTTGATCAACGCGTCGCGCGCGGCCGGCAACGAGGCCGCGCTTCCGGCCAGCAGTACGGCGGCGGATCTCAAGGCAGCGCTGATCAACGAGCGTCGTCGTGCGCTCTTCCTACAAAGCCAGCATTTGTACGATCTGATTCGCTTCCAGATTCCGCTCAACCCAGCACCCGGCGTCAAGTTTCCTGGTGGCGGAACGTATGGCGATCAGCTGTGCATGCCGTTGCCGGACGTGGAGGCTTTCAACAATCCGAATCTCAAGACGAGTTGAGACGCTCGGTCTAGTCTCAGCCGTGCATACACAAACGTCCGCGCGAAAGCGCGGACGTTTGTGTGTTCGGCGAGGGAGTTCGACCACTACACGGTCACAGCTCGGCGAGAATCTTGGCTTTGATTTGCTCGAACTCGGCGTCGTTCAGCAGTCCGCTCGTGACCATGTCCTTTGCGCGTTGCAGTCGTGCCATGGGTGAGCCGTCACCATCGTCACTAGCGCCCACTCCCGCGGGTGACATCGCGCCACCACCCATCATGCCGCGCGTCGCACCGATCTGAACGCCACCCGATTTCGCGCGGAGCTCCTCGAGCTCCCGAATGCGCCGCTTTTCACGCCACGCCTGTGCGCGCGTCTGACATGCCCGGTAGACCTGCTGCGCCTCGGCCTTTCGCAGTCCAGTCACGATCACGTTGCTCGGCGGACCCTCAGCACTCGCGAGGTCGTTGCTGCGGTAGACAGCGACACGCAGCGTCGCACCGAACACGCCGACGTCGAGCGCAGCATCACGAAGGTCTTGCCACCGCAAATCAATCGGATGAAATCCGCCAAACAGACCGCGCTGCACGACGATTAGCCGACCAGTCGTCGCGGCCACCATGAGCCGGCGATGCCGAAGCGCGAACAGACGGCGCTGAATTGCGCACGCCTCGAGTTGCTCTCCCTCGATCAGAAGCGAGCGAAGCGCCTCCATCGAGTCATACACTCCGCGATCGGTGGAGGCGTCGGTCGGCACTGCGGTCGGCGCTGCGTTCGTTCCCATGGAGAATCCTCGAAAGCCGGTGAATGCATGAAAGTGCAGATCCCGCCGAGCGGCGGCTAGCGGCGTCGCCGGGGTTGACCTGGGCGTCCTTTGGTGCAATCTTTCATCCGGATATACGGATATATGACCGCACCCCCTCGGACAAACGTCCTCGACCGTCTCGCTGTGCTCGCCGATCCGACGAGGAGCAGGATTCTGCTCCTTCTCGACCGAAACGAGCTCACCGTCAGCGAGCTATGCACCATCATGCAACTGCCGCAGTCGACGGTGAGCCGGCACCTCAAGCTACTGGCGGACGACGAGTGGCTCGTCGCGCGCGGCGACGGCACCAGTCGCTTCTATAAGATGGTATCGACTCGGCTCGACCACGAGACGAAGGCACTGTGGTCGGTGGTCCGCTCACAAATGTCGGGCTCGGCCGGCGCGACGCAGGACGCACGACGAGCCGCCGGCGTCTTGGCCAAGCGCCGCGACAAGGCGCTCATCTTCTTCCGCGACTCTGCCGAGGCGTGGGATAAGATGCGCGCCGACATGATCGGGCAACGGACCGACTTGCTCGCGTTGCTCGACTTGCTCGATGAGCGATGGGTCGTTGGCGATCTCGGTTGCGGCGCGGGGCACATTACCGAAGCGCTCGCGCCATGCGTCGCACAAGTGATCGCCGTCGACGAATCTGGACCGATGCTGAACGTCGCCAAAGAGAGGCTCGAGGAACACGCGAATGTCGACCTCCGGGTCGGTACGATCGAAGCGCTGCCAATCGAAGACGGAACTCTTGATGCGGCGGTGTTGTTCCTCGTCGCGCACTTCATCACTGATCCATCCAAGGCGATGCGCGAAGTGCGACGCGTGCTGAAGCCAAGCGGTCGACTGCTCATCGTCGACCTGATGTCGCACGACCGCGTCGATTACATCGTCCAACTCGGCCACGTATGGCAGGGTTTCGACGGTGAGCAGGTGAAGGAATGGCTGGGCAACGCGGGGTTCACGTCGTGTCGGTATCGTCCGCTGCCGGCCGATCCCGAAGCGAAGGGCCCAACGTTATTCGTCGCGAGCGCACGAAAATTCGGGTAAATGGGGTCTAAATGGGGTCAGACTCCATTTGCGCGAAATAGGGTCAGACTCCATTTGACTCCATTTAGCGATTCGACTCCATTTGCGATGATTTGATAAATG